>CAYYLT010000113.1:0-10538 GCA_964472385.1 uncultured Bacteroidales bacterium
TAAATCAATAGGGTAAACATATCTGTTGTTTCCAAAATGAAAGGTTTTCAGTAAAACCGAAGCAGGCGACTACGTCGTGGGCTTTTGACGACTTGCATCTACCCAAAACCTGAGGCATGAATAATACAGGTTAAAAATTCTCCTTCCTGAACAACTAAATTAACCAACAAGGGCCACAAAGGGATGCGCAAAGGAAGCGCCAAGGTTTTTTTGCTTTAAATCCATTAAGGTGGTAAGTATAGGTTGTTGCAGTTTGGCTGGTGTAGAGATGAAAACAGGAAAAATGCCCATGGCCTTTCTTAGCCACGAAGTAACTCAAGTTGAATAACCTTGAGGTGCAATCCGGGGTAAATTATATAACACCGTGATCAAGCATAGCATTGGCAACTTTAAGGAATCCTGCTATGTTAGCGCCTTTCGTATAATCCACCTTTCCGTTTTCATCCTTTCCATTTTCGATGCATGCATGGTGAATATCAATCATGATCCGGTGAAGCCGGTCATCAACTTCCTCGCTTGACCAATGCAGTTTCATAGAATTTTGGGTCATTTCCAGGCCGGAGGTAGCAACACCACCTGCATTAGCAGCTTTACCCGGGCCATACAGGATATCATTATTCAGGAATACATCGATCGCTTCGGGTGTACAGGGCATATTGGCTCCTTCTGAGATACAGATGCATCCGTTTTCCAACAGCTGCAGGGCATCGTCCTTGTTGAGTTCATTTTGTATGGCACAGGGAAGTGCAATATCCACTTCTAACTCCCAGGGTTTCCTGCCTTCGTAAAATTGAGCGCTGTCAAATTCGTAGGCAAAGGGTTTGACAATATCTTCGTTTGTTGCTCTGATCTCGAGCATAAAATCGATTTTCTCTTCTGCAATACCACCGGGATCATAAATATATCCGTCGGGCCCGGATATTGCCACTACATTGGCTCCCAGCTCAGTGGCTTTAAGCGCTGCACCCCATGCTACATTTCCGAAACCCGAGATGGCTACGGTTTTATCCTCAAAAGATTCACCACGGGTAGCAAGCATCTCCTTGGCAAAATAGACATTTCCAAAGCCTGTTGCTTCGGGACGTATGAGGCTACCTCCCCAGCTTAGTCCTTTACCGGTGAAAACACCTGTATTTTCCCTGGCCAGCTTTTTGTACATCCCGTAAAGATATCCGATCTCCTTGGCACCTACACCGATATCTCCTGCAGGTACATCGGTTTCGGGTCCGATAATGCTCCAAAGCTCAGTCATAAAAGATTGACAAAAGCGCATGATCTCTGAGTCCGATTTGCCTTTGGGATTAAAATCAGAGCCTCCTTTGGCTCCCCCCATTGGCAGGGTAGTAAGGGAGTTTTTAAAGATCTGCTCAAAACCCAGAAACTTGAGTGAACTGAGGTTGACGCTGGGGTGAAACCTTAATCCTCCTTTATACGGCCCAATGGCATTGTTGAACTGTACGCGGTAGCCCAGATTGACATGAACGTTACCACTGTCATCCAGCCATGGTACCTTGAAAGTGAATATCCGGTCAGGTTCTACCAGCCTTTCAATAACAGCAGCACTTTCAAATTGAGGATTATCATTATATACATCCGCAATGGATTCCAGCACTTCTCTTACAGCCTGGAGATACTCAACCTCTCCCGGGTGTTTCTTTTCCAGCTCGTTCATTAATTTATCTACGTTCATGGGTATGAAATTTATAGTTGGATCAGCATTGGGTGTTGTAATCTTTATTTTTCAAGGGTTTGTTCAAAGCCAAAGGAAGCAAAGTACGCTAACGATGGAACCACCAAACCAAAATAAGTTGAAATTCTTTGATCACCAAATTTTAATTTACTTTAATTTATGATTTTGCTCATGTTTTTCAGGATCATTGTCTGTTATCAAGATGAGCCGGGCGGTTTGAAAACAGCTCCTTTGCTGTGTTTACCGTCAATCTGAACCTTCAGGGGGTTATCAAAACGGATGTGTCTGAGGTGTTCATTTTCAAACTCGGCCGGAAGGCTGTCAAGATAGTCCAGGTCATAGATCCCCTCATCTATGTAAGTATTGACTGTAAAATAGCCAACCCTGAAAGCGGTAAGGTTATGAAAAAAGTGGGTTCCCTGGCTGGGATCTATGCGATAATTGTCCATGCCGGATTCAACAATTACCCTTGCCTGAGATATTTGACCCCACTTCACCGGTATGCCCAGGCTGGAATCTGCAGTACCCCATCTGCCCGGGCCTACCAGTAAATAATTCCTGTTTTCCTTGCGGAATGCTTCATTTAGTTCCCCCAATTCCTCAGCGATCTCTTTGCTTTTAAAAGATGAGAAATTTTCAGGTTTCACATAAACCACATCATACAAATCAATCTGACCGTTGCCAAGGGCCGATTCTGAGTAGATCAGCGTTTGCGTTGTATCAATTTCTTCCATGTCAAAATGATTGTCCTTCTCGGTACTTACGATCGGACGGATCTGCAGAAAATTGAAAATTACCGGTTCATCTTTGGAAGTGTTCAGATCTATAGCAAATTCAATTTCAATAGGATTGTTGATCTCTTTTTCAAATACGGCCAGCAAATCCTGCAGTATTTCATCCAACGGGATGGTCTTGTGCTTTAATACATTGGCAAAAGTGATGAGCTTTTTTCCTTTATGTATGGTCCCCTCCCGGATCATATGATTCTGAAGGTCATACGTAGAAGCAGCATGCTTGAGAGATTGGTCCTTCTCAGCTTCTTTGATCCTTAATCTTAGCAAATTAACACCTTCATTGGTAGAGGGAACAAAATGTTCGGGGTTCAGGTCAAGGGCATAAAAATATTTTTGGGTGTCCCGTAACACCATCTCGGGGGTGGAAAGCTGAATGATCCTTTTGGGGTGCTTGGGCGAGAATCTTAGGGATACGCCGCCATCCACAATTTGTTTCCCCAGACCGAAAGCAATGCTGGCAATCCCTTCATCTGACTTTTCAGGTTCTACCGGGTAGAAATTGATTGAACGTGCTACTCCGGAAAGGGTAGGATAGAACCTGTCATGATATTTTGAACCACAAACCTCCTGGAGGATGATGCCCATTTTTTCTTCATCAATTATATTGGAGGTTGCCGACATATAGGCTTTACTGTTCTTGAAATATACCGAAGCATACACACTTTTGATGGCCATGGACAGGAGTTGTATCATTCTGGTGTTATCGGGGTTCCGGGGCACCATATAGGTGTTGTATATCCCTGCAAATGGCTGATAATGAGAATCTTCAAGTTTGCTGGATGAACGAACGGCAATGGGATTTTTAACGACCGACACAAAAGCATAAAGGTCTTGATATATTCTGCTGGGTAAACGGGCCTCAATGAAATGGTTCAGGATCTCCTGATCGGTTCGTTCTGACAGGCCGATCTGATAAAGCTCGTTTCCTTCCATGAACTCATCGAAGATGTCGGTGCTGAGCACTACGGTACGGGGAATGGTTATGAAAATTCCGTTGTATTTATCGAAAAGCCTGTTTCTTTTGATCACGGAATTGGCAAAAGCCAGCCCGCGAGCTTTCCCGCCAATGGAGCCTTCTCCTATTCTTGAAAATATCAGGTATTCATCAAAGCTGTTCTTGTCAAATTTGGCAATGACACCTCTTCCTTTGTTCATCCGGTAACTGCGGATGGCCTTTACAATATAATCCCTTACCGTATCAATGGAGCTAAAATCACTTAATTTCAGATATTTAAATAGCTGGGCGATGGGGAATATGGCCCTTGCGTTAAGCCATTTGGAGAGATCGTTTCTGCTTGCATGATATGCCAGTGAGTCATCCGGTATTTTCATGATCATCTCCTGGAGTGACTGCAGGTCATATGCACGTCCTATGGGTTCCATGGTTTGAGGATGCCTGAATACAAACTCACCGAAGGCAAATTGTTGGATGATATAATTCCGCAACGCAATGGTAAGGGATTTGGAATATTTATGCAAAAAGCCGGCATGGTATATCTTTGCCAGTTCCTCATTTTTCCGCTCAGAGGATTGCAGCAGGAAGGGGATAAATTCATCGTGACTTCTTACTTTTTCACACAAACGCAGACCGGCAAACCTGTCTCTTTTTCCATGCCGGTTATAGCTCATATCTGAGATAACCCCGAGCAGGTTGTACTTATATTTTTCGAACAGCTCCACTGCCTCTTCATAGTTGGTGGCAAGCAGGATTTTAGGTCTTCCTCTTTTGCGCAGCATGCGCTGGTGCTCATTGAGGGCTTCCCTGACATATTCTTTCGATTGTTTGAGTATGATTTTGTAAATGTTGGGCAGGTAAGAAGAAATATAACGTATGGAATTTTCTACCAAAAGGATGGTTTGTACACCAACCACTTCCACATCGTGCTCGGCATTCATCTTGTCTTCTATAAGCTTGATGATGGCCAGCAAAAGATCGGCATTGCCCAGCCAACAAAAAACATAATCGATACCGCTTAGGTCTTCATGTTGTATCCGCATGGAGACTTCCCGGGAAAAAGGTGTCAGCACCACAATGGGAATTTCCGGGTATTTTTCTTTTATGGCATTGGCCAGACCAAAAGTGTCGTATCCGCCGATCGTTAACATGTTGATAACCAAATCGATCTGTTCGTTTTGCATTTTTTCAAATGCCTGTTCAGCCGAGTGAGCCATAACAAATACAGGTGGATAACGCAGGTTCAGCGAAACATACTCATTAAAAATTTGTTCGTCAATCCTGCCGTCCTCTTCGATCATGAAAGCATTGTAGCTGCTTGCTATAAGCAGCACTTTATGGATGCGCTTTTGCATCAGCAGATTGAATGAGGTATCGCTTAAGTCTAAATGCAGAGCGTTCTTATGTTGTGTGTAATATGACATATCCTGAATGTTGTTGTTCGAACGTCAAAAAAGATTTCGTTATTCATTTTCGGTGCTTTCCGGATCATGCACCACCACTGCTGATTTCATTTTTTTTCCATTCATAACGATTTGTAAGGGATTTCTGAATTCTACGTGTTTAAAGTATTCCGTTTGGTTGATGATGGGTTGATGATCAAGGGCTTCCCAGTTAATGAAGTTGTTACCGGTATTGTCGGCAATAGACAGATAGCCCACATTCATGGAGGTTAGGTTATGGAAGAAATGTGATCCCAGCGAAGCTTCCAGGGGGTAGTCTCTCAGTCCGATTTCCACTATTACCGCTGCATTGGAAATTTGTGACCATACAACCGGGATCCCTATGAATTTATCTCTTGTACCCCACCGACCTGGGCCGATAAGTACATATTTCTTCCCCTCTTGCTGCATCTTCCAATTCATTGCTTCTATTTCCCGGGTCATTGTCATGGTTTGGCTATTATCGAATTTTTCCCGGTCAATGAATACCACATCTCTGATATTTTGAACGATACCATTTCCCATGCTTCTTTCTGAAAATAATACGCAATCCTTTTTCTCAATTTTGTCCATTTCGATGGTTTGTTCTTCTTCATGACCTACCAGCGGTTTGATCTGTAACAGGTAAAATGAGGGTAGTCCTTTTTGCGATTTACTCAAATCAACTGCCCATTCTATTTCCACATCAGTACCCAGTGCCTCTTTGACCACTTCCAGTATTTTGTTAAGGGATTGCGCCAGGGGAATATAGTCAAATTTGAGAATATCGGCAAAGTTGATGACCCTTGGGCCGTTGGCATCGGTACCTGGTTCGATGCGGTCGTTATCCGGATTATAGACGGAGGCACAATGCTTGAGGTTGCCATGTTTTTCGGCTTTGTCGATATCCAGTTTGACCAAGCCTCCGTGAGAGACATACCTCAGATCAATATCTTTATTGTCTAGATCAACGGCATAGAAAGATGTTTGTGAGGTTTTGACCAGGTCTTTAGTCGAATATATCTGAAGCTTTGGGTAAGAAGGGGAGAACCGGTAGGCCTGTTCGCCGTCGACAACATACTGGCCCAGCCCAACGGCTGCCATAGCAAATCCCTCTTCAGGTTTCATATGCGCTACAGGATAGAAATTATGCGATTGGGCTATGCCGCTGATATGCGGATAATAGTAATTCTCATAAGGGTTTCCGACAAGTTCCTGCAGAATGACTGCCATCTTTTCTTCTTCCATTTTATGTCCTACTGCCTGAAAATAGTTTCTGGCCTGATTTGAGTATATGGATGCAAATACCAGTTTAATGGCATCCTGTAGTTGTTTCAGCCGCTGCCTGAAGTCCGGATGGTTGTTCGGAATGATGAAGGTGTCAAATACCCCGGAAAACGGACGGGTAATGCTATCTTCAAAAAGACTTGAAGATCGCACGGCAAGTGGTTTGGTGATATATTTAAGAAAGATATTGAGTCTTTTTTCCAGTTCGAAAGAAAGCCTGGACTCCAGAAACCAAGATTTGATTTTGCTGTAGTCTTTTTCACTGTATATCCTGTCAGCCAGCTTGTTTTTCTCCAGAAACATATTAAACTCATCGGTACCAATAATGGCGGTTCTTGGCGTTCTCAGGTTGATGTCGGGCAGCATTTCATTGAATTTAAAATTGTATATCAGCGTATTGATGAAAGCCACTCCCCGGCCTTTGCCTCCCAATGCCCCGGGCGATAAACTGACAATGTTGGTTTCTTCCAGAATGGCATGCTCGCTGAAATTGACGATTTTACCCTTTTCCTGCTCGTTGCGGTACAATTCCAGAATGTTGATCAGGAAATTCCGCATCTGTTCGGCATCATCAAAATCACTTACTTTTAAAGGATTGATGATCTTAGCGATCTGGATTTCACCCCGGGCCATCAACCACAATGAGAATTGATTTTTTACTGCATGATAGATCAGTGAATTGGAAGGAACGGTTTTCAGATAGGATTCAAATTCATCCATCGATTTGGCTACTGCTATTTGCCTTCCTTTGTTGTCGCGGTAAACAAAATGGCCAAATCCCAAATGATAGTTGATGAAGCTTTTAAGATTCTGCAGGAGCGTTTCGGAATTTTTGTTGATAAAATTGGCTTTTATCTGGTAAGCTTTTTCTGCATTCCTGGGATTAGAAGATTGCAAAATGGTAGGCAGGTTGGGTAGTTCCTTCTTGGCCTTTCTGACCAGGTCAAAGCCTGCCTCCGGATCCGTTTGGTTATTTCTTGGGAAGTCAATATCTGATATAAGAAAAAGCAAATAGTCTTTGTATTTGTTGAAAAAACTCATGGCCTCCTCATAAGATGAAGCCATGATGATCTTGGGACGTGTGCGCAGTTTAAGTACTTTATAGAGGTCATCAGTATTCACATCCTCGATAAGCCGCTTGGTCTGTTCCAGGATGATCTGATACAGCATGGGCAAATAGCGCGAATAATAGCGGATAGAGTCCTCAACAAGCAGAATAACCCGGGTTAATCCGATTTTTGTGTCATTTTCCAGGTTAACCCGGTCTTCCAGCAGCTTGACCATGGTGAAAAATACCTTGGAATCGCCATTCCATACAAAGATGTTATCAAAAACACGCATATCTGTGGGATGGGTATCCACATACTCCAGGTCGCTGTTGTTGTTCAGCAATAAGAACAGAGGGATATAAGGAAATTTTTTCTTCAGAATTTTGCCAATGAACATCGGTTGCTTTTTATCCACCCCCATCATTAGGATCACCATGTCAAAATGTCTTTCCTCCATCTGCCTCAGGGCATCTGTTTCATTGGATACACCTGTTACACGCGGAAGTGAGGTCAGGTTCAGCTGGTGGTATTCCCCAAGGATATGATCGGTAAACCGGCCTTCCTTCTCAATGCTGAAAGCATCGTATAAATTGGCAACCAATAAAATCTCTTTCACCATAAAAGGCATCAGATCATGCAATATATCCCGGTCGGCATTGTAGTTGTTCAGGAATTTCTGGAGTAGTTGCCTGCTATTCAGCGGTAATTTGGAAGGATGGTCCTTTACCAACGCTTCTTTTACCTGGTAATTGCGGGTAATTATTGCTTTGGCTTTTATGCTGTTGATATAACCCACAATCATGTTGGCCAGGTTATTGATGAGATCCCGCTCTTCCTTGAGAAAAGGCCCTTCATCCAGGGTGTTGAATTTTTTGGTGTAAAAGATCTCAATGCTACCTGTTTTATTTTCAATGGTTTCAAAATGTTGGCGTTGGACCCAGGATGACTGTTGAAAGCCTGAACTCCGGTATTCCTTGTCCTGATAATAAATGCGGGCTGTTGTGTATTCCGGATATTGCCAGCCATTGGGTAAAATGAGGGCTATCTTTTGAAGGGTCTCTTCAATGGACTTTTGTTCATTGATGATCTCACTCGTCTGATTGATGCAGGACAGTTCCTTTAACCGTTCTTTGTTTTCGGCCAGCAGCTTTTGATAGTCCTTTGTGGCTTTATTGTTTTGCTCTGTCATAATACTTTGTCTTTGTCTTGATCGTATCTCCCACCATCATAACGGACCGGTAAAAATAAAAGTTTCTTGGAGTTATTATCTCTCTGTCTGATATTATCATTGGCATAATATACCAAACTTTTTAGACAGCACAATGGGCAGGAAGGATTAATTTTGAGTTTATAGACAGACTCTAATTAAAGGAGGCGCATTAACAGGCCGCTGAATTAATGAAGGGACAAGGACAACCATTACATGCAATTGATATATTTTTCGATAGCCGGGAGGATTTGATTTTGTTGCCAGGCCAGGTTAAGTTTTTTGATCTCGGTAAGCTTTTTCCAGGCCATGGCTTTTCCTTCATGCAATTTGGGCTTTGCATTTTCTTTTATCCTGCAAAGGTATACATGGTCATCCATATGGTCATGAATATATGTGGTTATATACCTGCATTGAGCAGGATCAATATGCAAATGATATTCCTCGCACATCTCCCGAACCACTGTTTGCATGGGCGATTCTCCCGGATCACATCCTCCTCCCGGCAAACACCACATTTCGGGATAAGGAATAGCCTTGCCTTTTCCGTTATCTCTTAATTGCATCAACATGTGACCCGAAGGTCTCATCAGGATAACGGTTATGGCTGTTTGATCATGTTGGGGATGCATATCATTATGAATGCGTTATCTGTTGTTACAAATTTAATATGATGCAGATTCGCATGCCTTTTTCTTGACGCCTTCTTAGCCTGGCGCATATACAATGCGTTGAGCTCCAGTTTATTTGATATGACAACTAACCCTGCAATTGATATAAACGAACCGTCCCGGATTATGTTTTTCCGCACCATTTGATTTATCAGCCAAATTTAAATTTTAATGTTGATGTGATTGTAGCCTGAGAAAGGAAAATAATATATTTTTGCATCTTTTGCCTGCATGGAATACAGGCTATCTGAACCATAAAAACCATTGCTTTCATGCCCTTACGATGCGGAATTGTAGGCTTACCGAATGTTGGGAAGTCGACTTTATTCAACAGCTTATCCAATGCCCGGGCCGAATCGGCGAATTATCCATTTTGCACGATTGATCCGAACATAGGCACCATACCTGTGCCCGACAAACGGTTGTTTCGAATAGCTGGACTGGTTAAGCCTGAAAAGGTAGTGCCTACAACTATAGAGTTTGTAGATATTGCAGGTTTGGTAAAAGGCGCCAGCAGGGGAGAGGGGTTGGGCAACCAGTTTCTGGCCAATATTCGTCAAACTGATGCTATCATCCATATCCTGCGGTGTTTTGATGATGATAATGTGGTTCATGTGGATGCTACGGTTGATCCGGTAAGGGATAAAGAAGTGGTAGATACTGAATTGCAGCTTAAGGATTTGGAGACTATTCGGAACAGGATGCAAAAGGTTGAAAAACAGGCAAAATCGGGTTATAAGGAGGCCAAAAAGCTTATGCAGTTTTTGGAAAAATTGGATGAACACGTCTCCCAGGGCAGGCCTGTACGTGAGCTGGAATATTCTGCTGAGGAAAAGGAAATGATGAGGGATCTGCAGCTTCTCACGGATAAACCGGTACTTTATGTTTGCAATGTGGATGAACCTTCTGTTGTAAAGGGCAATGGATATGTTGTAGATCTAAAACAGGCTGTTAATCATGAGGATGCTGAGGTTGTTGTTGTGGCTGCTTCCGTTGAAGCTGAGATCGCAGACCTGGAAACGGAAGAAGAAAGGCAGATGTTCCTTGAGGATATGGGTCTTGAGGAATCCGGACTTGGGCGTTTGATAAGGGCTGCTTACCGGCTTCTGCATCTGGAGACATTCTTTACAGTCGGACCTAAGGAGGTGCGGGCCTGGACTGTTAAAAAAGGTACCACGGCTGCTACAGCCGGAGGAATGATCCATTCCGATTTTGAGCGGGGTTTTATTAAAGCTGACGTGATTAAATACCATGATTTCACCGAACAAGGTTCGGAAGCAGCCTGCAAGGAATCCGGAAAGATCTTTCAGGAGGGCAAAGAATATATCGTCAAGGATGGGGATATCATTACCTTTAAATTCAATGTGTGAAAAGGCTTTTTTATTTTATTGTTCAAGTTCCTTATTTACAGTTGTTTTTAGATACTTGTTCGCTGGTCATGAAAAAAATATCCTACATTTATTG
>CAYYLT010000114.1:0-10532 GCA_964472385.1 uncultured Bacteroidales bacterium
GTTACAAAGTGTAAATTGTAACTCTTTTTTTGATTTTAGCGTATTGCGATATATTTCCCTCGAAAACTTGCGTTTCACCTACTATCCCCTTGGTGCAAATAAATGCAGAGGTTGTCATCAGGGTTATATTGCATCTGGGCTTGTGGACAAAAATGCATTAATGATTCCTTCCTGTGTGCCTCAGGTCATGCCGGAACATTGGCCACGAGCTTTCTCCCAAACCAGTTTCCCCTTGTATCGCATAGAGGTAATGATCATCTGATCCCACATAAATGGTATTGTCCGGGCCTATAACAGGAGAAGACCATATATCACCATGGGTTCTGAACCGCCATTTTAAGGTACCATCCGAATTGATGGCGTATAGCATATTGTCCCATGATCCGACATAAATACTGCCATCCGCACCAATAGCAGGATAGGAATAGATGTCGCCGCCTGTTTTATAATTCCACTTTTCTGTGCCGTCGGGATTAAGTGCATAAAGACGATGATCTTCCTTTCCCTCATACATTGTTTGATCTCTTCCCACTGTCACGGGAAAATTATAAGAGGTTTGAAATTTCCATCTTTGGCT
This sequence comes from uncultured Bacteroidales bacterium, assembly GCA_964472385.1. Lineage (GTDB taxonomy): Bacteria > Bacteroidota > Bacteroidia > Bacteroidales > UBA12077 > JAGXLC01. The sequence goes on from CAYYLT010000114.1 coordinate 578, forward strand.
GCCATCGGGATTAAGAACATAAAGATACCCGTCTCCGGATGAAGCAAAAATAATACCGTTGGTCCAAATGGACGGGGAAGACTGTATCTCGCCACCGGTTTTAAACTGCCAGTTTTGCGTTCCGTCAGGATGCACCGCATAAAGATACTGATCCCTTGATCCTATGTAAATCATCCCATCTGAACCAATGGCTGCCGATGAGCGAATATTGCCATTGGTTTTAAATTTCCATTTTAGGGTGCCATCCGGATTGATGGCATAAAGATAGCAATCATCCGATCCTATATATATTGTATTGTCTTCGGCAATAGCAGGAGAAGAAAAGATATCACCGCCTGTCTCAAACTGCCACTTTTGGGTACCGTCTGGATGAACGGCATAAAGGTTTTTATCCCTTGATCCGATATAAATGGTATTATCGGGTCCAATGGCAGGAGACGATCTTATGGCATCTTCTGTTCTAAATCTCCATTTTTGTATACCGGGAGCCAAAACAACGGATACAGTGATCAGGTCTTCTGCAACTGCTCCCTTTTTATCCGTAGCTACTGCCCGTATATTGTAATCACCGGCTCGAACCTGCGTTGTTCTCCAATCATATTCCAATGGAAATTTATTCACAACAGCTACCGATTCTCCATTGATGAGCAACCGGCAATACTTCAGATTATCGTCCATATCCTTCCCCTCAACAACAATATTTACTTTGGTATCCTTTGTTATCTTGGTGTTTGATGAAGGACTGGAAATAAAACAACTCGGGGCGTTATTCTCCTTTTCACATCCTGAAATGATAAATAACCCTGCAAGCAGTATACATATAATGATAAATTGATTTTTCATAGTTTGAGATGCTTAAATCCACTATCTACACGTCTTTAAGAATTCCTTTTTATTGATCATCCGTTTTTTAACCTGCTTTATTCATGCATAATAAACCCTAATTTACTTGTAAATAAGCCCTAAACACAATAACACCCATACGCTTAAAATTGTTTACCCAATTTTATTTCAATACATTATAGGTATTAGTTAAACGTCAGTTTGACTTTATTATTTTCCCCCTAAAAAAGATTATCAATGAAAAAATATTCTGGCATTTTTCGAAAAAAGATGTATCTTTCGGTTTTGCTAAGCATGCTTCTGGCCTGTATTATGCAAAAAATGAATAATACAGCCTGAATTCGGGACAAAAAGGCATCATGGAATCCTTTGCATCATACATCGCGCAACAAGCATAAATTTTATCGTATCGAATACGAGATCATCCAGACCGATATGTGCACATCAATCCCCAAAATATTAACCATGAACATCTATATCAGTAACCTCAATTTCACCGTTGATGAGGATAAATTACGGTCCATATTTGAAAAATATGGTGAAGTAAACGCTGTAAGAATCATAATAGACAAAGAAACCGGCGAAAGTATGGGATATGGTTTCATAGAAATGAAACATGCAGAAGAAGGAAAAAAAGCCATCCAGGAAATGAACAGTAAGGAAATAGATGGCAGGCATGTAAAAGTAAACATTGCCAAGCCAAAAAAACGTTATTACAGGAAATAGTATGGTCTCACAGCCCGGATTCTCATGAAACAATTAATCATATCCAAGCAAGTTACCGATCGCTCAAACGATTCCATTGACAAATATTTTCAGGATATTTGTAAATATGAGCTGCTATCAGCGCAAGAGGAAGTTGAACTTACCCGGCGGATCAAAAGTGGTGATACCAAAGCGCTGGAACGCCTTACCCTTTGTAATTTAAGGTTTGTTGTTTCTGTTGCAAAGCAATATCAATACAGGGGCCTCAACCTTTCAGATTTGATTAATGAAGGCAATCTGGGATTGATCAGAGCAGCCCAAAAATTTGATGAGACGAGAGGATTCAAATTCATATCTTATGCTGTTTGGTGGATAAGGCAGGCCATTATTCAAGCTATAGGAGAACAATCACGTATGATCCGTTTACCATTGAACAGAATTGCTGATGTCAACAAAATTAACCAGGCCATTTCCAAACTTGAACAGCAACACCAAAGAGAACCGACGGATGAAGAGATAGCCAATCAAACAAAGCTTACCGAAGAGATTGTGGCTACAACCATCAAGATTAAATCCCGGCATCATTCCCTTGATGCTCCTCTACCCGGTAGAGAAACGGAAGAAAATTCCCTGGTAGACACATTATGCTTTTCAGAGGAACCCACTCCGGATGAAAATCTTTTGAATGATTCCATGAAGCAGGAGATTAACACTGCCCTTAAAACACTTACACCTAAAGAAGCCAGGATTATTGAATTATTCTTTGGATTGAACAGAAAAAACCCTGCCTCCCTGGGAGAAATTGCGCAATATCTTAATCTCTCAAAAGAAAGGGTGCGCCAAATCAAAAATAGTGCACTCCGCAAATTGAAAAAATGTCCCAATAATAACCTGCTTAAAAGATTTATCTGATTCAATTCTTGTTGAAACATTTTATCTCTATCCCACATCCCCAAAGCTGTTGTTGTTAATTGTAAAAGTTTGATTACATGGCAATAGTAAGTTTTCTTATTTAAAATCTTGTCCCAATAGGGCCCAACAATCGGGCATGGTTCCGCAATAGCCTGGCATACCCCTTATTTATAATCAAATTCCTGAACATATCAGTTTCAACCTTGTTTGACATTTGAAGATCTTGGATAAGAAAAGCGGGAGGAGTTATAAATTTAACAAAAACGCAAGAAAAATAAACAAAGGTTAAGCTAGAACCGGAACCCATTGATAATGAACTGGTGCGATTTAATGACAAATTTGAAGATGGTTCCGTTCATCACCTGAATCTTTATCCCTTGCGCCAGGAATATACGCGTTCTTTAATGGCAGATGTAGGTTTTCAAAACATCAAAACGTTTGGGGATTTTCAGGAAACCTTTAACCTGTATTGTTCATGTTAGTGCTGCTTTCATATAGTTTGGTGATTCTAAACCTGTCAGCTGGTGCATACCGCTGGCAGGTTTTTTTCATTCTATAAATACCTCACATATTACGCCAGGATCCAATAAGCTCTATAAATGTCCCATCCGGATCCTTTAAAAGCAATAAGTATCTGTTTCCCCCAATATCCACAGGCCCATTACCCAGTATAGTCTCCCGATGTTTCTTTATCCTTTTAATAAAGGGTGCAAGATCATGCACATTAATCGTTATGTACTGAATACCCGTGTGATCATAAATGTAATCATTGACTTGCTTTTCAGCCCTTTTCCCAAAGCTCATCAGTTTCAACCGGGTTGCTGATTCTCCTGTTCCAAGTTTTAAGACCTCTACTTCAAAAGGAATACCATTACTCAATCCCGATTGCTTTGCCATATTTTTTTCAACACCAAAAGATCCGGTATGTTTCATTCCGATAACTTCCTGGTAAAATTCCAGTGAACGGTCAAGATCCGATGCAATCACACCCATGTGAATGGTTTGGCTTGAAAAAAGTTCCTGGCCCCCTGCCGGCTTTAACAAAATACTCAGCATTGCAGCGGACAAAATGAGTACATACAACTTTTTCATCATCATTAATTTTTAATTTTTATTATGTAGGCATGAACCGATAAATTAATTTTTCTGCTTCCCTTTGATCAATGCTGAGCGTTGAGATCAAAGCTTTCAGATTAATCCACAAGGCTTCAGGTTGCAGGGGCGCTTGATCATCGATATATCCATTTTCCAATAAAAACTGTTCAAGTTCCTCTATTTTATTCTTCCGAAATCCCTGCACTTTCCCCTCACTAAGCGTACGGAGTAATGCTGCCGGATTGCCTCTAAGGGCTTTTAATTGCTCATCTACTTTGTCCATAAATTTTTCTGATATGGCCCCCGACTCAAGCAATATGCTTCTGTCAACGGGTTTAGACCTGCCCTGAACATATAGTTCCTGAAAACGCCGAATGACTTTAACCTGATCGTTCAACTTGCGGATTTGGGTTTCATCCAGACCTTTCATTTTACCGCCATATTTCAGGTAACTGTCTAACTGCCCCCAAAATGTAAGCCCATTTTTCAGGCAACGGTATAGCAATTGATTATCCTCTAAGAGATACCAAAGATGAATCTGGGTTATTTCATCGGTCAGGGGATCAAATGAAGGGACATCCAGTTCTTTCCCGTATTGCTCGTGACTTTTGTTTTCAGGTGAAGGAATTTGATTCATTTCAGGGGCATACGCATCAACAATCTTTTCATCCCTGATATCAACAGTTTCATTTCTTTTACCTGTTAACAGAATCGTCTCATAAGTTATATCTTTAGAAGCGGCAAGGTAAGATTTCCATTTGGCGAGCTCATCTGCCTGGGCTGTAAAATAAAATATTTGTCTTCCATCCCGGCTAATCTCGACCAAAGCATCAATGATAGCACGCGATCTCACATCATCGCTATTGGCAAGCAATTCATCAGCCAATAAAGGGAGTTTGATAGATGTCTCCTGGCTTTCAATAAATGCAAGCCTTACAGATAATAACAGTTGAATTTGGGTTCCGGTAGAAAGCTCACTCAATTGCTGCCCTTCCCTTAGCACGGTATCCAAAGCTGTGAATGCAGCTTCATCCTGACCATGGAGCATAAGCTCATACCGCCCGCCTGTAATTCTGTTAAAAAGTTGGTTAGCGCGATTAAAAACCGCAGGATGATTATGTTCTCTGGTATCTCGCTTTAATCGGTCAACTAACAATTTTCCGGTTACGGATGAAAGGTTCTGTTCATAGAGCGCTTCCAATTCATCAAGCGCCTGCTGCCTTTTTAACTGGGCCTCCTCCAGGGCATTGCCTTTTTTAGCATTATGGATATGGGTTTCAATCTCAGTAATCTCCTTGTTAACCGCTTCCAGCTTCCCTGCTTCTTCTTTATACCCTTGAGCCTTCTCCCGGGCATGATCCAGAGTAAAATAATATACAGATTCTCCCATTTGCTCATGCAACGAATGACCTTTTACCTGATGCCATTTTTCGGTTAACTGGCGATTGGAAAAAACATAATTTTCCCTTACTGTTTGATAAGTATCCAATTGTTCAACCAACTGTCTGATACGCTCTTTGTCTCCGTACTCCACTCCCAGCTTTTGATAGATATCCCCAAGTTTCTCTTTTCCTTTGCGAATATCTTTTGACCGTTCCTCAACAATCTCTTCCTGACGCTGAATTTCAGCTATGTAATTTCTTCGCTTTGCTTCCTGTTCTTTCAAGTTTTTAAAAAGGGATTCAACTTCCCCGTAATCCTGTCCTTTTTCTGTAAGACACGCTTCAAACCGGGTATTAATCAAATTTAAAAGTTTGTTTCGGTTGATGATCAATTCTTTCTGCTGGCTTTTAAACTTTTCAGCCTCTGTTCGGGCTCGCTGCCATTTATTCAGGTTCATGATAAACATGTAAAGACCACTGTAGCTTCTGGTGTCTTCTTTCGGCAGGGGAGGCGCTGTCTTTAATAATTCAATCCATTGATCATACGTTTTTTGTATTTCCTTCAGCCGATCATTGATCCCTTCCAATTCACCCATCGCTTGTTCAAGTCTTTGGTGATGCATTTCTACTTTTTTGGCGGCCTGAAATTTTTCGACCAGCATTTGCAAGGTTTCCCTAACCTGCTCTATGGTCCAGCTTTCCGGTAAAGGAAGACCGCTAGCCTGATAATCTGATTCACGGATAGAAAGTGTTTCAGAAGCCTCTGATTTTAAAGCAAGATATGCCAGAAAGGACAGTAAAAGAATTCCTGTTAATGCCGGCCAGCCGGTAAAATAAACCAATGCAGCAAGGATACCTCCTGCACTGGTAAGTATTATCACCCATCTACGGGAGGTACCCTTGCTGTTTCTTTGACTCTGCAGCCAATAGCTCAAAATACCGATGCCCTGTTTCAATAACTCGCTTGGAACAGAAGGGGAGGATTCAACATGTTTTTGCAGTTCCTGGATCTCTGTTTGTAGATATTGATATTGTACGATGGTTTGGTGGGCCTGAAAAAGAAAATGCTCCAGATTTTGTAAATTCCCCAGATCAATTCCCTTCCACGTTGCAGGATCAATGGACGGATCAATATCATTGAGAAAGCTGTTGGCCTCGGTTTCGTGATGTAATATCTTTTGATTTATCTCCCTTATTTCCCGTTCCTCCTCCTTTAAGGTACTTATCCTTTCATCCAGCTCCCCTAAAATGATATCGCTGACCCCTCCATCAGGCAGATTCAATGCCTTCAGCTCTACCTGATCCTTTTCAATCTTTTTTTGTTTATCCCGCAAGTCTTTTTCAGCATGCGCAATGTCTTTTTCCAATTCCTGTATCCTGGAATATTCTTCTCCGTTCAACCGCTCCATAACTGTTGGATACAGGGCGAATGATCTCTTATTTTGCTCAACTTTCTGTTTGGCTTCAAGATATACGATAATCCGATCATAAAAATCTTTATATGTTGAGGCTTCACGCGCCCTTTTTTGCCTTGAATAAAGATTTTGGAGCCGTTCCTCTTCCTTTATCAATCTCCCTTGATTTTGCTGAACAGCCTTCAGGTTATTTTCCGCTTCCTGAACTTTTCTGTACTCAGCAGAAGTCTTACTTCTAACGGTGGCAGAATATCCGAGTTTTTCAGCAGCCGCTTCCAGATTGTACCCTCCGATGGATTCCCGGACAATATGGCTGGCCAGCAACTTTTCATCGGTATTCACCAATTCATGGAGGGCCAGCATATAGCGGTTTTGCGTCTCAGATGATGGAAACCCGGAAAGCATATCTTCCTGACCGTTTCTTTGGATTTCTATATGGCCAAAATCCAATTTAATCTTCCAGCTATCACCCCCTATATCTGCAAACCCCTCAGCTTGGATGAAATAATCTTTTCTATGCCATACCATTTGATGGATAGCACGGGCCGTAGAACTTTTGCCGGAAGCATTCGGTCCCGCCACAATATTAATGTGCGGTGAAATGGCTTTAAAAGGCTCCATTCCTTTGGGAAAACCCGGCATCTTATCTATAGAAAGCTCCTTGATGATAAACGGTACTTGCTGCATGCGTTAAACCTTTTCCTTTTTCTGCTGGGCCAAAAGAGCACCCAACAAACGATTGCATTCTTCCAAAATATACTCTCTGGCTTGCGCTTCCTGACCTTCCGGTATACGACTTGCTTTTCTCAGGGTATGATAAACATTTGCTTCACTGACCCGTTTCACATTGCTGAACCAATCCTGAATCAGCTCATTTAAAAATGGGGTAGAACGGCTTTTTTGAATGGCAAGGATGGTTTCGGCAAGTTTACCTGCCGGGGACAATTGCTCAGCAAGTTCTTCCAGGTTATCCACTGCCGGTTGACCACGGTTGACCACTTTTCTCACATAAACTCTGGTTCCTGTCTCCAGCTCAGTCTCATAATCCAATATCTGTTGTTTCCAGTTATCAATGACTTCAATAGAAGTATTTTCGCCTTCAAGAATGACATCATATATTAAATAAGCAACAGATTCCAACTGGGGTATCAAATTACGGGCAGCCTGAAACAATTCCCCGGAAAGCAGATCCCGAAATCTTTCCGCATCAACCGATCTATCAATAGGTATAGTGATGGTCTCATAGCGTACTGGTGAAATGGGAATTCTTTTTATGGTAATGCTCTGTTTATCTGCTATGTCAATAAACAAGGGCCCGTGCATTCCCGGTTCTCCGGGATTTAATGCATGAGGCGAACCGGTATAAGCTATATAAGGATCTGAAGCTTTCAATTCAACAGGTTTATGGATATGACCCAATATCCAGGCATCTACAGGCATTTCGGCCAGGTGATCAGGATTTAAAGGAGCATACTTGCTGTCGAGCGCATAGGTATCGCCGTGTAGCATGCCAATGGTCATGGTATTGCGGTCATGATCAATTTGTCCTGCCGCTTCCAGAGGTCCCTCGGTTACATATTTCTGTGTGAAAGACCATCCGGTAATCCGAACATGTTGTTCTCCTGTTGAAAAAATTCGACTTTCCCATTTACCATCCGATCCCAGCATATGCACATGTTCATATTGGTTGTTGTCAACAATCTGGCTTAAAATGCCGTGATCATGATTCCCGGCAACCATGAACACCTCTATCCCCTCCTTCTTAAGTCGCTCAAATCCAGACTGCAACGGACCTATTGCTTCAAAATAACGGTTTTCTTCGTCCACAATATCGCCGGCCAACAAAAGCAAATGAACCTTATGCTGTACCGACCACCCTACCAGACGCTCCCAGGTATATTTTGTCGATCTTTCAGGCGCATCTTCAGGTAAGCCTGAAGCAGCTCTGCCCAAATGAAGATCTGCTGTAGCTAGAATTTTTATGCCCATAGTATGTGCCTTAATAAATGGTTTGTCCGGCTTGACCGCTTCAAATCATTCTGTATAACTTTGTATTACTTTAAGGATGGCTGCTTCACTGACTTTTCCAAAGGTAAACTTATCATAATCAAACATATTTATCCCGATCTCCGAACGATATAATCCTTTAGCCCGGTAGCCCGCCCCCTCAAAAACACCGATTTTCCCCGCATATTTTTTTTGGTGTTTTTCCTGAATCCGGTCAATCTGCCGGGCAATTTCAGCATTTTTGCCGGTAAATTTTTCACGGATTTTCTTTATCGCCTGGTCGGAAACTCCCTTACGTTCCATTTTTTCAATCTCTTGCTCCATCTTTTGATCATAGACCTGCTGTTGTTTCTTAAGCGCAGCTATCTGATCCTGACCCCATGGGGTAGGAACTTCAATTCCAGGTGTAAGATAGTCCTCCCATTTAATATGATTCGTATCCAACAAAGCAGTAATGTTGGGTTCGGTCGGCTCAACACCACTGGGGTAAAAATTCTCGTAAGAGACTGTAGAAGAAAAATACTCATCTGCCAGTCCACCAAAACCATGTCCGAACTCATGCATGAAAAGTGCTTCACTCTTTTCATGATCAGCTGTGAATATGGTATAGTTATTATAGATACCGCCACCGCCATATCTTTGGCTGTTAGCTATAACGATGATTGCATCATAAGGAGCTGCCGATGCAATATCATGCAATGTTTTTCTATCCCTTACAAGCAGGTACCTTGGTACATTAAGGGCATTAAAGGAAGCATCAATGGCAGTGTTTTTATAGATCCTCCGGGTGGGATGATCTACCCCTCTCTGAGCAGAGGGTCTAAATAGGCCATAGATATTAAAAAGATCCTGATGGCTTTTAAAAGGCTCAACCCGGAAGAGTACTTTAGAAAAATGATCCACATCTTGTGTGAACTTCTCCCATTCTTCGGAATTGTATCCCTCAGCCACAAACGCAAGATCCACCTTTTTCCCGGGATCGCCATTTATCAATGTATTATATGTTCTGTCGCGGTTATCTGTTTCTTCTGATATAATTTGATTGCTAGCGGGGTGAATGAAGTAGTTACATACCGGCTGGAGGATATTCAACGAATCCCGCTTTTCGATTACCAGGTTTACCGGATTTTCGGGATATGGCATACGCACTGTCTCTGCAAAGGTTCGTTTTATACCGTTTAATGCTGGCCGGGTAGTTTGATATTCTCCAAAAATACAATCAAAGCCTTTGGAATAGATGAGGTTGTTATCAATCAAACTATATACCTTCACATAAAAGTTTCCGTTGTTCAGATGGTCAATCAGTTTATCAGGATTGCCAGGCCAAAAACCTTCCTGAAACAGCTGATCCATAGATATGGTCAAATTTTTAGCATCGCCCGTCATGTATAAATCAACCCGCAATGTACGGGAGGTAAAATATTCATCATAACAAGTCTGCGCCTTGAGCTGACAGGCAATAAACAACAAGCAGCACCATACCAAGATTTTTCTCATGATCATTATATATTCAATCGAACCTGAATTATTCATGCTAATGATAACCTGCATTATTCATGCGTCAAGTTTTGGGTAGATGCAAGGCGTCGAAAGCCG
>CAYYLT010000115.1:0-10527 GCA_964472385.1 uncultured Bacteroidales bacterium
GATTTTTTTGGTTGCATGTATATATACGGGCATCCTTCCGGCAGGTTCTTCCAAACGGATCAGTTTATGATCTATATCCTCCAAATCAGTGATCAGGGATTCCGTAATTTCGGGAAACACATTTGCCTGGCTCCGGTTTACTTTTGATCCCAGGGCTTCCGCTTCAACATTATAGATGTCATAACCGCAAGTAACCACTTCTGTTTGTAAGCTATCGATCTCCTTACCCATTGCATCTATCAATTCCTCTTCCTTCATGCCAAAAAGATGCATCGGAACACGGGAAAAAGTGGCCTTATAGTTGTAAATCGCAGGACAAAAGATGGGAACCTCTGTATTGATTCCTTTGATGGTGCGGATGAATTTCTCTCTGGGGTTCATTAAATTAAAACATATCAATAACAAAATTCAATCCTTCCCATGCGCTGGGAGTTTTGTACAAAATTGCTGCTGCAAAATACAACAAAAAATTGGAATATTTAATGCCTGACGGATAAAAAAAAGATTCGCTGACCACATTGAACTCGTATCTGACTTTATGTACCGAAACTATTTAACCCTGTCATATTCTTTATTCACAGCCTTTTCACCCCATCTGTCGATCACGGCTTTAAGGGCTGCATTGGTTTCCGGAAACCTCCCTTTATCGTTGGTTTCAAGGATCCATCTATTAAGCAGGTCGCGGTGCCTGGCCAGTTCCATAGCATGTTCCCTTTTATGGGGATGAATCAGGTTACGGGTTTCATGGGGATCTTCCTGAAGGTCATAGAATTCCTCAGCCGGTCGATATTCGCTGGGAAAACGGGACTGCACTTCATTCAATTGACCTTCTTTATACAAGGTTCTCAAAAGCTCTAAAGATTTTCTGCCATCGCGGTATTGGGGCTGTAAATAGGATCTGTCAGTCATGAAATTGCGGATGTATTTATACCGGTCGGTAACGACAGTCCGGATTCGGTCAATCGTGTAATCACAGCGGTCACGAGCTGCAATCACATAATCCCTTTGAAAATCCGGTGCGAACATATTCATACCCTGCATATGATCGGGTATATCAATACCTGCCAGGGCCAGCGTGGTTGCGCTTATGTCAATGCCACTAACCAGGTCATCGCGGGTTTGGCTGACAGGTATGCCTGGCCCTGCTACAATCAATGGTACCCGGATACCCCCTTCATATAAAAACTGCTTGTGCCTGGGCAGACCCATACCATGATCTGAGAAAAAGAAAATGATGGTGTTTTTATAAAGATCTTCAGCCTTTAATCTGGCGACTATATTTCCCAATATCTCATCCATCTGAAGGATGGTATTGTAATGACGGGCAATTTCATTACGGAAAACCATATGGTCGGGATAATAAGGGGGGACGGTTACTTCTTCGGGTTTTACCAGGCCTGGGGGATTGTGATACTTGCCTCCCCTTAACTGGATCTGGCCAAAAAAAGGCTGGTCTGCTTTTCTGCCGCTCCATCCGGTTCCGTTTTTCGCACCTTTGAATCCGTTACCCCCTTTTCTGTCGTAGAGCGCTTCATCGGAAAATACAAAATTGTAGTGGTTTTTGCCTTCATTGAAAGTATAGTAACCGGCAGCCTTGAAGATTTCTGGTAAAGTTCGTATTCCAAGATGGTTTGGATCCCACTCTTCCATCTCATTGCCACGCCAGATAGAGAATGAACTGTAATGTTCATGGGCTCCAATGGAGGTCTGATACATGCCGGTAATAAGGGCCGACCGGGTGGGGCTGCTTACCGGGGATGGCATATAGGCACGGTTGAATCGAACACCGTTTTCCGCCAGCTGGTCAATATTCGTTGTTTCTACAACAGGGTCATCGTAACAACTCATCCAGGGGTTGGTATCTTCGAGGTAAACCCATAAAATACTGGGATGTTCTTTGCCTGCTGTAGGATAGACTTCATGGGAATTCTGAGCCAGTAAATTAACCGGAAGCAATGCGAGAAAGAAAAGCATATCTTTCCGGAAATGTTGTTTGATGGAATGGTTATCAAGATCAAAGGAAAGGGAATGATTATTATCCATAGCTCCTGCATGTTTGTTTAAACGCCATATCTCCATTTGGGGTATGATCTGCAAAAATAGGAAAAAAACAGCACTATGAATAAAGCAACCGTAAAAAGGGATAGGCTTGTTGAGCTGATCATCTTTTTTTGCTCAATATGTAATGCGTTTGATGGCAGAAATTTCTATGCAAACAGCAAGGGAAGTAGGGTTGTTATGATTTGATGATTAAGCAGTAAGCACCAAACCAATAATAAAATGCAATGGATTAGGGGTGTTATCTTTATTCCAGAATTTCAAATTGTTGGTTGTTGGTCAATTGTAAGCTGAGGGGTTGATCAGATTGGTGTGTTTTAAAGGATTTTTCTTTGGGTATACAGAAACATACTCTTCCTACGATCCATCCGAGGGAGTAACTCAAGAAAATGAATGATAAAATTAAACCGATCAATTCCATAATCATATCTTTTAAAGATTTTTTAACTTACCTGCTCTGATGCACTTTTTGTTTGTCTTCGAAAGCATTGTTCGTATTTTCGTATACTGATAAATGAAATTTTTGTTACAGTTTATCCCATAAATTTTTAAAATTAGCAGAACATTGAACCCGAAACATCTCTACCGTAGTAAAAATAATCCGGGTTATAATAAAACCGCATGAATGTTATTTTATTGTAAAGTTGATGTTAAGTCTTTGGCCATTCTTTTGGATGGTCATCCTTTGTGTATTTTTCTCACTTGGTCTTTAATCCGTTGGATATGACCGCGACCCAGTCCTTTTACCTCACAACCAAGCTGAAAATAACGTCTGATATGTTCATCTGATAAGATCCCAAAACAATCGATGATTGCAGCGGGTTGTCCGATGCTATCAACGACTTCATCAGGTTCTAAGCCAAGATAAGCTTCATGACGTACAGCAAAGATAACTGCTTCTGAACCTTTTAACGCCTCATGTATACTCTTTTCAACACGAATTTCTTTTAACTTCTCCTGATTGCGAAAGAATCTTGCTTTACTTTGGCCTACGCCCGGATAGGTATCTTGTTGTTCAAATTCCCACCAATGTTCAACATATGGATCATGCACCTTGATTTCAGCTCCCATTTCGGCCAGTTTGCGGATCACTATTTCCGATCCGCTGTACCGGGTGTCACCAACATCTTCACGATAGGCAGCGCCAAGCACCAAAACATCCGCCAGGGCAATTGGCCGGCCCATATTTCTCAGGGCATCACGCGTTAGCTGTGCGGCATGTAAACCGCGGGTATCATTTATATCGATTGCTTTGGGGGTGATTTCAAAGATGTCATCATTGAAGCCAAGAATATGATTGTAAGCCCAAATACCTAGTCCACCGTCTTTAGGCAGGCAATATCCGCCTACTCCCGGCCCCGGAAATATGATATTGCTGTGTGTGGGTCGAACTTTAATGGCTTGCATCACTTTGATCAGATCAACACCATTGCGCTCTGAAAAGAGGCTCCATTCATCCATGAAAGCTAAGATGGTGGCCCTGTAACTATTTTCAACAATTTTAGCGGTTTCAGATTCAATAGGTCGATCCATAACGGTTAACGGATATTCTTCGGTATTCAAGACTTCATTTAAGAACTGCACAACCCTTGTTTTTGCTTTTTCATTTATTCCGCTACACACGCGCCAAAAATCGCGTATACTGGCAACGTAGTTTCGTCCAGGCATAACCCGTTCGTAACTATGCGCCAGCAATGGGTCAGTTTCAATACCCCGTTTTTTAAATGTTTTTTTCATTATGGGATAAGCCACCTGTTCAGTAGTTCCTGGTGCAACTGTCGTTTCAATCAAAACAAGAGCTTCGGCGGGTACACGGTCAGCAATAATCTCGATAGAAGACTCCAGCGCTGCCATTTCGGTTTGTCCTGAACGGACATTACTTAAATCATTTTTAAGATAGTCACATTGGACATCAACAATAACAGCATCAGCCAGCTTAAGCACATCATAAGTATATGTCGCCATGAGGGTTTTTTTCTTGTTGACACAGCGGTCAATCATCGGATCCACTTCAGGATCTTCTGCCTTTACCGGTGAAACACCACGGTTGAGCATTGGGATTTTCCAAAAACTTCTTGTGCTTGGCCGTTGCATTCCAATGACAAATTTTGAGGGTTCCCCGTGCTGATCAACGGTATCGGCAACAATAGCTGCCATAACAGCTCCCACAAATCCGACCCCCATTACCACTACAATTTCGCGGTTTTTAGCCCGTTGCTCTTCAACCCGCTTTTTCAGATTTTCAAATTCTGTTTTGTATTCTTCGGCTTTGGGTAATGAAAATTCTTCCCCACCGGGACTTATAGATATATTTTCGCGCATGATGACTCCTTATTTTTATGGATTATGCAAAGATTTTATTACGGGTAAATATACAAATTGTTAGGAAATATATGCAGGCCTTCATCACCAAGAAAAGTAAAGGGTGGTTCAAATGCATTTGATTACTTATTCAATGCATCTTTTCTTCATTCAATAAGGATGTGCACTATTGGCGGTGGCTGACATTTAAGTAATGATCGCCACGGATGACGTAGGTATGACCGCGGCTTGATTTGGTCTCTGCATATACCGTGATCTTTCTGTTTTTGATATGGTGCCCCGGAGGCACTGTGAAGGTAAGCCGGCCGGCCCCATCATGGGAAGGAATTTTTTTTCTGACCGTATCCCCATTGGATACGGAGCGCTGATAATACTTCACGCTCTTGGCAAAATTGGACAAATGGAACCGCAGCACAACCCGGTTATGCTCCAGCTCGTTCACCTGCTGAAACTGAATGGTCGGATATCCCTTTTTTACTACTGTACCACTGGTTGTGTATTCACGAGTACCTTCCACAGGATAGCCATGCTCATAAGGTACTTCTGCTCTAAGGGATTGGTCTCTGTTGTAGAATTTCCGTATACCATGCATATTGCCGTCCTTATACGGTGTTACCCGGTAAACTCCTCCGCTTTCATAGTACCAAATGGTTTGGGTCTTTTCTCCTTCTGAGTATATGGCCTTGGAGTGAAGCTTTCCACTGGCATAGTAATTTTTTACCGTACCTTGTATCTGGCCGTCTTGCATCGGTATTTCCGACATGAGGGATCCGTCATCGTAATAGTTCTTTTTTACATAGGAATCTTTATTTTTTTCATTTTTGCCCGCATTTTGTTGCATGCATGCACTTGCGAGCAAAGCAAGCAAAAGAAGAGCAATGTTTCGCATGATGTTAAAGTTTTTAACAAATTTACTAAAAATACGTTATGTTAACAATATTTCGTATAAAGTTACCTTTAACCATGGAAAGAATAAGAAGATTTTCCAGAATAGAAGCAAAGACCTTATCGGGAAAAGAGATTGTTTTCCCGGATGTTGCCAAAGGCAAGTACGCATTCATCCTCATAGCATTTAAAAGGCAGACGCAGGGTGAAGTGGATTCCTGGCTGGATCCTTTTATCAAGGAATTCGGAAATAGAGATTCGGTTATATTTTATGAGATTCCTATGATATCGCATAACTGGAAGTGGATGTCAGGCTGGATCGATGCGGGCATGCGGGCCGGTGTACCCGGATCCAAACACGACCATGTGGCCACTTATTACGGGCCGCTTAAGACGTATTTCGATTATCTTCAGGTGGAAGACCCGGGAACGGTTTATGTTTACCTGCTGGACAAAAAGGGAAATATTATCTTTCATACTTCGGGCCCGGCAGATGATTATCAGTTTAGTAAGCTGAGAAAGATACTGAACAAAAGCACTGGTGGGAACTGACCGGCATTGAAAAAAGCTTAACCCAGCCAGTGGTTATCCTGCAAGGACACAGGCAATGACAGGTGGAGCGAAGTTTATGGATCTTCAATGGTTTTTGGCTAATAAATGATATTCACTTAAAAAATGCAAGGTTTTTAACGGATATTTACTAAAATCCTTGCATTTTGGAGACAAAATATATTTTTATCCCATTGATTTTAAGGGATTTTTTGTGTTTTTCAGCAGATTCTATCATCGAATGGACTGTCCGGTCAGGGCCCATCGAGCTTAATCTGAATTTTAGCGCAGGTCTTTCTGGCTATGAGAATTCGTCATAAGCGATTTGGCCGGAGGGAACACCCATTTCGCTTAGCATTCCTGTTGCTGCTTTGATGAGTACAGGCGGGCCGCACAGATAGTATTCTTTTTCCGCAGAATCATCAGATTTTGATAAGAATTCTTTTCTTACCACATCATGAATAAGACCCGTGTAGGAATTCCAGTTATCTTCTGCTTTGGTTTCGGAGAGCGCTATATGAAAGGTGAAATTTTCATGCTTCCTGGCCAGCTCCTCAAAGTAGTCAACATAGAACAATTCCTGTTTGGATCGGGCGCCATACCAATAACTGACCCGGCGGTTGGTGTTTAGGGTATCAAACAAATAGGATATATGGGCCCGCAATGGAGCCATACCTGAGCCGCCACCAATGTACACCATCTCCTTACCGGTATCCTTCATATGAAAATCACCGAACGGACCAATAACCCTGACAATATCACCTGGTTTCAGACTAAAGACATAGGAAGACCCGATGCCTGCATAACAGTCTATTCCTTTCGGAGGTAGCGCAATTCTTACATTAAAACGCAGTTGATGGTCTTTATCGGGGTTTGTAGCCATAGAATAATTCCGGTATTCCACCTGCTCATTTTTTACCTTAAGCTGCATCAGGTTTTGGGTATTCCATATACCGGCATAAGGTTCGTTAATATGCAAAGTATCAAAGCTGACCGAGTAGGGAGGTATTTCCAGCTTGATGTAATCACCGGGTTGATAATTGAAATCTTTATGCTCCAGTGGTGCCAGAACCAGCTCCTTGATAAAGGTTGCTACATTGTTGTTATCAACCACTTTAAAGGTTGTGGTTTTGGTTTGCTCCTCAATTTTTTCCAGCACCTCACCGGTAATATTCAGCAATAGCATTCCATCCTCGTTTATCAATTCATAAGTGTTTAATCCTCTGCTTACCGGAGGTCTTTGGGGTGATCCGTCTTTGATGTCAAACCTTCCGTTGTGTTTGGCACATTCCACCTGATGACCCAGCATAAGCCCTTCACAGAGGTGGGTGTTGCCATGGGTACATATGCCGTCGGTTATATAGTATTCATCATTATGCGTCCTGTATACGGCAAAAGTTTTGGTATCCAGATCAAACCTGATGATGTCGTCTTTATCGATATCCGCTGCAGGGCATATTTCAATTAGTCCCTTATCGTTCCGGTTATCCATGCTATTGCGGTATATGTGATTTGTATGGTCATTTTCTTTGTCTTTTTTTACCGGCAGTTCACGTTTCACATAATAACCCGGGTACTTAGCCTGTCGCAATAAGGCAGGTATGATCTCCTTATAGGTATGGATAATGCCGTTATAGGGGATGGGCATGTCGTCTTTCACCAGTGCATGCAGTTTTGGCAATGCATGGTATGGCACCATGGGGTACATGTGATGTTCTATATGGTAATTCATATTCCAGTATAGGTATCTGTGGATCCTGTTCATATGTATGGTCCTGCTGTTGAGCCTGTGATCCAATACATTTTCTGCCAGTCCGGCATGCTGCGACAAACCATAAATCACCTTCAGCCAGGATCCAATAAATGAGGGTATGCCAATTAAGAAAAGGGGAAGGAGGGTCCAGTAGTAGACGGATAGTCCCACCATTGCGGCATAGATTGTAATATAAATCCTTGCTTTCAGAAAGGTTTTGTTATATTCGGTGGCCGGCAGATACGATACTTCCTGGGAATCCAGCTTCCCTGCACAATGCATCAACATCTTTTTAAATTCGGCAGGCGCACTTTTCAGATTAATGAAATTAGCCATGATGTCCGGGATGATGGGAGGCCTTTTTACTGCAATCTCAGGATCTCTTCCCCTGATGATCGTATCGCTGTGATGGCGTGTATGACTCCAGCGCCAGGGGGTGGACTCCCGGAACACCATAAAAGAAGCAATTTCATACAATATATTGTTCATCCAGGTGGATTTGAAAGCCGTGCCATGCCCTGCCTCATGCCAGCGGGAATCGGATGTTGAACCGTAAATGGTAGAATAAATGATCAGGGGCAGTACCATCCACCATGTACCCCAAAACAGGGCCATCGCATAACCGGATCCAAAAAGCAATCCGAACCAAATGAGGGTATCCCTTATTGCCGGGCCATCTTTGCGTTTGAGCAACTTCCGCATCTCATTGCGTGGTACGGGTGACAAATACCATGATGCTTCTACCAGTCCGTTTTCATATGCTTTGATATTTTCCGGTCCATCAAGCCGGTAATCTCTCTCGTAAATATTATCTGTTGCCATAATCTATAAATGCATAACCTATTCATCGTATACATCAGCATCCAGCGTGATGTTAACTTCATAGGCTAAAATTATGGCAACCTTCATTGAAGAACAAGCGAAAGAATTTATTTGGAATCAGTTTAATTTGTTTTTTAGTCCAGTAGAAGACATAGCATAACCGGATTGTTTGTCTTCTCATTCATCTACGATTCTTTGATGCTCATAAAAAAAAGGAAACCACTTACCAGCTATAACGTTATTTTGATAAAATAAGCATTAAGCCCATGATTTCTTTTAAGGATAAAATATTTGATGGATATGATTCTTCTGACATCCTTTATTCATGTATCATTAAACAGGATTGTTTTGAGGATCTTGCTGAAAATTTTCTGGAGCTTTTTACCGATTATGGTAGATCCTGTAAAAAAAGAATGTATTATTTTTTTGTTGAAAGCGTACAAAACGTGTTGATCCATGGTTTAAACAATAATATAGGCTCTGTTTTTTATATATTGAAGAAAAGAAATGAAAACACGTTTTTATTTGTTACGGGAAACCCGATCCAAAAAGAGGATCTGCACAAAGTAACCCAAAAGATTGATATGATCAACAATTTACCCAAAGATCAGATCGATCATTTGTATTTTCAAAGTATCTCTAACGGTTATTTCACAGAAAAGAGAACGGCAGGATTGGGGTTAATGCAAATGAAAAGAAAATCCAATTATGACAGGATGAATTATTTGATTTTAGAATGTGAAAACTTTTGCTATTTTTATTTGGTTTTAAAGTATAAGGTCGTTTAAGCAATAGGACATCCCTGAAGCTGAAACATACAATTTCCCTCTAATCTCTGGGATGTTGAAATACAAAAAACCCGGATGGTTTATCCTCCGGGTTTTTATATGCGCGCCATGCACGCCTGATTTGATTAACCATTTATTTGGCTGAGCTTGTATCAGCAGGTATCAGTTCAAGGTTTTGGGTTGTTCTATTTCCTGCAGTCACTTCCACATTTTTCACTTTTAGGGTATCAAATCCCTCCTTATAAGCAAGAAGATCATAGGTGCCTTCTAGTATTCCAAGAAGGGCATAACCACCGGTGCTGTCGCTATAAGTTGTGGTAATGACAGTATCTTTCTTAATCCATACAGCAGCATTTGCAAGAGGAATATCACTTGTATCGATAACCATACCAATAATCTGGCCCGCATTCGATTGATTAACCGCCCTGATCACCGGTTTGAAGTTGAAACCTTTGACTCCCGCAGGAGAGTTGATATTGCCTTTAAGGATGAAGGATTTGCTGAGATCAAAATCGAGCAACACGTTAGATGTCAAGCCTCCCCTTACCTGAATGGCAGGATCAATAAAAATCTTGATCCCCGTTTGTTTACCACTTGGTACCTTCACATCGTAGGATGAACCATTCTTTAAGGTTAAACTGGCACTGTCAACATACATCCTGATAAGATCATAATTTCCAGTGGGCACCTCCATAACTGCCAAACTTTCTGTCACTCCGTTTCTTAACTCCAGCAAATTGAAGGATTTTGTTGTGTCATAAACTGTTATGAAGGGATGGGTTGAATCCGACAATTGTTCATCTGCCAATCTTCTAACTTCAATCTTGCTTATGGTAACATTGGCTTCAGCAATAAGATCAAGATCAATCGGTGCATCGGTCAGTTCAATTTTCAAGTTTCCTTCACCTTCGCCAGGCAATGTATCAGAGGTCTGTTTCTCTTCACAACTGGTAACAGCTAATAGCATGGTCAATGCCATTATAATGAGACCCACTCTGGTCTTGCTTTGTTTTTTTATTCTACTTTGTTTCATCATCTGATTGGCTTTTGGTTTTTATTCTACAATGTTATCATAAGACGATGGAAAAATATGTTTCGTTGGAATGGAAATTGAAAATTTATGCTGTCCCCTTAAAAGCCTGGCTTTTTCCATTATTTATATAGGGTTTGCTGAAAAAGTCTTTAGTACATCAGCTACGAGGCGGCAAAAAAACCTATATACACAATGCCAATATAACCTGCATTATTCATAAAAAATGAATAAATATCTATAAATAAGCGTATATAAGAAATTTACTTTCACTTTGTATAAGAAAAACTAAGAAGGATAATTTGTAAATGATTGAAGCA
>CAYYLT010000116.1:0-10501 GCA_964472385.1 uncultured Bacteroidales bacterium
TATTAATGCCCGGCAGGAAAAAAAACATATAGTTTATAAACTACTCCCGCTTTTTTCCGTTTAATAAGAAATGATAACACAAATATGGTAAATGGCGAAATTTGTATTTATATTACTCTTCGTACTTGGAACACATGAATTGCCTCTTGCCCAGGAAAAGCAATACAAGCAACTGAAAAAGCTTTATAGCAATCAACAATACCTGAATTGTTACAAAAAAGCCGGCCAGACAAATCATTTCTACGGATTAATCTATAAAGGGCTGTCGTTCTACAGGCTACCGGATAACCAGGATATCAAAAAACAGCAGGATAACCCTTTATTGCATACATTGCATCTTGTTGAACAGGCTAAGCAGGCCCTTCAAAATCAAGAAGCGAAAGATAAAAAATATCTTACTGATGAACTGAGCGAAATTCAAAAAATCATTTTTGCCAAGGCCAAAAAACTTTATTCATCGGGTAATCGGTCAAAAGCCACACTTTATTTCAATACCCTGCACCGTACTTTTGATGATTCAAATCCACTTTTTGTCAATCATAACGCTTTTGACGACAGCCATTTTAAAAAAACCTTAAGATCCAATATTATAAAGGAGGAGCAGAATATTACATTCTATAGTGCAGAGATTGAGAAACGAATCGATCAACATTATGATCAAAACCAAAAATTATTGAACCAATGGGACAATCCAGTTTACCGTCTTGCCAACTCAGCGAAAAAGGCAACATACCTTACCCGGGAGGAAAAGATGATCTATTATTATTTGAACCTGGTAAGAATGAATCCCCAATTGTTCTTGAAAACATTTATCAAGCCCCGCTTGCATGTAAAATACCATGGAGAGATCGAAGTGATCATACCCGTATATGATACCCTGAAATTGGATCATTATGATCAAAAGCTCAAAAAGGAAGCTTTTTATAATTTGCCTGTTCACAAAATATACCAAAATGAGATACCAGAAAATACAGCCAGCCAGTTTATTGATAAAAAACTGGTGCATAAGGACAGCCACGGAGAGCGTTACCGATACAACATCAACTATACCGGTTTGTACAACTATCTGGAAAATAATCGGCCGGAGCTTTTAATCCCTCAGAATCTCAGCAAATTCATCAGCAAAAATGAAGGCCAGGGACTTATCCGGTTTAAACTGTATAATAAAACCCTTACCTATTACAATAAAACATTTGAAGAAGAGACAGCCAACAGTTTTTATTATCAAAGTCTTTTCAAAAAACTATCGGAAATGAAACCCACCGATATCCTTCAGCCGGATCATCAACTTTTCAAAACTGCCGAATGCTGGGCTGTCGAAGCAGGAAAAAAAGGATTGAAAGGACACGACCGGATCAAATGCAAAAAAAACTATGACGCAGAAGCCTGTGATTATGGCAATGACAATGGATTTGATGTCGTCCTGAACCTGCTGGTGGATAAATTTGTCCCTTCACTGGGACACCGCAAAGTGCTGCTGGGTAAGTATTCGGAACTGGGCGCCGCGATTCGCCCGCACAATTCAGATTTGCACGATAATGCAGTTCTGGACTTTAACCGCTAAAAATCGTTTCTGTCCGCTATTCTCAAAAAGATGAACTGAAACGTTCATGTATTTGTACTATGGCTGTTGAATAGAGGAAGTAAGCCGGCGCTGAAAATCCTTGCTGAATGTATCGTGCAATCCCAGGCTTTCATTTTTTTTTGGATATCCCAATACCTGTGAAGCATTTCCTGTCATCCGCAGGGTTACGAAATACTCTCCTGACTCATAAAGTACACATTGCTTTTGTTTTATCCTGGGTATAACCGGCACACAAAGTTATCACCGTAAATACCAGACGCAAAGCTTATTTTTTATAGGGGCTGCAAGATATTACAGGTTTTCGATGGAAAGACTGATAGAAATATTAAATTTGCATAAAGTTAAAAACATGTAGAAATTTTTTGGTACCTGGCCATAAACTCAGATGCAACCATTGCGTTAATACAGTGTGCATCATTCAGGCCCTAAAAGCATACTTTAATGAATACCAAATATAAGCATTATCAGCGTCTACCCGGATGGATGAAAATGGAGATGCCCAGGGGATCAAATTATTCCAGGATGAAAAATATCCTGGAGAGGCAGCACCTCCATACCATCTGTACAAGCGGTAAATGTCCCAACATCGGAGAATGTTGGAACAGGGGAACTGCCACATTTATGATCCTGGGAGAAATATGCACCCGTTCCTGCAAATTTTGCGGTGTACAAACGGGCAAACCCTTACCCCCTGATCCGGAGGAACCGGAACGCATAGCAGAAACAATCAAAATCATGGGCATCCACCATGCCGTGATTACGTCTGTGGACCGGGATGATTTGAAAGATGGAGGAGCAGAGATATGGGCAAAAACCATCCGGGCAACACGGGAAAAAAGTCCGGGTATAACCATAGAAACCCTTATACCCGATTTTGATGGCCAACCCGGACTTCTGAACCGGATTGTTGAAACACAGCCGGAGGTGATATCCCATAACCTTGAAACAGTAAGAAGACTGACTTCCAAAATCAGAAGCAAAGCCAAATATGAACGGAGTTTACAGGTAATAAAACATATTGCGGAATCGGGAATTAATGCCAAATCAGGTATTATGGCCGGGTTAGGAGAAACAGAGGATGAAATATACCAAACCATGGATGATCTGCTCCAGGTAGGATGCAAAATATTTACCGTAGGCCAATACCTGCAACCTACACCCCGCCATCTGGAGGTAAGCCATTTCATCACTCCGGCAGAATTTGAAAAATACAAAAATATTGGGCTTAAAAAAGGGTTCTATTATGTAGAAAGCGGACCCCTGATACGTTCTTCTTATCATGCTGATAAGCACGTTAATGCCTAACCTGCATGATGCACCAAAAATAAAGGCATTATTACAATTCATTGTTTATTAATATGTAACATATAAACAATTCAGGTTAGCCAATAACAGATCAGACAACCTCTTTTTCCACATATTCCAAATCCATAACAACAGTTCAATATCATAACATAAAAAGCTACTGATGCAAACGAGGGTTCAATTTGAAGATCTTGGTTTACGGGATTACAAAAAAACATGGGATTATCAGGAAAAACTTTTCTCCCATATACTAAATCAAAAAAGGGCTAACAAGGAGTCAGAAAGCAAACCCCTGAATTACCTTTTGCTCTGTGAGCATCCACATGTTTTCACTTTAGGTAAAAGCGGCCATGAAAATAACTTTCTGATTCAAGACGCTGTTCTGAAGCAGCTGAATGCCACCTATTACAAAATAAACCGGGGCGGAGATATTACTTATCATGGCCCCGGTCAGATCGTGGGCTATCCTATTCTTGATTTGGATCAGTTTGACATTCAGGTTAAAAGGTACGTGTATTTGTTAGAAGAAGCCATTATTGCTACATTAAAATATTATGATTTGCAAGGCTCCCGTCTAGATAAAGCAACGGGGGTATGGCTGGATATTGACAAACCCGGTAAGACAAGAAAAATTTGTGCGATAGGCGTTAGGGCAAGTCATTTTGTAACCATGCACGGCTTTGCATTCAATGTGAATACCAATCTGAAATATTTCAATTATATCAATCCATGCGGTTTTACCGACAAAGGAGTTACCTCCATGGAAAAAGAATTGGGATCAAAAATGGATATCAGGGAGGTTAAAGAAACGCTTAAATCGAACATCAAAACAACCTTTGAAATGAAGCTTGTTGAATAATCCCAAATTAAAAAGCAATGGAAAAAAGATGGGTTATCAAGCCCCTGGTAGATCAAAAAGAAGTGGATCACCTTAAAGCCGTATTAAATATCAACCAGCTTCTTGCCACCTTATTGGTTCAAAGAGGAATTAAGTCATACGATCAGGCAAAAGCCTTCTTTCGCCCCAGCCTGGAAAGCTTATACGATCCCTTTCGGATGAAAGACATGAACAATGCCATCGAACGCATTGAAAAAGCTGTACAAAGCAATCAAAAAATACTGATATATGGCGACTATGATGTAGATGGTACAACTTCTGTCGCATTGGTTTATTCCTTTCTGAAACAATATTATGCCAACCTCGACTATTACATTCCCGATCGATATACGGAAGGTTATGGTATTTCTTACCAAGGTATCAACTATGCAGCCCAAAACAATGTTTCACTGATCATTGCGTTGGATTGCGGAATTAAGGCACTCGATAAAATAGATTATGCCAGCAGCCTGAACATCGATTTCATCATTTGTGACCACCATACCCCTGAAAAAACTTTACCCAAAGCGGTTGCCGTATTGGACCCTAAAAGAGCAGACTGCAATTATCCCTTTAAAGATCTGAGCGGTTGCGGAGTAGGTTTTAAAATGCTTCAGGCATTTGCCCGCACCAATAACCTAAACATGCGTGAGCTTTATCCTTTCCTTGACCTGGTCGCGGTAAGCATTGCCTCTGACATTGTGCCTATCATTGACGAAAACAGAACAATGACCCATTTCGGACTAAAACAGCTGAACAATGACCCCGGAGCCGGCTTGAAAGCCATCATCAAAGTATCCGGTCTGAATGATCAACACCATGACATACTTGTTGAAGATATAGTATTCCGCATCGGCCCACGGATCAACGCCACTGGCAGGCTTGAATCAGGAAGAAATGCAGTGGATCTTTTGATAACATCCAATAAGAAAAAGGCCGACCACATGGCCCAAAAGGTGAATTCATGCAATGATGAGCGTAAAAGCATCGACCGGAATATCACCCAGGATGCCATTAAAATGATCTCCAGTGAACCCGGCTTTTATGAAAAAAAATCAACCGTGCTCTTCAGTTCCAACTGGCATAAAGGCGTAGTGGGCATTGTTGCCTCCCGGATGATCGAAATCTATCACCGCCCTACCATCATTCTCACTGCCTCTAATGGATTGGCAACCGGCTCTGCAAGATCTGTCCCGGGATTTGATATTTACGCAGCATTGAACCATTGCAGCGATTTGATCCGAAATTTCGGAGGCCATACCTATGCAGCAGGTCTGACAATGGAAATAGATAACATTCTCCCTTTCAAACAAAAATTCGAACAAATTGTCGAGCAAACAATTACCGATGAACAGCTCATACCGCATCTCAATATTGATGCGGAGCTCCGGTTCCAGAACATTACAGAACCTTTTTTTAAAATACTTAAACAATTCCAGCCATTTGGCCCTCAGAATCTGGCTCCCGTTTTTGTTGCCAGAAACGTGAGAGATACGGGAGATGCCAGATTGGTCGGCTCTAATAAGGAACACATCAAATTGTCTCTTGTCCAGGATAATGCTCCTGACTTCATATTCCCGGCGATTGCTTTTCACCAGCCCCACCATTATACCAGCATCCATAAGGGGAACCCCTTTGATATTTGTTTTTCAATTGAAGAAAATAATTTTCGGGGCATACGAACCATCCAATTAAATATAAAAGACTTAAAAATCAATCATCGCTTACATGATTCAGAATAATGGTTAGAACTTCAACCTCACCTGAAAATTTATTTGTGTCTTGGTGTTTCCATCAATCTGATCAAGACCGGAACCGATAACCTCCCGGTCGGTATATATGGTTCGCCCTAGCTTAAGCCACCAGTCTGTATTTTTATGCTGGTATCTCATATTAAGATAGGTACGGCATCCTCTTCCATAATAGGCAGGAACTGAAAAACTATAAAGCACATCATGCTCATAGGCATAAATCCGGGAAGAATAATCTTTGGTATCAAACAGGGCAAACCGGAAATTAAAACGAATTGGGAATTCTAAAGGCTTATAAGCTATATCCTGATAAATCAATACACCATCAGAACTGGCAGGTGATGACAATAAAACATACTCAATTCTGCTTTTTAATGCAATCTGGTCATTTAATTCGCAGGTAAAATGCCCTCTGATCCTCCTTTTAATATGATCTGCCAGGGTCGTTAAGGGATATTGGTTATCATTGTCATTTTTTTGATCACGGCTTTGCGTATACCTTACATATAATGTTGCATGTTGATCAAACTGGTATTCCAGGTTCAACATACAATCCCATCCATTTGAAGGTCCATTGACCAGATACTTGTACCATGGAAAACGATAAGTGTCCATATATCCCTGGAAGACTAAAGAAGGTAATATATTCAGCTTTAAACCAACATAGATCCCGGATTCATTAGCATTATCGGTATTCTCTGCAAATGCACCCGAAAAAATCGCATGATAATGCCTGTCGTATTGACGGTGCAGTAAGACCATCCCCACCCTTGAAGCAAGCTGACCGTAAATACCATTTAAAAACGCTTTTCCCCCTCCCCTGCTAAAAGCCTCCTCCCCAAAAACATAAAATCTGCCCAGAGGCAACCGATAGTCAACGCTCATATTGGAATGGGTATTCCCTGAAAAATCATACCGTTGGTAGGGAGCTTTGCCTTTCTGAAGCCAGCCATCAAAATGGTAATACAGACCATTAAAAGAGAGCCGGTAGCCGGACTGATTGAGTGTAAGGCTGCCGCCCCATACTTTTTCATTTACAACATCCTCGTCCGTTTCTTCCCGGGGAAGCCTGTGGTAGCCTGTTTCCAGCAATGAAGAAACAACAGGCTCACCGTTTGAGCGATAACCGGTTACATTGGCATCAATCTTTTTCCCGGAATAAAAAAATGATCCGTCTACAGGTCCAAACTTTTTCTCCAATGCAATTCCGCGGAAAAATTTATTTTCGTTTGTAGCGGTATAGGGATCGATGCGGTGAATATTTTTCATCATCTGCATCACCATTGGCGATTTATCCAGGGAAAATCCCGACCAGGCAATAAGCCCCTGACCATATCGAACTTTATAATCGCCAATAGCAAGCCGGTCAATACCTTTGATCTGCGAAACAAAAAGATGAAAGGAATTAAAATCAAAACCATGGTTGTTCTCACCCTTAAAAAAGGTCTCTCCCCGATCTTTCTCCAGTACAAATCCCATCCTCAACCTATCCCTGTATTTTAATCCATATCTTGAATACAACTTGTAGGAACTACCCAAATACCGCTGGTTGGGATTAACCTTAAGAAGGGAATCGGGTAGAGGCATATATCCCTTTTGTTTTTCAAAGATATTGCCAATTCTCAGATAGAGCTGATGCCGCAAACTTTTTATCATATCTTGCCACCTGTGTTCTGATTTCTGTAATCGCTGCGCCTCCAGTTGAATAGTTACAAAGGGCTTGAGTTTTTCTGCCAGCTCCTTTGAAAAGCCAAAGACCAATGGTAACTCATAAATGGACAATAAGGGACCGTTTTGATCAATATATTTTTGCAGACTATGAATCTGGTAAGGATTTAA
The DNA here is from genome assembly GCA_964472385.1 of uncultured Bacteroidales bacterium. Lineage (GTDB taxonomy): Bacteria > Bacteroidota > Bacteroidia > Bacteroidales > UBA12077 > JAGXLC01. The sequence goes on from CAYYLT010000116.1 coordinate 7,358, forward strand.
CAGGTGTAAACGGCTGAGCTGTTCGGTGGATGCGTAATTCAAATTCAGTGGGGCTGCCAGATAAGCATTCAGATCTTCAATGATTTCGGAATGATCAGGTACATACTCTTCTGACTGTGCAATGGATTCAATCAGATCTTGTACTTCTTCTTGATGAATGCTTTCATGCTGGCAATAAATGTTACTGCAGAGAAACAGCACAAAAATGGTATAAATAATTTTAGAAAGCATATTTCAGGGAAAAATCAGGTAAATAGCCAAGTATATGATGATAGCCAAAGGCTATGTCTGCCTGTAAAGATTGCCAGGTATATCCCACTCCAAAATGGTTCATCAGGGGATTCACAGAAATACCGGAACGGATAAAAAACCTGTCAACCGGTTCGTATTCAATACCCAACTTAGGCATAACCGGCTTTACCGCTTGTTTTTCCATTTCCAAAGAGATCCAGACCGATTCAGAAAACCCATATCCGGCTCCGATCCGGAATATCACTGGGATTTTGCCTTCATACACACCGGTACGCCATTGTACAGGATTGAACACATGGGCTCCCAGATACATTTGCTCCATAATCCTTACCATGATCCCTGCCTCAAAAGTCAGCATACTGGCAGTACCATAGATACCTGAAATTTTAGTAGATAAATAATCCATTTGTATACCGGCAGCAAAATGTTCGCCAAGTAACCTGCCATATGCCAGTCCCCATTTAGATTCGTGATAATGTGTATAACCATAATAGGAAAAGGATGAAGCAAGGGTGCCGGTTGCTGTGGGCATAACCAATGCCAACGCCTGGCGATCTGTTTCTTTCACAAAACCGCTTTGATGATGAAATCCGATTTCTATCCTGTTAAGAAATGCGAGCCCTGCCTGATTATGGAATACGCTCCAAAAATCCGGAAGCATAACGCAGGCATTCGCCAAGCCTGAAGAACGGGCCCCCCATGAAGGCATATCATTGGACGATCCATAAAGTGATGGATGCAAAATGATCAGTAAAATGACAAGGTAAATCCGCATCAATGGTGCTTACATAAACGACTCATTGAAAATACAACGAATTTTGATAAAAACCAACAACATGACAAGATTCATTGAGCCAAAAACACAAAAAAATTATCTTTGCGACGTTAAACCCTAAAAAAGCAAATAAGTGAGCTATAAAAATTTAGAAGAAGCTTTTGATGCTTTCAAGGAACAAAAGGTTTTGGTCATCGGTGATGCAATGATAGATTCTTATCTGTGGGGTGATGTAGATCGTATCTCACCGGAAGCACCTGTTCCGGTAATCACAAAGTCAAGGCGTGAAAGCCGGCTTGGCGGTGCGGCCAATGTAGCATTAAACTTAAAAGCACTAGGCGTAGAACCCATATTGGCTTCTGTTATAGGAAATGGAGCGAATGCACTCCTTTTCAAGAAATTACTGCAGGAAAGCCAGCTTAAAAAACAGGGGATATATGAATCAAACCATCGGGTGACCACCATTAAAACCAGGATTGTTAGTCATAATCAACAACTACTTAGAATTGATGAAGAGATGAACGAAAGGCTGGATCCGGAGACGGAGCATGCCTTTTTGAATCACTTGCTATACCTGATGAATCAGGAAAAATTCAATGCTATTGTATTTGAAGATTACGACAAGGGGTGCATCACCCCGAATATCATTGAAAGGATCATTGAACAATCCAACAAACTGGGCGTGCCAACCCTGGTGGATCCCAAAAAGAAAAACTACCTGCTCTATAAGCATGTCACCCTGTTCAAACCCAATTTCAAAGAATTGGTAGAAGGATTAAACCTGACCCATCTTGAAAAAACAGATCATGAACAAATACTCAAAGCTGCACGGGTAATGCATAAAGAGCAGGATATCAAATGGATGATGATAACACTCTCAGAAGCAGGCATATTGATCAGTAACAATGCAGAATACAAGACAATACCTGCAAAAATTCGGGATATATCAGATGTTTCAGGTGCCGGTGACACAATAATAAGCATTGCAGCGGCAGGAATGTCTGCGGGCTTATCCCCCTGGATAATAGCAGAACTGGCGAATATTGGCGCCGGCCAGGTATGTGAAAAAGCAGGGGTAGTTCCTGTAAACAGATTGCATTTGCTTGAAGAAAGCCAGAAAGCTATCCAGGTGAACTTATAACACTCCTTCACCCTTAATATTCAGCACAATTATCGCTTATCAACCACCTGTTGTTAAAAAAATGTTAAAAACTCAAAATGGATTGTTTACAATTCTTTCCGCTATGATAGAAGTATACCAGATAAAATTGTAATTTTGGAATGTCAGTACGCTTTGTTTAAGGCATAAAACAATCATAAATTCATGTTATATGGGAAAAGTTATCGCGTTAGCCAATCAAAAAGGAGGAGTAGGAAAAACTACCACAGCTATCAATTTGGGTGCCAGTTTGGCTGTCCTGGAGTATAAAGTACTTCTTATCGATGCGGATCCGCAAGCCAATGCCACTTCAGGAACGGGATTTGACATTCGCTCGATAAAAACAAGCATATATGAATGCTTAAATGAGGAAATGGATCCGAAAGACATCATTTTAAACAGCGATACCGAAGGGTTAGACTTGATACCCTCGCATATTGATTTGGTTGGATCTGAGATCGAGATGCTTGATCAGCCGAATCGCGAATACATGTTGAAAAAAGTCACCGAAAAAGTAAAAACAGATTATGACTTCGTGCTGATCGATTGCTCTCCCTCCCTTGGGCTTATTACTGTGAATGCCTTAACTGCTGCCGATTCTGTTATTATTCCCGTACAATGTGAGTATTTTGCACTGGAAGGATTGGGCAAATTGTTGAATACCATCAAAATCATCCAGAACAGACTCAATACCAGTCTTGAAGTGGAAGGATTTCTATTAACCATGTATGATTCCCGGCTAAGATTGTCCAATCAGGTGGTAGAAGAAGTCCGGAAACATTTTCAATCTATGGTATTTGATACCATTGTACAAAGAAATATCAAGCTCGGAGAATCGCCGAGTTATGGTAAGCCCGTCGTAATGTATGATGCCAACAGCAAGGGTGCAGTAAATCATTTAAACCTGGCCCGGGAGCTTCTTCAAAAGAATGATAAAACAAAGATTCCGAATAAGGAC
>CAYYLT010000117.1:0-10402 GCA_964472385.1 uncultured Bacteroidales bacterium
TTTTTTCAGCGGGTAGGTTAAATTTCTGTACTCCCGGTTAACTAGGGTTTGGATTTCCTTTTGACCTCCTGCATACGGAGTTTTATATGCGTCTGCGCCTAATGTGGGAACATCCCAACAACCTTCAACAGAAATACATTACAAACAAGCCAATATTCAAATGTATTACAAAGGTCATCGGCGACCTTTCACCATTGGTTCATGATATGCAATGTAAAACTGCATTCCGGGGCCTTACCAAAAAAACAAAAACTATAAATTGACATGGTTATTTTCTTTCCTTCCAAACAAGGGCTGCAGAACCCAATATTGCTCCATGCTTTCCGCTGAGTTTTGAAAGAAGGATGGATGTTTTTCCTTCAAAAATGCTCAAGACATGCTGTTTAAAATATTTGCGGGTAGGATCCAGTATATATTTACCGGATTTGGCCAGGCCGCCGTAAATAAAGATAGCTTCCGGGCTCGTATAAGCTACTGCATCGGCAAGGCCTATCCCCAGGTATTTACCGGTAAGGTCAAAAGCTTGCAGGGCTATTTGATCCCCGCTTTTGGCGGCTTCATAGATATGTTCAGATGTCAAATTGCTAAAAGAGTAATCTCGAAGCAAGCTGGGTTCAGATTCTGATGCCAGCAATTCCGATACTGTTCGTTTGATACCCTGGGCAGAGGCATAGGTTTCGAGGCATCCTCTTTTGCCACAGCCACATAATCTGCCGCCATCAATAATAAGTGTGGTATGACCCATCTCACCGGCAAAACCATCGTGGCCGTATACCAAATCTCCGTTTACCACAATTCCGCTGCCCAAACCAGTACCAAGGGTGATCAGGATGAAATCCTGGATATTCTTCGCGCCTCCGAAGATCTTTTCTCCAATGGCTGCTGCATTGGCATCATTGGTAAGGACTATGTGTACATCAAAATGCTGCTTAAAAAGATCCACCAATGGAATAAACCCTTTCCAGGGCAAATTAGGCGCTTGCTCTATGGTACCCTTAAAAAAATTGCCATTGGGCGCTCCGATACCTATGCCTTTGAATGCATAATCTTTATAATCCTCCAGAATACCCGATATTCTTGTACTAAGCGCCTTTACATAGTCCTCTGCTTTAGGGTATTCTTTGGTAGGGAAACGGTCTTCTTTCAGAACCTTTCCGGAATCAGTGACAATACCAAAACGACTGTTGGTTCCACCAATATCTATACCTATAGCTATTTCATTCATAATTAATCGCTTTAAATGATCTCAAATGCTGATGATATGTTTTATAAAAAGGACAGCTAATTTATTAAATACTGGTGACGGGTGCAAGAAATCGGTCTAAAAACGAATATCAGCACCCCTTTTTCACCATAAAACACTGTTATACAATGGAATATCATGCATCCTTCCAGGGAAGCTGCAATTTTCGATTCCGGTTCCAGTAGGCATAAAAAGACAAAACCAGCAGCAGCCCCACACTGATATATACAAAGGGCGGTACAGGAACCGGTTCTCCTCCGGCATAAGAATGCAAGCCGGTGAGGTAATAATTAACCCCGAAATAGGTCATCAATACGGAAGCAAAAGCAAAAAGCGCCAGCACATTAAAAGCGAACAAACTCTGAAATCCTGGTATATGACGGGAATGAACAACAAAACTATACACAATGATGGTGATCAGCGACCAGGTTTCTTTGGGATCCCAGCCCCAGTATCGGCCCCATGCTTCATTGGCCCAGATAGCGCCCAGAAAAGTACCGATGGTTAAAAGATAAAGCCCCAGGGTAAGCGATTTAAAATTGATAACCGATAAATCCTTAATGGTGCTCAGGATCCGATCATGCTTACCTTCATTGATAAGGGCATAAAAAACCATTACGATCAGGCCCAGTATGGCAGCCATTCCCAAAAACCCGTAACTACTGGTTATCACTGAGACGTGCAGGGTTAACCAGAAGGATTGAAGCACGGGAACGAGATTGGTAATTTCCGGATCCATAAAACTCAGGTGAGCCACCATCAGTGTCAGGGCTGCAAGAATCGCAGTGGCCGCCAGGGTTAATTTTGATTTGCGGCTGAACAGAAAACCACCCAATACCAGTACCCAGGATATGAATATCATGGATTCATACCCATTGCTCATGGGTGCGTGACCGGAAATATACCATCTCAATACAAAACCTGCCAAGTGAAATACAAAGCCAATGCCAATGATCCGGATCAATATCCGGATGAGAAAATCCTGCTTTCTTTTTCCCCTTATGACTGCCGCCATTAATAATCCTAACAATAGCAAACCCGAAATGGCATAAAAGGGGAACAATCTTTCGAAAATGCGGCTTTTATAGTAGATAATTTCGCTTTTCACCTTACTTGCTGAGGGCAATGGATAACTGGCATATTTACGCTGATAATCCTTTATGGAATGGATATATCTTTTGGCTTCACTGATATTATTTTGAACAGAGGCCTGCCGGATCCTATGCAGGACATTTGCAACAAAGAGCGAATCTTCCTGTGTTTTTGTATATGGCACGGCTTGTTTGGGTTTTCCCCACTTGCCGCTTTGGTCACGGAAAGGAAATATGCGCAACAAATCACCGGAAATGATCATAAAACAGATGTTCACCCGCTCATCTACCTTAATAACTTCTTTATCAAAGCGGTTTCTTTGGGCTTCGGGTTTGGAATAAGCTTCTTGTACATCATTTCTGAGCCGGTAAGTATTGTGCTGCATATCCACCAGTTGATCAATGGAAGCATACTTCCCTTTTAATCCCAGCACATCCCGGAGGTCACTTTGGGAAACCTTGATAAGGGGTTCATTTCTCCAGCGTTGAAAATCATAGTGCAGCCCCAAAAATACCTGCATGGCATTAAGATCCCGGTAGGTATTGCTTCGGTGGATCTTTCTCAATACATCATGGCTCAGGGTGTACAATGGTTTGGTCCTGCCTTTGTTGTCCTGGACCAAAACCCCTCCGAATGCATTGGCAATCTTCTTGTTCACCACCAGTTTATGCTCCGGATTACCTAAGCTGGCGGACGAAAAAGCCAGTATAAACAAAAATATTGCAGCGCCCTTTTTCAGGGGAAGTTTCCAAAAACCGGCATGAACACTTCTAAATGCTGCTTTTTTGTTTAAAAGGGAAAGCACAATAAAGAGAAACAGCAAGCCATAGCCCGCATAGGTCACATGCATACCAACCGGATCATGATTCACGGACAGCACACTGCCTTTCTCATCCTGGTCATAGGACGACTGATAAAAACGATAGCCCCGGTGTTTAAGAACATTGTTCATATAAATCATATATTCCTCATCAACCGATTTCTCCTGGTCCATAACCACTACCTGACTCTTAAAAGATGAAGGTGAATGGGAACCCGGATAACGTTCCAGTATAAAATCCTGCAATTTGATCTGAAAAGGCAGGCTTATCTTTTGGGGCTGATAATCGAGCTCAAAACGATGTCCGCCGGCTTCAGCAAAGGCAGGTTCGGAATAGTCGGAATTAAACCGGACATAAAGGTCTTCCCGGGAATTGTTCCCCAGCAATTCAAAATGGAGCACATTAGGGCGGTGTACATGCATCTCGGCTTGACCACGGCCATATTTCAGTGCACCCGACTTAGAGAGATTCTGAGTGACCAATCGCCAGCTTCCGAATTCATAAATATACATAGGTTGAAGTGGCACCCGGGTATTTTTGGAAAAGATGCGCGAGTTTCTGTTTCTCATGCTCAGCCGATTGATAAGTGTATCGGAGAATACATAAAAACTGTCATGTTGCAAATCTATGCGTATATCCAAATTATCTCCATCGTAAAAACCAATCTTAAGATCCCTGATCCGTTTCATCTGGCCTGGCTTCAGGATAAAGCTATGGGCACCTGTATTTTGTCCGCTTACATTCAATTTTACAAGAGGATTTCCCTCCTTTGCGGATACGATGGTCTGCTGTGCGTTTGGCAAATACTTTTGAAAATGCAACTGATATGGCCGGCCATCTAATTTGATCTGCTCCTCATAAGTATCCACCGATAAAGGTGTGACAACAAATGGCTCCTTGCTGGAAAATACTTCTTGTCCGTTAGCTCCTGTTACATTCAGATGGATGTATCTGTTGCCGGACTGAAAAGAACTTTTGGCTTCCCCTTCTCTCAGGTGCATCATCCCTTCCTGGCCCATATACCTTGTAATACCGGCACCTGTAATGATTACGATGAAAGCGCTGTGAAAAACCAAAATGGTGAGCTTAGCCGGACGATATAGCTTATAACGAAATATCTGCCCTATAAAATTGATCGCCAGGAGTACAAAGATAAGTTCAAACCACCAGGCATTGTATACCACATCGCGGGCAGCAGCAGCTCCATAATCATTTTCAACAAAGGTAGCCATAGCCATGGTGAGGGCGAAAATAATGAATAAAGCACCCATGAACCAGGAGGAGAAGAGAAAATTGTTGCGTCGGATCATACCTGAACATTAAAAGTTGCAAATTTATAACAATTTCATGATATGTAAGGTTCTTTCAAATCTATATCATCCTGAACAATGCCTTAAGCATTCTCTAACCTGTATTATTCTATCGGTACAAAAGAATCATATTCCTGCACGCTTCTTCCGGATATGTATGGAAATACTCAAAAACAGTCCGCTTGATGGCTTTGCAGATGCATTGGTTGTAAGCTATCCCCTTTTACCGATACCAATCAATCTGCCGGTCTGAAAAAAATATAGCTTTCCTATTGGGCTGTTCCGGCATTTTTTCGTAATTTTCTACAAATTTTAAGTGCAAAAAATCAAAAAAAATGATGCAGTGTATAAAAATCTTCAGTGTTGTGCTGCTATGGGTATGTTGCTTACCACTAGCCTATAGTCAAAATTTTCAACCCAACTATGATGAATCCAAAGTTCCCGGCTATGAACTGCCTGATCCGTTAACTTTTGAGGATGGCTCAAAAGTTTCCGGTGCCAGCGATTGGCCTGCCCGGCGAGCGGAAATTCTGGAGCTGTTTGAAAATCATGTGTACGGAAAAATGCCGGAAAAACCGGATAATCTTTCCTTTGAGGTCAGGAAGGAGGTGCCCCGTGCATTGAATGGATTGGCGGCATTGAAGGAAATGCGGATTCATGTTAAAAACCCTAACAAGGCGCATCATTTTGATCTGTTATTATTTGTACCGAACAAGATACAAAAGCCGGTTCCGGTATTTCTGGGATTGAATTTCAATGGCAATCATACCGTACATCCCAGCGAACACATATCTGTCACAAGTAAATGGGTAAGAAATAAAGACTATTTGCAGGTTACCAATCATCAGGCGAATGAAGCGTCCCGGGGACACAGCCGTGATTCCTATCTGGTAGAGCGGGTTCTGGACCGGGGATATGCTTTTGCAACGATTTATTATGGCGACATCGACCCGGACTTTGACGATGGATACCAAAACGGAGTTCATCCGCTATTTGATAAAAAGTATCTGGATACCACAAAAGGCAACAATTGTTCCTCCATAGGCGCCTGGGCGTGGGGGTTGAGCAGGGCAGCAGATTATTTTGAAACAGATCCTGCCATTGATCAGGAAAAAATAGCGGTTTACGGTCATTCCAGACTAGGAAAAACAGCTTTGTGGGCAGGCGCCTGCGATGAGCGTTTCAGCGTGGTCATCTCCAACTGTTCAGGCTGCGGTGGCGCAGCCCTTTCGCGCAGAAAATACGGAGAAACCCTGCATTTTATCAATAATGCCATGCCTCATTGGTTCTGCGAAAATTTTGATAAATACAACAATAACGAGGATGCCCTGCCGGTTGACCAGCACATGCTGATCGCGCTAATGGCGCCAAGACCGGTTATCGTTGCCAGCGCAGACAAAGACCGGTGGGCAGATCCCAAAGGGGAATTTCTTTCTGTAAAACACGCCGGACCGGTTTACCGGCTATTGAATAAAAAAGGACTCCCGGTGGATAAAATGCCCGTTATCAACCGGCCGGTGTATCATACCGCCGGCTATGTCATCCGCAACGGCGAACATGCGCTGAACAACTATAACTGGGAAATATATCTCGATTTTGCAGATGACCATTTGAAATAGCCGGAAACCAACACTCGGGCATTGAGGTATTTACAAATTATTTGACCGTCGGCAATTTCCAGGTGGCAAAACCTTAACCCAAGTAGGATTTGCTGAAAAAGTCTTTATTACATCAGCTACGATGCGGCAAAGCGAAGCGGTATATGAATACTGCGAATTGAAATCACGAAGGAACAATGAAAGACATCAAAGACCCGAAGAAGATTATTCTTTCATAAAAAACACTTCATAGTTGGTCTCCCCATAAGCCGGTATGCCCTTATCGCTTATCCCCTGAAGGATGCATTTAATACGGGCATACCGGTCGGCATTATAGAAAGTAACAGTGGCCCGGCCGGTAGAATCCAGATTTAGATGAGGCTCCCAGTGGATCGTTTTGCGCAGATCGGGCATGGGATCTTCCTTCTTTTTTCCGGTATCGTATACAGGGGAATAAAATTCCTTTTTAAGGGTATATTCCTGAAGCTTTTTCCGGTTGGCATTTTTGTATTGCTGAAGATTGCCTTCCATCATTCTGTCTTTATTCGGATCAAAGGTAATATAACACACTACATAGGGCGATTCACTCAATTCCGTCACCTGATCGGGATTTGCATCGAACCAATAGGCGGCGGTTGCTGCCCCTCTTAAAAGGTATAAATTTTCTATCGCTGTTGGATTAAAGTATTGAACCCTTCTTTCCTCGGCGGAATCCAATTCTCTGCCATTAACGATCCACTTAATATTCCGCCATTCCCCGTTATAATGATATTGTGCTGTTTCTCCCACTCTCTTAACAGGTCCCATTCGGCGCAAAACATCAAAAACATTGTATGCATATAAGAACCATGAACCTTCTGCTTTCATACCATTTATGACCATTTCATCTGCAATATATTCTTCTGCATCCTGATATTCCTCTTGTCTTTTGGCCATCACTGTTACGGCATTGATCCAGAAATTATTTCTATCCGATGTTTCAAAAAGCTTCTCAATGCTTTCATAGGTATAAATACTGGAGGTGATCCCCCGGTTCAGGCTGTCGCTAAGGGAGCTGAGATAGTTTTTAAGCTGAGGCCGGTAATGGTTGGAATCGAGTTGGATGATCACATTGTCTTTACCGTTTTCATCGGTGGCAGACATAAAAATATTCGGATTGATCCCGGATTTGAAAGCCGGGAGAAATGAAAACCTTCCCTGTTCATCCGTATGAAGGGTATAAGAAGTGCCGCCGAAATAGAGGATCAATTTGCCTGCGGTAGGTTTGGGCTCGAAAATGCTCCGTTTTTTCAAGATTTTTCCCGATACCACATCCTGATTAAAGGGATCAGGCATAGAATCTACCCGGGCTGCCTTTTCCAGATAGCGATAATTTCGCCATCCCTGGGTCATCAACAGCAGATCGAGGTGATGGCGTTCCTGCCGGCTGCCGGTTTGAAAATAGTATTCGGGATCCCATACCCGGCCTCTGATCTCCTGAGTAAAATACCCGGCAGAAAAGATATTGGGATGATGGATATGTTTCGACAGGCCCAATTTTTCATCCACCACCGTAAGGGAATAATCCCCCTTTACCGGTTTATTGCCCGGGCCCGTAACCTGTATGTTCATTTTCACCTTTTCCCTGGGCAGGTATTTTTTGCTGTGGGTAGTCATTTTAACCTTGTTTCGGCGGTTGTAGTTAACAAACACCAAACGTTCGGCCCTGGGCAGCAAACTGCCGCCAAGCAGAGTGAGCACCCCGACACCTGTGGGCAGGGTATCGGTGGGGATAATCAGACTTTTCGATTGACCAACAGGTACCACCCTGGAGTAAAAAAGGTAACCCCGGATCATCAGGGTCAACAGACAGGTATCGATCTCATCATGACCCTTGTTGATATCCACATGAATCTGATTTGCGCGGCTTTGGGCACTAAGCATCCATCCCTGATCCCTGCCCTGGGGTAGTGTGTATTGCCTGTCAATTCCCAACGGTTTAAGGATCTTCAGGTGATAAGCTTTGTCTTTTATAGGAATGAACGGAAATACCCCCATCCCGTTATGTTCAGTGGCAATGGCAGTGAGTACGGTACCCTGTTCATCAACTACCTCACCCTCAATTTCGGCAGGTTTACCATTGGCGTAAGTAGCTTTAAAAGCCATCCGGCTTAGCATGTCATTTAAAGCCTCTCCGCCTTCCGGAAAAAAATCCACATGCAGGTCAAAGAAAACCGGGATAGTGTAATCCTCGTCCAGGTTAATGTCTTTATGAACACCCCGTAATTCAATTCTACAGGGTTCCTGAATATCACCAGGCAGGATAAAACGAATGCGGTTATCGAAACCGTTAAACATGTTCGCACTACCTGCTGCCAGCTTTGTATTGCCTGAAAACACACGATAAACAAAGCTCACCTCTTCCACTTCCTGCCGCAGGTTGTCGTAACAATGGACTTTCATATTGACGGTATCTCCGGGAAAATAACGCTTTTGCCCATAAGTAGGTACCAGCCGGTAGGTGCTTTTGGTTTCATAACGCAGTTCGATCCGCTTGCTGAAAACCTCTTCCACCCCAAAATTTTTCATCCAGCTGGAATAGGCTCCCACCATGTATACACCTTCATCCAACCTTTCATTCAATACCAGTTGCCCTTTGGATCCGGAATCTTTGATCAGAAAACGGGTGTCCGTTACCACCCTGCCTTCACGATCTGCCAGGTAAACAAACAGATCACGGCTAAAGTCACTTTTGTATAATGAAGATTCGTTTCTTGCATAAGCTTTGAACCAAAGGGTATCTCCGGGTGCATAGATCTCTCTATCGGTATGTAGAAATACCCGTTCATTGAGGGTTTTACGGTTGTATGTCTCCAGATTGTGGATAAGCTCATTAAACTGGGCGCGTACAGGTAAAATAGCAAGCTGTAAGATTACAAGGATTAACACCATTTTTACGGAGAAATGGGAAAAAACAGGCCCTTTTTTGATCCGGTGAATTGAAAAGTTTTGTTTATTGGTCATTTTCCTATCCTCTATGATTCATGCGTCAAGTTTTGGGTAGATGCAAGGCGTCGATAGTCAACGACGCAGGGGATCAGGAAGAGAAACTTCAGCGCTGCAATCAGGATCCCAGGCACAGGGATTGGCCAGATGCTCCCATAATATCTTTGTTGTTAAACTGTTGGTTCCATCCATCACGATCATGATGTTGCTGGAATCAGTGGTACAGGTAATACTGGGTACCATTTCCGGAGCCGCGGGGGATTTTACATATCCTGAGATCCTGGCATACCGTAAATCCTTGATGAAAACAGAAGACACCACTGAAAGCAGCGGCGGCGCATCACCCAGCCACCATTTCTCCTTACACTGGTTTCCGTAATGCCAGTGTTCCATTTGAATCATATATTTGCGCAAGGGTTTTGGAGGCAGACCTTTCACCTGATCGCATGTTCCCTTGGGGCTCATTCCGCTCCCACCAGGAAAACAGATCACCCTGAATTTTTTCAGAACGATCGTAGCGCTCCAACCACTTTGGTTGATGTTATATTCTTTGTTCCCGGGCTTAATGTTCCCCTCCGAATCAAGGTTATATGCCCTTGCGGCAACCACAACCCTTTCGGCAATAGCGGGTTCTTTCAAATAAGCATCCGCAAGGGTGCAAAAATCACCCCCTATCACTACCACCAAGGGTTTTTCAGGAGAACATTTCATGGCTTCATTGACAATCAGGTCTGTGCCTGGTGAACCAATGATTTTTGTATCCTTTATCCTGCCTGAAGCAGGCTTCTTGTGCCGGTCAAAAAGACCAAGAAGCGGTGGGGGTAAATTTTTAAACCCACTGGCTATGGCCTTTCGATGGGTCTTAAAGTGGGCAGTGACATATTCATGCTTGTACTTTTTATATTTCGCATCCTGCATCCAGGATTCTTTCGGATAACCACATATGTTACCCACAAGACTGATTGCTCCATCACTTGCTAATGCCAGGGCAACCGCGCTGCCGTAATTATCTGTTATTTGATCGTTGATATATACAACAGGGTTCAATGTTGAATAGGGAAAAACAGGCCGGCCTGAAACATTCATGGAAAATAACAAAACCATAAAAATAAAGAATAGCTGAACAGTATGCTTCATCATAGAAAAGATTTTATGTGTTGATGATATCAAATATAGCAAAGCATCATGGCTTTAAGCTTCCTTATACACAACAAAAGTAAATTGCTTATATTGAATTATTTATTTTGACATGGTGTATATTAGTGATGAGAAAAAGCCTGGCTTTTAAGGGTGCATTTATAAAAAATAAAAAAACATTTATAAACAAAAGAATATTGGTGCTTTATTTATTAT
>CAYYLT010000118.1:0-10249 GCA_964472385.1 uncultured Bacteroidales bacterium
ACATATCTGTTGTTTTCAAAATGAAAGGTTTTCAGCAAACCCGAAGTAGGCGACTACGTCGTCGGCTTCCGGCGCCTTGCATCTACCCAAAATTTGACGCGTGAATAATTCAGGTTAGCAGGCTTATAGGAAATTATTCATAAAGGCTAAAAATATAAATTCTTATGCTACAATCAGATCAACCTTTAGTGAGCATTGCCGTACCGGTATACAATGGTGCAAAATATATTGACGAGTGCCTATCCAGTATAGAAAAACAGACCTATCAAAATTGGGAATGCATCATCAATGACAATTGCAGCAAAGATAAAACCGTGGCTATAGCAGAGCAATATGTTCAGCGTGATTCCCGGTTTAAACTTTACAAAAATGAGAATTTTCTGGGCATCGTTAACAACTGGAATGCTGCTTTTCAGCGATTGAACAGTAATTCTGTATACTGTAAAATAGTTCCTGCCGACGACTGGATATTTCCTGAATTTATAGAGAAAATGGTGGAGATTATGGAGAAAGACCCGGAAACAGGTATCTGTTCTTCCTACAGAATTGACCATATCCAGGTTAGAGCCGATGATCTGGATATTTACCGGGGGAATATATTTGACGGTAAAGCATTGTTGCTCAAACAGCTTAAACACCAGATCGAAATCACAGGCTCTGCCAATACAGTCCTGTATCGTCACAGTATATTGAAGAAATTGCCCTATTATCCCGATATTTTTCTTGGAGATTTTATCAATATCGATACGGTATTGGCCTATGACATCATGTACAGGTCAAAAGTAGGCTTTGTATTTCAGGTTTTGAGCTATACCCGAAGGCATTATGAAACGGTAACCAGCAATGTTGTCAAAAAATTCAATGTTTATTTGCCCTTCAGGTTGATGATCATCAACAGATATATCCAATCATTCCCCGAAATGACCAAAACTTACAATATGCTTCGCCTGGATTATGCTTATCTGGTCTTTTTACTGAAAATGACCGGTAAACGCCAGACGCTCAAATGGCACCGCTCGCATATCAGTGTCATACCTTCTACCACGGAGATCCTGATAGCAATATTTACCCGAAACATCATTGCCCGGCAAATAGACAAACTCACCTATCGATCATTTAAAACCAGGATATTCAAAAGATAATGGTAAAGAATCGCAGCTTAATACTCCTTCTTCAATCGCATACCTAACCTCAATCGCGATATCCCGCCTTACCGACACCCATTAACTTAATTGTTAGCATCTTCTTTTCCTTCCCTTAGCCCTAAAACATCAAGGGCAACCAATCCCAGTTTATAAGCATATTATGTGACGACCTTTTGTTTGGTGATCTAAATCACCGAAAATTGTTAATATAATGTTGAAAAATATGGAAGATTGAATGCATGCCATACAGCAACTTTTTTTGACCGTCTGCTTCATGATAAAAAATGGTTGAGTAAAAAATAACCCGATAACAAACTTATTTTTTCTCCGTTTAAGATATGGTTTGTAAAAACAACCTTAAAAAACAACAGCCATAAGATGATTGATGCAATGAATAAAACATTGATGATTTGCATATTATTGATTGCAAACATCAATGTTTTGCCGGCTCAGGACACCCTTTATTTTGACCCTTCGAACAGTGACGACCCATCCCAGGATGGAACCATAGCACATCCCTATGAAAACCTTGAAAGTGTTACTTATCAAGACAATACGGTTTATCTGCTCAAGAGAGGGAGCATTATGGAATTTGGATCAACCTCTTTCAACAATATAGAAAATATTGTTTTAGATGCCTATGGTTCGGGAGATAGACCTCGTATCATCGGGGGCCAGATAAATATATATGGATGTAATGGATTTACAGTCAAAAATTTAGATATATTCACCACACGTATTTGCTTAAATTTTGACCATAAATATGACAACCGCAATATAGAGATAAACAACTGCAAACTGCATAGTGGTAATTGGAATAAATACAATTATGGTATTTATGGTATTGTCAAAGGTATTCAGATTATAGATTGTGAGATATTTAACATATACCGCGATGGCATTTATTTGAATAGTTCAAAAGATATTGATATCCGCAATTGTTACGTGCACGATGTAAACAAACTTTTTACAGTAGCCCCTGCAGTTAGTGGTGGTGATGGAGCTCAATTCATTGGTTGCGAAAATATTTATATTGGCAACAGTGTATTTGACCGCTCCGATTCCGGCCGGAAATTTTGTGTCATCTTTACTAAGAATCCTAAAGATGTGGTCATAGAAGACTGTCACTTTATAGGGCCCCGAAAAACCCAATATGGAGGTGCATGTCTTCATGCAGGTGGAACCGGATTTGTAATCAGAAGAAACATTTTCGAGCAGGCTCCAACTGGTATTTATAACCACAGCTCAGATATGATCATTCACAATAATCAGTTTATTGATCTGAATAAAGCCATTCAATTTGCCTCTGACGGACAAAACAGAAAAATATACAACAATATCTTTTATGACAATGAGCTTGGGATTGAATCCTGGTTAAGACAGGTCGATATCAAGAACAACATCGTTTACCTTACCTCGGAAGATCAAAAAGCCTATCACATAGCCGGAGCGGATTTCAGCAACAACATGCAGAATATAGAGGGTGTAGCAGCGCATGATGATGCCATCATTCAGGATCCCCTTTTTGTTGATCCGGAAAATTATGATTTCCATCTGAAGGAAAATTCACCGGCTGTTGACGCCGGTATTGATGTGGGTATTGAAGAGGATTTTGATGGCAACACCATAAATCCAAACCATGTCGACCTGGGGGCTTTTGAATATACAGGCGGAAATTATAACGAAAGACCGGTGGTTCAGTATGATCAGGACTCTATTTACTGCGCTCCCGGAAGTAAAGTATGGATGAACAGCAACACTTCCTATGATCCTGATGGCGACCCGCTGGACTACTATTGGAGTGTGCCCTATCTCATAGAAATTGATTCTCCCCACCAGAAATATCCCGTTATTTCAATTCCTGAGGGCACGGAGGATACCACCATTGCGATTACCCTTACCGCAAAAGATAATCAATATATGAGCCTGGATAACGAAATTTATTTTGATATCAACAAGAGCTACCTGAAAAAAGATACCAAAACCGGATCGGAATACTTTACAAGATCAAAAAGTAATTTGGATCTGGAATACAGCGCCAATGGTCATTTTTTTGTTGACAATCAGGGAAATCCTGTATTCATCTCGGGCGATACCGGCTGGGGTATTACCTACAACTGCTCCAGGGCAGAAATGGAAAAATACTTGAACAAAAGGGCCGAGCAAAACTTCAACACCATACTGTTTTGTGCCTTTGGCGATCCCACCAATAAAGCCTGGGGCTCAGAAACCAACTATTATGGTGATTTGCCCTTTCAAAAGGTGGATGGTGATTTTGATCCCACCCAGCCCATTACCACCCTGGGCAATGACACTTCCGATGCCGGCCAGTATGATTTCTGGGATAATGTCGACTATTTCCTTCAACTGGCCACCTCCAAAGGTTTTTACATAATTTTTGCTCCCACCTGGGGAAGCTGGATCGCCGGGGATTACCACATGCAGGACAGATCATCGGTCATCTTTAATGAGAACAATGCCTATGAATATGGTTTCTTTCTGGGAGAACGGTATACAGAATATACCAATATCTTTTGGTCATTGGGCGGAGACCGCGATGCCTCTGCTCCCGGATACGATTATAAGCCGGTATTCCGCGCCCTGGCTGAAGGCATTGCCGATGGAACGAATGACAGCTACGGACAGGATGGATCCGCTGATTATACCGATACCTATATGAGCTTTCACGGGAGAAAAAACAGGAGAAACTCTTCCGAATATTTCCATGGCGAGGACTGGCTGGGGTATAATCAAATCCAGGAAGATATTGACGGACAATACGTAGACATCCTCGATGATTACTCGCTCTCCCCGGTGCTGCCTACTTTTATGCTGGAAGGCTATTACGAGGAACGGGACAACCGCTTCTCCCCCTGGCAAATCCGCATTCAGGCTTACCAAACTGTTTTTTCAGGTGCTTTTGGCCATGTATATGGTCAAAACAATGTATACGGATTCAGCAGCACCAGTTCAGACTGGTATCAAAAGCTGTCTGATCCCGGTGCAACAGACATGAAGCACCTCTACACCCTTATGACCCAAACATTAAGCGATAAACAGTTGCTAACCCGAAAACCTGCACAATATCTTATTGACGGCGATACAGGCGGTACCAACGGGTCGGGTACATCGGCAACCAGCGACAGAATAACCGCCACCACAGGAGCTGACAGCGCCTTTGCACTCGTTTATTCAGCCAACGGCAGAAACATTGATCTGCTGATGGATAAACTCCACGGAAGCACCATGAGCGCCTATTGGTTCAACCCCAGGAATGGTTCCTGGTATGTAGCAGGCACAGAATATGATCAACCGCAACCCTTCGATGAATCCGTGCCTTCTGGTGCCGCAGCTTCATCTGCATCCTTCAACCCGCCCGGAAGTACAGGAGATGAAAATGACTGGGTGCTGGTCTTATTGCTCAACCAGTCAGGAGTTCAAGCCTGTTTTACGGTGGATCATGATAGCGAAACAGCCTATAAGGTAAATCTCGATGCCGCCTGTTCCAAACCCTCCGAGGATCAACAATTAACATCCTACAAATGGAACTTTGGCGATGGCAATACCGGTACAGGAGACGCCCTGTCCTATACCTATGCTTCACCGGGGGATTATACCATTCAATTGATTG
The DNA here is from genome assembly GCA_964472385.1 of uncultured Bacteroidales bacterium. Lineage (GTDB taxonomy): Bacteria > Bacteroidota > Bacteroidia > Bacteroidales > UBA12077 > JAGXLC01. Next base: position 4,777 of record CAYYLT010000118.1, read on the forward strand.
TAACCGACGATGCCCAGGTTTCCGATACTAGCTCCCAACAAATTACCATTGAACAGGTTACCGAGCCCAAACCCACGGCCTGTTTCACCAAAGAAATGGATGCGGAAGATAATTTTACCGTTAACCTTGATGCGGCTTGCTCCGAGCCTTACCAGGGACAAACCATCACTTCTTATGCCTGGACGTTTGGTGATGGAAATGACGCCTCCGGTGCCTCTGGATCGCACACCTATGAGGATCCCGGAACCTATGACATTCAGCTCATCGTCACCAATGATGCGGGATATGCCGATACTACCACCCAGCAGGTTACCATTGAACAAACGACCGAGCCCAAACCCACGGCCTGTTTCACCAAAGAAATGGATACGGAAGATAATTTTACCGTTAACTTTGATGCGGCTTGCTCCGTGCCTTACCAGGGACAAACCATCACTTCTTATGCCTGGACGTTTGGTGATGGAAATGACGCCTCCGGTGCCTCTGGATCGCACACCTATGAGGATCCCGGAACCTATGACATTCAGCTCATCGTCACCAATGATGCGGGATATGCCGATACTACCACCCAGCAGGTTACCATTGAACAAACGACCGAGCCCAAACCCACGGCCTGTTTCACCAAAGAGATTGATGCGGAAAATCCATTGTCCGTTAACCTTGATGCTTCCTGCTCAGATCCCTACCAGGGACAGACCATCACGGATTATAGCTGGAAGTTTGGCGATTACCACGGGGCTTCCGGTGTTTCAGGCTCTCATACCTATGAAAATCCGGGAACTTATAACATCCGGCTCATCGTAACCAATGATGCAGATTACTCCGACACCACCATTCAGCAGATAACCCTTGAGGAAACAACAGGTTCTGCCAAACCCGAAGCATGTTTTTCATGGGAAAATGATGCCGATAGAATCTATTCTATCCATTTCGATGCTTCCTGTTCGAATGCTTCCCGGGAAAAGAGCATTGACCATTATGCCTGGAATTTCGGCGATGGCAATGAAGCTTCAGGTGTTTCTGGTTCCCATACCTATGATAATCCCGGCGCCTATGACATTCAACTCATCGTTACCAATGATGCCCAATATGCTGATACTGTAATTCAACAGGTTACCATAGATAAAATTGCTGTAGAAGCATGTTTCAATTATACCATAGACTCATTGAACACTTTTGAGGTTCATTTTGAAGCTGGTTGTAGTTCTTCAGATAAGGGTACCATCAATCAATATGTATGGAATTTCGGGGATAGCAGTCAGGATACAGGTAGCTCAGTTACCCATACATACACCACAGAAGGTATCTTTTCCGTGCAACTTAAAACCCTAACCCATCATACCAGTGTATCCGACAGCATAACAAAAAAAGTTGAAATTCAGAGTATTTCAAGCTATTCAGACCAACACCTGGGTCATAAAGATATGTTCAATATATTCCCGAATCCTGCTACCGAGATAATACAGGTTCATATGAATGAACCGCTCAATGGAAAATTACATGTTAAAATTTTATCTCTAAGCGGAAAGGTCATAGAACACAGAAACAAATTTTTAGCGGGGGATCAATTTTCATTGAATGTATCACAATATCCGCCTGGCATTTATCTTTTACAAATCAGAACGGTCAATGTTACGGCTTTTGAAAAGATAATCATCAAATAAAACCGGTTCATCATGTTGATGATTAACCCGCGTGACTCATTAGATTGTATTTTAAGAATATACAACAAAGCCTTCTTTCATCCGTTAAAAATAATGTTTGAAAAGGGATTACGGTACTCAACCCTAAACCATCAACACCATGAATAAAACACTGTTAATCAGTATTATATTTATTTGTTTATGCTCCGGTTCATATGCGCAGGACACCCTTTATTATGACCCCTCGAACAGTGACGACCCATCCCAGGATGGAACCATAGAACATCCCTATGACAACCTGGATCAGGATTCCTACCGTAACAATACGGTTTACCTGCTCAAAAGGGGCACCCGAATGGATTTTGGGGCTATAACCTTCAGCAATGTACAAGACATCATGGTGGGGGCTTATGGATCGGGAGATCAACCTCGTATCATCGGGGGACAGATTAACATTCGCGGATGTGATGGATTGACAATCTCAAACTTAGATATCTTCACCACCCGCATTTGTTTGAATTTTGATCATGATTATAACAATAAAAACATTAAAATCATAAACGCTAAACTCCATAGTGGTAACTGGAATAAATACAACTATGGGATTTATGGGGTGGTGCATGGGATAAAGATTATTGATTCTGAAATATATAATATTTATCGCGATGGCATTTATCTGAACAGCTCAAGCGATATTGAAATACGCGGATGCTATATTCATGATGTCAATAAGCTTTATACGGTAGCTCCTGCAGTTAGTGGAGGAGATTGTGCACAGTTCATCGGATGCAGCAATATTTATATTGGCAACAGCGTGTTTGACCGTTCTGATTCGGGCCGAAAATTTGGTGTCATCTTCACAAGGAATCCCCAACATGTCGTTATTGAAGACTGCCTTTTCAGAGGTCCCCAAAAGACAGAATATGGGGGTGCCTGCCTTCATGCCGGAGGGAGCGATTTCATCATCCGTAGAAATATATTTGAGAATTCTCTGAGCGCAATTTATAACCACGCTTCTGATGTAATGATTAGCCATAACCTGTTCATTAATCTTAAGGAAGCAATACAATTTGCCTCTGATGGAGAAGGCAGGAAGATCTACAACAATGTTTTTTATGACAATGAGGTCAGTGTGGAATCCTGGCTCAGGCAGGCAGAGATTAAGAACAACATCGTATACCTCACTTCAGAAGATCAAAAAGCCTATCACATAGCCGGAGCGTATTTCAGCAACAACATGCAGAATATAGAGGGTGTAGCAGCGCATGATGATGCCATCATTCAGGATCCCCTTTTTGTTGATCCGGAAAATTATGATTTCCATCTGAAGGAAAATTCACCGGCTGTTGACGCCGGTATTGATGTGGGTATTGAAGAGGATTTTGATGGCAACACCATAAATCCAAACCATGTCGACCTGGGGGCTTTTGAATATACAGGCGGAAATTATAACGAAAGACCGGTGGTTCAGTATGATCAGGACTCTATTTACTGCGCTCCCGGCAGCAAAGTGCGGATGAGCAACAACACATCCTATGATCCTGATGGCGAACCGCTGGACTACTATTGGAGCGTACCCTATCTCTTGGAAATTGATTCCCAAAACCAAAAATATCCTATTATTTCAATTCCGGAAGAAACGCAAGACACCACCATTTCGGTTACCCTTACGGCAAAGGATGACCAATATATGGGTATACATAGAATCAATTTTGACATTGACCATAAACATGCTTTGATCGATACGTCGGGAGAAGAAGACCATGGAAACGGAATCGACTCAACCGAAAACGGAAACAGTAATTCACCAGCAGACACCACGGATAATGAACAAGACCAAACGGTGACAGATAGCACCCAAAATGAAGAAGATGAACAAACAGCAATTGGAAACCATGCGATTTCTGACAAAAATCTCAGATCCAAGCTTCTTGTATTTCCAAATCCAACAGACCACTATCTGATACTTAAAGCAACCTCCAATATATACCCAGAAAGAATCTCCATCCATGATATAACAGGCCGGTGTTTGATGACAAAGGCCTATCCTCATAAAACATTAAAGATTAATGTGTCTGACTATGAACCCGGAATATACCTTATAAAAGGTTTTATTGGGCAAAAAAGATTCACAATCAAATTTCTAAAGCATTAATTCGGATGGTGTATAGCGGTTAACCTGTTTTTACAGACAATCCTAACCTGTATTATTCATGCGTCAAGTTTTGGGTAGATGCAAGGCGTCGAAAGCAAACGATTTAGGGTTTGCTGAAAAAGTCTTTAGTGCATCAGCTACGAAGCGGCAAAGCGAAGCTGTATATGAATACTGCGAGCTGAAGCCAACGAAGTAGATGATGTGCTAAAGGCTAACAAAAAATATTCACTTGAAAAATGCAAGGTTTTTTAGGTATATTTGCTAAATACCTTGCATTTTGGAAACAAAATATATGTTTATTCTATTGATTTTAAGGTTTTTTTGTGTTTTTCAGCAGACCCTAAATAATACAGGCTAATTACACATCTCCTCCCATCTTGATTCAACTTCCCCATTGCTGCCCGGAGTGAAATGATTGTGCAAGATCAGTATAATTTTTCTGGCTTCCCTGATTTCAAGATATTTTTCAGGATGTCGGGCAAGCCACAACTCCCAGAAAACATTCTGGGAATTTTGCATATGCAAAACCCAGTCCTTAAAACTGTGGTCCAAAACAAAATCTTCCACCAAGTAATCTATATAATTCACGGGAAAACCTTTTAACCAGTGTTTATAGACATACACTAACTATCTTTGAACTATCTTTAAGAGAAAGACACCGCTATAGTATATATAATCATCATTTAGGAAAAATTAATGATAAAAATTTGCACCGATTTTCCCAAAAAATATTACCAAAAAAAACCAATTATTCAAACAAAGGCCATTAAACCGCAATTGTATGCCAGATTCAGATATTCAGCAGGGATAATTGATGCATAAGAATTTGCTTACAGCACCATGGGAAGACAACAGCTTATCCTGTATTTTTATGCTTCAATTTTTGGCAGAATCATACAGGTTGCATCATAAAATACCTTATCCATGCTTGTGGAGTTGCTCTCTTAGAGATTTGAGGGATTTATAAACAAGATTCCTGACAGATTGAACATTCAGTTCCATGATCCGGGCCATGGCTTCATAATCATAATGCATATAGAATTTCAATATCATTGCCTCCTTTTGTCGTAAAGGCAAACGGTCGATCCGGGTTTTCAGGAATTTCTTTTTATAGCGGAAACTATCATCATCAAGAAAAGTTTCTTCAAAAGATTGTTCTGCTATCGGAAGGGAAGGTACATGAAAATTATCGTTGAGCCGAAAGGAGATGTCATATTTAAGCTTTCTGAAAATCTTTCTGCGAAGGGAAATAAAAAGGTAAAACAGGATATTGTCAGTATCTCCCAGATTTTTATGAGAATTTAACAAATCACAAAATATTTCCTGTATACAGTCTTCAATAAATTCTTCATGATTTTTGATTTTCATACCATAAGCCAAAAGCCTGGAATAATATTTTTCATAGATCGGTTCCAGTGCCTCCTTATTGCCATCCTTGAATTGCTTCCAAAGCATCTTATCCGCATTATTTGGCGAAGTGAAGCTTTCCATCTAAGCGCATTTATAATAATTTATTGCATTACAGTTAAAATGCAAGATATGGCGGTTTGTTCGAAAAAAATGGTGAAAATTTCACAAAAAACCATTTTTCTGTTCAAATAAACGAAAGCGGTATTAGAAAATGTGGGGCCTTTTGATGTAAACTAATTAATGTTTTTTATATCATTCGATTTTA
>CAYYLT010000119.1:0-10155 GCA_964472385.1 uncultured Bacteroidales bacterium
ATTCCAGAATCATGATCCATCAGCCTATGGGTGGAGCTGAGGGTGCTGCTGCCGAGCGGCAGCTAAATGTTGCCCAGATGGATGTCTTTTCCCGTTTGATGATGGACCGGATTATCTTTTTGGGTGTACCGATCAACGATTACGTTTCAAACATCATCCAGGCACAGCTATTGTTTCTTGAGTCATCCGATCCGGCCAATGACATTCAGATTTATCTCAACTCACCGGGCGGAGCAGTGCATTCGGGACTGGGTATCTACGATACCATGCAATATATCAATCCGGATGTATCCACCATCTGTACAGGTATGGCCGCTTCTATGGGTGCGATCATCCTGGCAGCGGGAAAAAAAGGGAAACGTTCAGCGCTTCCACATTCCAGAATCATGATCCATCAGCCTATGGGTGGAGCTGAGGGTGCTGCTGCCGACATTGAAATAACAGCCCGGGAAATCCTGAAACTCCGTAAAGAGCTCTATAACCTGCTGGCCCAGCATTCAGGCAACACCTATAAAAAAATAGAAAAGGATTCGGATAGGGATTACTGGATGACCGCCGAAGAAGCAAAAAAATACGGCATGGTGGATGAAGTGTTACACCGTTCAAAAGATACCGAAGAAGAAAAATAATCAGCGCTATTTATAAAATCTGGCAAATATCAGGTAGTTATGGAAAAATGTTCATTTTGCGGAAGGGAAAAAAAGGATACCAATTTGCTCATAGCCGGAATATCCGGTCATATTTGTGATCGTTGCATAGAACAAGCCTATAGCATTGTGCAGGAAGAAGTGAAAAAAAAGGGTGCTTTTGATATCAATGATGTGCAAATGCTTAAGCCTAAAGAAATCAATGAATTCCTGGATCAATATGTCATTGGCCAGGAAGAGGCCAAAAAATATCTCTCCGTGTCTGTTTACAATCATTATAAAAGATTGATGCACTACAGCAACAATGAAAAAGATGGCATTGAAATAGACAAATCAAATATCATCCTTATCGGTGAAACAGGTACGGGTAAAACCCTATTGGCCAGAACTATAGCCAAGATGCTTCAGGTGCCCTTTACCATTGTGGATGCCACGATCTTGACCGAAGCCGGATATGTAGGTGAAGATATTGAAAGTATCCTGTCAAGATTGCTTCAGGTTGCCGATTATAATGTTGAAGCTGCTGAGCGGGGTATTGTCTTTATTGATGAAATCGATAAAATCGCCCGAAAAGGTGACAATCCATCCATCACCAGAGATGTGTCAGGAGAAGGCGTACAGCAGGGGTTACTCAAACTGCTGGAAGGTTCCACCATCAATGTCCCTCCCCAGGGTGGTAGAAAACATCCCGATCAGAAAATGATCCAGGTGAATACCAACAACATCCTTTTTATTTGCGGAGGAGCTTTCAGCGGCATCGAAAAAAAAATCGGACAAAGGCTGAATACCCAGGTTATGGGTTACGCTGCCAGCAAACAGAAAGATAAGATCGACCGCAATAATCTGCTCCAATACATCGCCCCACAGGATTTGAAAGCTTATGGTCTCATACCCGAAATCGTCGGCAGATTACCGGTGCTTACCTATCTTAACCCCCTCGATAAGGAAGCGCTAAAGAAAATTCTTACCGAACCCAAAAATTCAATCATCAAACAATACAAAAAATTGTTTGAGCTGGATGGCAAAAAGCTGACCTTCCAGCAAGAGGTACTCGATTATATCGTCGAGAAAGCCATTGAATTCAAGTTGGGGGCCAGAGGGCTGCGATCCATCTGTGAAGCCATCATGACAGAGGTGATGTATGATATGCCCTCAAGTGAGGATAAAAAAATTGAAATTACCCTTGATTACGCCAGAAAAAAACTTGAAAAAGTCAATATGCACCGGTTGAAAGTTGCATAGAATGCATGGTTTTTACAACTATTTTTCAGCAAACCCTGGATATATTTAACCTGCTTATTATTAGACTTTACCTATCAAGCCCTGCTGAGTGTCTCCCCATAAAGTTAGATACGGGTTCAAACTGGTGCCAAAAACACGCTATCACTTCAGTATAAGCTTGCGGGTGATGTGTTGATCAGCCATACCGATCCGCAAGATATAGATCCCTGCGGGCCAGTCCGATAAATCAAGGGTAATCTCAGTCTTTTCATACTTCCTGTTAAAAAGCAGCGTCCCATCAGATGTATATAAACCGATATTCATATGCTTATGCCCGGCTGCCCCGCTTAATCTGATCATCCCGTCCGCAGGATTGGGATATATTGAAAAATCAATCCTTTCAGGATTGCCGGCATCAGTTTTGTTTTCCAATAACAAGACCGCTGCACGTATATCATCGGTAATGGTAATACTTGAGTGAAAGATTTCATATCCCTGGGCTTCCACTTCATAATCATAATTTCCGGGAAGCATGTCAGCCTGAGCTACCCCTGTTGAATCTGTTTGTAGATTCAATGTATCCAACAAGATCCGGGCATTTGAAACAGGATGGTTACCCGGTTCTCCGGCAACATATATCTCTACCCTGTAAACGCTCAACAACTGAATATTCCAATTTTCCTTGCCATCAACAATAACCCGCTTTTGGCGAGGGGCATAATGCGCTTTATTCAAATGCAGCTTATAGCTGCCTGCGGGTAAATAAAAACTGGCAAGTCCATCTTCATCGGTATATCGCCTGACGGTATCAATTTGTACTGCAACCGAATCAATGGTTTGCTCCGCTTCGTCTTCCACAAAAATGGTTATGGGGTACCTGCGTTTTTTTAATAAACAGGTTATAACTGTATCACCGGTTACATGAAAAAGACCTGAATCAGCTTCGTGATATAAAGCGTTAACAGTGAAATAATTAGACTGTGCGCCCCGAATATTCCTAAAAGTACAGGATCCTTGCTCTGTAGTATCAATCACGCCGTTTAGTTCAACCACACCTTTTAAGGGCGTTTTATGGCTCTTGCCGTATAAAACAAAAGTAACATCATAGAACTCCTTCTGAAGTTCCACTTTTTTATCCATGTCCCCGCTCAAATAAAACGAACCATAGCTGCTTCTGAAACCCTGTTTAAAAATGGAATATTGATAAGTACCTTTGTCCAGGATAAAAGATGCCGTCCCACTGGAGTCAGTCCTAACGGTATCGCCGGCAATGATGACCTGTACGCCTTTGAGTGGCGATTTGCCACTATTGATCTGGAAAGTTATCTCATTTCTTGGAATGGCAACGATCTCAGCCTTCCAGCCCATTTTGGTGATAGACTTATCGGAAAAAAATTCAAAAGTTAGGGCTCTTGAAATGTCATGAGCAGTTATCATCCCGGGTTTGCTATCATCATCATAGGCTCCGATTAAAGCTGAATCTGACACCGGACCGTCATATATCCGCAAAGAATCATAATCCGATTCAACGCCAAAGGATTTGAAATCAGCTACCATGGTATAATTATCAGAAGGAGGAATAAAAGTCATGCGCTGCGACTCGCCATTTTGGTAATCCCTATCCGGACCGCCTGAATCATAAAACCATCCATAGTAAGTCTTTACCGTATCCGATTCATTGATCAGATAAACAGGGGATTTGCCCAGAATAATACGCCTGGAAGCATTGGCCTTGTATTGTCCGTTTTTTCCTGCACTTACCTTCAAATCAAAATATATGGGCATACCTTCGGGAGCTGTGGTATCTGCTTTTATGCGAAAATGCAGGGTATCATAATCATTCTCCCCAAGAAAACCTAACGTATCTCCCTGAATTTTAAGGGATAAGTAATCCTTATTGTTGTCCGTAGCCATCATTCCTTGAAACGGACTGACCGGGGCATGTCCCTCATTATGAACGATCAAATAAAGATCTGCAGTTTCTCCGGGATCCAGAGAGTCATTTCCTCCGGGTCCGTCATCCACCACCAATTTGCCGATCCGCAATGAAGGTGCATTGATGATAAAAGCCAGATCGGAATGCCACAGATAACTGCTGTCCAGAGCATCTTTACCTGTGATATCCAGATTCATCTTCAACCGGTACTGGTCTTTAATATCATCGGGGACATCAAAATGGTATGTACCCGTTGAATCTGATGTATCCATTGGATCTACAACACCAAATTGCTGATGGTGATCTTTTATTCGGATACTGGTGTCGTTGGTATTCAACCTACCGGCCACTTCATATGCGGCCAGGGAGTCACTCAAGTTTTTCAGGGTTACCTCCAGGTCGATAGTTTCCCCAAAATCAATAGATCCATTGGTATAACCATCTGAATCGCTTATGGATACTTCATCCGGAATAAGGTAGGGTTGATCCACCGGGCTCACAAAAAAGGATTGCATATAGGGTTGTTTATTCTGGGCGGTAATGATCAGCTCAGCATCAGCGGGTTTATGGAGCATGGGAAAGGTAAGATCAACTACTCCTGCGCCATTGGCCATTTGCGCATCATACAGTTTGCCCTCAAACGAAAAAGCCACGTAAGCGTATGGATCGGTGTGGACCGTGAGGGAATCCATACCCAGTGTCAGCTCCGAAGGGTCCATGGAAACAGATAACGGGGAGGGTTCTCCCAGATAGGGCATTAGAGAGGGATCACCCAATAAATGGTATACTTCCCAGTAAAAATTCTTGAGCGATGAGGTGGAAGCCTCTACCGCCAGGTTACCTGCAGTGACCATTTGTCCTTGTGTTATATACCACTGGGAAGTATCTTCACCATGGGTATGAAACATCCGGTCATAAAAGCCCAGTCCTGAAGATTCATAAGTCGGATGAGCAGTGATATTATCGGTCAATCCCACACCCCACCAGTAATCTTCATCCCAGTAGGTTTCATCGGTAGCTCCAATGACCCCGACTGCTCCTTTATCTGGAGCACGGATGGCAGCTTCCCCAAAACATTCGGGATCATCAAACTTCAAGCTCCAGCAGCAGTTGCTGACCCATAAACCGGTTTTACCATGTTCGGCAAGATGGGGTATATCATCCAGATTGAAACCGGGTTTAGTCCATCCATAAGCAGTACAATGAGCAGTATAGGTGGCAAAACCCACACCCTTGTCAATATATTGAAAAATAGAATCTCTAACAGCCTGGTTGCCTTCAGGGGGATCCTGCAAAAAAGCATGGGTAAGAAAACCATTGGCCTTATTAAAATAATAAGTCGTACCATAATTGACATGCCCATTGGCATACGTATCTTCGTAGGACTCATCGTCCCCCGCAACCATTAATGCTTCCTGCAAAAAAGCAGGATCTGAAAAGGCATACTTCTCATATGCCAGTGTTTTATCAATCATGTGGTTCAGCTCAGCCGTGTCCCTGGCCGGAAACCGACCGTAAAACACTTCGGGCAGCAGATCATCGGTATACTCACCATAATAAAGATCGGTTACATGTGAACCACCGGTCCTGCTTTCCCATGAAGGGATCTGTTCCACATCTCCTACTAAAAGAACAAAGGTAGGCGGGGTGGGAGCAGGCTGCTCGTACAAATCCTTCAGAAAATGCCTGATTTCTTGTCTGGTGTGACCAATGGAATCGGTATAGCCTTCAATGACATGAAAACCCTTCCGCCGTTTCCACCGCACAAATGGTTTAAGCGATTGCTCATAGCCGGGGGGTGAAACAATCACATAGGTGATCAATCCGCTCCCAATAAATGAATTGTCCGTGACACCATCCTCTTTGCTTTTGATCACATGCTGGTGTAAGGATTTGAAATAAGGATTGCTGTCAGCATCCCCTGCAACATTTTCTTTTTCACTGCCCTGCTTACTGAATATCAATTCAAATGCAATATTCTTCAGCACCTTCAATTGGTTTCTAACCGGGTTGTATTGAAAAGGGGAGATCTCCAGCCTGCCAAGTTTCGTGCCACGCATTATACCAACAGACTCAAAATGGACTATCTCGGTGGTTATAAAACGATCATGCGCATAGACCTGCTTGTTATAAAAAAAGGGGAGGTTATCCTCATCCTGCTTAGACCTGGAGGGCTGCGCCGGGATGATCTCCCGGTAATTACCATGTCGGTTGAGCGGGATAATCTTCTCATCATACCCGGTAATCTCAACCTTTACCTGCGAACCTTGCGGTATCTCAATAAGCCTGGTTTTTAAAGGTAGATCAGGATAGCCTTTGCGGAAAGATGACCGGTAACCCTTTGCCTTAATGACCCTGAAAAAGCCCCGGGGTGTTTTTTCCTCTATCAAACGAATCGCGGGCACCCTATTCATGATCTTTATCCGGTCTTCATCTTTTTCAATGATTTGAAATCCGGATCCATCTTCCGAAATAAGGTCTATAGGTTCCCCTTGTTGGCCAAAAACCTGTAGCCCAACAAAAACCATCATTATCACCCCTATAGTCTTACAACAAATCATTTGTGCAAGGTAAAAATCCTTAACTACAATAATACGAAATTATTACATATAAACGGTATTATTCATGCGTCAAATTTTGGGTAGATGCAAGGCGTCGAAAGCCGACGACGTGGTCGCCTACTTCGAGGCTTTTGCAACGCAGCAGATGCCCAAAAATTGGCGCACCCGGAAAAAATGTATAAAAAGAAATTTTTGATCATAATAAGTAAATTGCTTATATACTTTTTTTTTATAGATATTTATTCATTTTTTATGAATAATGTAGGATAAATCATTAATTTACTTGAATGATATGAATTCATTCATCTTTTGTGCATGGTACAAAGTAGTTCTAACGCCAAAAAACACCAAAGGTTACCGGGAAATCCCGGGATTTTTACGAAAGGATTAAAATGAACCACCGACAATTTTATATGATTGATGGATTGACACAGGATTGTAACCTGCAATATGCATAAATGAGCGGAGCGAACTTTATAAATATGCGATGATTTGCGGAGACGGTGCAGCCGGCTCTGTATTAGGGACAGCATTATTTGTGCATCATTCGGGTTGATTGATAAAAACGGGGCATGTCAAATTATGGCTTTGTCTCGGTTGGGGAGGAGGGTTTTTGAACATTCCATTCGATCTCGTATTCCCAATTCGACCGAACATCCAGTACTTCGGGATGATAAATAACCTTTTCAGGCTGGTTGTTTTGCATATAATCGCCGGTATCCCATCTCCTGTTCTCAATACGGTCGAAGATAAACTTCAGTTTGTACTTGTTGGGATAGAGATATTTGAATTGCACAGCGCCTTCTTTTAGGTCTTCATCATATTTTTCCCTTACGATCTGTTCTTTTTCATCCGATGGTTTGATCAGCTGTACAATAAAAGCAGAATCCCGCCCTTTTACGCTGAGCACCAGCGAACCATAATAATCGGCAGGCCGGGTATTAAAATTGGACTCCAGGGTATCATGGTAGACATTGTAAATGGTTTTCAGGGCCTGGGGCAGGGCCTGGAACAAATAATCCGTTTCCGGCTCCCATTTGACATCGAGATACAACCTGTTCAAATCCTGGCTATCCGAGCGCAGCCGGAAAGGTTTTTCCTGCAAAATAGAGTCTTCAATGATCTTATACAAGCAAAGCCGGTTGGTATCCACAGATATTATAGGGAAGGGATGATTAAGCTGAACATTATGGTTGAGATCAAAGCTGCGCTGCAAATTGCTGCTAAGTTGAAGGGTATCGGTCTTTTGCTTCTCTCCTTCCTGAAAAGCATATGCAGCTTCAAGTGTATCAGTCGTGATTACATCACGGTTCAAAGAATCTTTGGTTTGATAGCTTACCAAAAATTCCAGGTAACGTTGGTTATATAGGGAAGAATCCTTGATCCAATAGGTTAGGGAATCTTTTTGTGCGGAAGACTCCAGTATATACCAGTCTTGCCGCTTCAAACTGTCATTCATCAAATCTACCTCCAGACTGTCACCTACCGGTGCATTGAATATAACATCTACTTTTCCGGGATCTTTGCGCTGAATGGTCTTCAAATATTGTATGCGTTTATCTTCATGAAAGAGCCGCAGAAAAACATATTCCGGCGGATATCCGAAATATGAACGGTGGATGATGGTATCGATAAGTAAACTATCGGGAATCTGCAAGGTATCTTCTCCTGTCTCCATCATACCGGTATCCTGAGGAAGGGTATCCCTAAATATGGTGTCATCCTCCTCGATCAATTCCTCCTGAAAAGTGATCAGTGAATCCCTGAAGGCAATGGGTTCTTCCGGATTGTCATACAGATAATTGCTGTTTTTGTCGCCCAAAGCAAAAATTTTAAATGTATCCGCCCGGATATTTCCTATGACAAAAGAACCATCCGATTGGCTTCTCGTCACATAATCGGGTATCTGATCATAGGGTACCGAGTCATGAAGATCTTCATAAAGCATAACCAAAATATCGCTGCGTGGTTTTAACGTGAATGCATCTTCAATATATCCCCTTACCTCTAAAGAGTCCAGTTCAGGTCCGGTAGAAAAGACATACCTGAAATTCCTGATTGGGTTGCCTTCATGAAAATCCACAATGGCATTACCAAAGTTCAGGGTATAGGTTGTTGAATCTTTCAAGGGCTCATTGAACGTTATCTTAAACCCTTTCCCTTTCAGAGAGATATCAGGTTGCTCCTCAAAAGGGGGAGAGCTGAGAAATTGCTGCTCCATCTCCTTAAACTGTATAAATTCATTGAATTCGATCTCCACCTCATCACTTTCAAAGTTGACCGAATAGTTCGGCGGCTCGCTTTCAATGATCATCGGTGGAAGGGTATCCTGTGGCCCCCCCACCGGTGCCACCTGCTTGGCACAACGTGTGAAAGCAAGAACCCCAAAAACTACTGTGATCAGAAGGATCCGGATGAATTCATGCTGTCTGTTCATCGCAATGGTTTTGACATGTGCAAACTTAATAAGAATATGTAGAAAAGATTTACAGGGAATCGAATTTTACCGGATCAGTCATGACATTCCCGGTCTGCCATAAATGGTCAGGCCCTGTGCTCGAACCGTTTATTCCGGTCTGAAGGGATCGTTGAAATCCGGTAATTTTTTGCTACATTTGCTCATATAAAAATTACAATCCATATGCTACCACTTTATATCACCTGGGATGTCAATCCTGAACTTGTCAACCTGGAAAATATCCCCATTATCGGCGCCTTGTCCATCCGGTATTACGGAGTGCTATTTGCAGCGGGATTCGTATTAGGTTATATGATCTTTATGCGGATCTTCAAAACCGAAAAAATCTCGATCGAAGTCCTTGACAAACTTACGCTTTACATGGTTCTCGGAACGGTTATCGGCGCCCGCCTGGGACATGTCTTTTTCTACCAATCCGATTATTACCTGAGTCATCCACATGAAATCCTCTATATCTGGCACGGAGGGCTGGCCAGTCACGGTGCTGCCATTGGCATCCTGATAGCCTTGTACCTATTTGTTCGAAAAGAAAAGAAACCTTACATCTGGATCCTCGACCGCATTTCTATTGCCATAGCCCTGGCAGGATTTTTTATTCGAATGGGAAACCTCATGAACTCAGAAATCTACGGCATACAAACCGACCTGCCCTGGGGATTTATCTTTGTCAGAAACAATGAGATCATACCCAAACATCCCACACAGATATACGAGGCCCTGGCGTACCTGCTCATCTTTATCCTGCTTTTCAGATTATATTTCAAAAATAAAGGTCAATTCAGACCTGGCCTCCTGTTCAGCCTTTTTCTCATTCTCGTATTCACAGCCCGGTTTTTAATCGAGTTCATCAAAGAAGTACAAGTACCCTTCGAACAGCAAATGACATTGAATATGGGCCAATGGCTGAGCCTGCCCTTCATCATCCTGGGGTTTGTTTTGTTATACCGTAGCTTTAAACTTCCTTATACACAAGAAAAGTAAATTGCTTATATCTCATTGCTTTATATTGACATGGTGTATGTGAGTGATAAGAAAAAGCCCGGCTTTTAACGGGATTGTATTATTGATAGGTTCCATCAAGATCCCCTGAACAGGCAAAAGCCCGAAGTCACTAAATAATGTTTTCCTCATAATATATCCGTTGATAGATCGTTAACAAAAGGAATTGTGAGCCTGTTGAATCACAAAAAATGAAACGACCATGAACTTTATCAATCAGAAATTACGCACAGGCAAATGATTAAAAAAGTTCATCAGGAGTTCCTGAATGTGCCAAAATTTTTGGCATTTTTTTAACGACAAAAATTTTAA
>CAYYLT010000120.1:0-10115 GCA_964472385.1 uncultured Bacteroidales bacterium
ATTTGCTAATATCCCTGCAATTTGCAAATAATATATGTACGCATTCTATGTTTTATAGGCATTTTTTGTGTTTTTCAGCAATCCCGAAGCAGGCGACTGCGTCGTCGGCTTTCGACGCCTGCATCTACCCAAAATTTGACGCATGAATAATACAGGTTATACGTTTACGATAACAAGTTGAATCATGACAAAGCTTTTTTTATTCTTATTTCTGGGCATAATCATGTTTTTGGGAGCTTATTCCCAGGAGGATGCTGATTTGGATACCATCTATTTACTTGGTCAAAAAAAGATGGTTGTTAATGTGAAGGGCATATTTTATTCCAATGTGAAGTATACCGAGCCAGGCAGTAGTGAGATGAAATCAATGGATACGAAGAACATTCAGCGGATAATTTTTGATTCCGGGCGAAAGGAGGTATTCAATAAACCGCTGGTTGAAGATATTATGGAAACGGATTGGAAGAATGTGGCGATAACCGAGAAGGAAGATGAAGTAAAAGGTCTTTATGAAATCGGGAAAGTGACGGGTAAATCTTCAGCCACCAACCGAACGGCAAAATCTGCAAAAAGGACTGCCAGGATCCGGATGAAAAAACGGGCTGCCAACAAAGGGGGTGTTATGGTATTGGTTACCAAGCAAGAAACTACCGGTGGTTTTGGTGAAGTACCAACTTTTTATTTAGAAGGGGTCGCCTATAGTTTTGAGAAGCCCAAGGAAAAATAAGATGGGATCTGCCAACGGGGACGTGCTTAATGGGCTGGCCCGAACTCATTGTTTTCCTGAAAGCTGACCGCAAGCCGCATCAATATCTTCACCCCGGCTTTTTCGGACATTCACCACCAGATTTTTTGTTTCAAGGAATTCTTTGAAGTGAGCCAGATTTTCGGGATCACTCTTTTGAAACTTGTTATTTCCCGTATGGTTGTATTCAATCAAATTGATCTTTACCGGGAAGTTTTTGCAATATGCTGCCAGGGCTTTGGCATCTGTAAGGCTATCATTGATGCCTTTGAGCAGCAGGTATTCAAAAGTTATGCGCTTGCCGGTTTGTCTGTTGAAATATTGAAGGGCTGACTTGAGGCTCGCCAGGTCATGTTTTTTATTGATGGGTACAATCTGGTTTCTCGTTTCATTACGGGCGGAATGGAGAGAAACAGCCAGCTCAAAGTTGATCTGCTCATCTGCCATCCTGATGATTTCATCCGGAATACCGATGGTTGAAAGCGTAATGCGACGGGGGGAAATTTGCAGGCTTTTTTCGGATCCAATCAGGTTGATGACAGCGGCTACTTCAGCATAATTGAATAAGGGCTCACCCATTCCCATGAAAACAATATTGCTGAGCTGCCGGTTGTACAGTTCGTTGGATTTATTCCAGGTAATCAGGATCTGATCAAAGATTTCAGATTGTGTAAGGTTCCGCTTAAATGGGATATTGCCGGTCGCACAAAAACTGCAGGCAAGCTGACAACCAACCTGCGAGGATATACAGGCCGTTGTCCTGCTACTACTAGGTATCAATACGCTTTCAATGATATGCCCGTCTGAAGTGATCAGAGCAAATTTTAGGGTACCATCGCGACTGGATTGTTGGGATTTGATTGTTAGGTGCGACAGCGTAAAATGTTTCTTTAAAAGTTCGCGGGTTTGCTTTGATAAATTGGTCATTTCATCAAAGGATGTAGACCCCTTCTTCCAAAGCCATTCATAAACCTGTTTGCCCCGAAAAGCCTTTTCTCCATGATCGCTAAAAAAATTTTTCAGTCCTTCTTCTGACATCTGACGAACGTCCGGATAATTTGTATGCATAAACCTAACCTGTATTATTCATAAAAAATGAAAAAAGATTTATAAACGAAAGAATATTAGTGTTTTAATTATTATACGCCATTTTTTTTATTTTTATGCATTTTTTCCGAGTGCGCCAATTTTTGGGCATATGCTACGTTGCGAAAGCCTCGAAGTAGGCGACTACGTCGTCGGCTTTCGACGCCTTGCATCTACCCAAAACTTGACGCATGAATAATACAGGCTAAATACCTCTTTTGGACATGATTATTCATATCTGATTTTATAGACAGACACTTTTTAGTTATCTGATAACCAATAGAATTTTATTTTTACTGGCTGCAATTTGAACACTGCAAACCTAATTCTTTTTTATTTAAATGATAAATGCTTAAATTCGTAACATGTTAACCTGCATTATTTATCCTGTATGATTCATGAAAAATGAGTGAAATTTTTTAAACACATGTATATTAGCACTTTGTTTGTTTTAAATCCATAATTTAATTGAATGCATTTTTTGCGGGATAGATGCAGGCAACCCCGCATTTGAAAATAGCGTCAGCATGATTTGTGAATAATTTGCGCAAAAAAGTACATCCAAATCCGGGTTTATGGCTAAACAACCCGGTTTTTCAATTTGATAGAGCCGCTTGTTCATGGCCATAGGGTACCTGATATATTTTATAACGAAAATCAAACCATAAAAATGATGAAAAAAATAACGGTTTTATTAACAGGTTTACTGCTCACCCTGAGTATATCTGTTCGAGCAGATGAAGGAATGTGGATCCTGAGCATTCTGGACAGGATGAATATGGAACGCATGCATGAAATGGGATTAGAATTGTCCAAAGAGGACCTCTACAGCATCAATCAATCAAGCATCAAAGATGCGGTTGTGAATTTCGGTGGGTTTTGTACAGGTGAGATTGTCTCGGATAAGGGACTGATCTTTACCAACCACCATTGCGGGGAAAGTGCCATTCATGAGGTGAGCACCCGTGAGCACAACTACCTTAAAAATGGCTTTTGGGCTGGTTCCATGGCGGAAGAGATTCCCATCGAGGATTTATATGTTTCCTTCCTGGTTCGTATAGAAGATGTGACCGACAGGATCAATTCCGGGTTATCGGATGATATGGCTGAAGATGAACGGCAATTGAAAATACAGGAAATTACAAATCAAATTGAACAGGAAGCTACCGGGGATAATCATTATAATGCCAGGGTCAAGTCTTTTTTTGAGGGCAATGCGTTTTATTTGTTGGTTTATGAAACCTATCATGATATAAGGCTTGCAGGAGCGCCACCCAAATCGATCGGCAGTTTTGGAGGCGATACCGATAATTGGATGTGGCCGCGGCATACCGGTGACTTTAGCATTTTCAGGGTCTATGCCGGCCCCGATGGTAAGCCTGCAGCTTATGCTGAAGACAATGAGCCGCTCAAACCCGATCATCATCTGCCCATCTCTCTTGAAGGTTTGAAGGAGGGTGATTTTTCAATGATAATGGGATATCCCGGAGGCACCGACCGGTATGCAACCTCTTACGGAGTTAAGGAAGCGAAAAATTTGGTCAATCCTACACGGATAAAGGTGCGGGAAAAGATACTGGAGATCATGGAAAATGCCATGAATTCGAGTGAGGATCTGGATCTGAAATACTCCTCCAAGCATTCCAGGATCAGCAATTATTATAAGTACAGCATAGGACAAAATGAAGGGCTTCAAAGGCTGGATGTCATAGAAGAACGGCAAAAATCGGAGGATGAGTTTAGAAAGTGGGTAGCAGCAGATGATGCACGAGAAGAAAAATATGGCAATACTTTGGAGATTGTAAAAGAAGCATACGACGAACGCAGAAGGTATTATAAAACAGCGCTCTACCTTAATGAAGCATTGTATGGTGGTTTTGAGATATCCCGGTTTGCCGGTAGACTGCAAAGTCTGTATCAGGTATTGAAAAATCATCCTGACAGCACAAAGGCAATACAAGGTGAGATCAAAAGCATCAGAAACAGGATGAAGGATTTCTATAAAGATTACCATGCCCCTACCGACCGCAAACTGATGACGGCTATGCTGGAAGTGTTTGATGAAAATGTGCCGGACAAATTGAAACCTGCAATCTTCGAAAGAATTGATCAATTGTATGACAGGGATTATGAAAAATATACGGATATGGTCTTTGATCGTTCGATGTTTGTATCCATGGCCCGGTTGAAAGATTATTTGGAAGAACCCAGCCTCGAGGGGCTTGAGAATGACCCTGCTTTTGTATTCACAAGGTCTGTGGAAGAAAAGGTACGAAAGATGCGCAGCAACTACAGGAGTTATGCGCATAAGCTGAATAAAGGCCGGCGTCTGTTCATACAAGGTTTGCGGAAGATGCAGCCCAACAAGAACTTTTATCCTGATGCCAACTTTACCATGCGGCTTACCTATGGAGATGTGAATGACTATTATCCGAGAGATGCTGTACATTATGATTATTTTACAACGCTCAAAGGGATCATGGAGAAGGAAGATCCTACCGACGATGAATTCATTGTGCCCCAGAAACTGAGTCAGCTTTATCAAAAAAAGGATTATGGTCCTTACGGAGAGAACGGAACCCTGCATTTATGCTTTATTTCTGATAATGATATTACGGGGGGTAATTCAGGAAGCCCGGTGATGAACGGAGATGGAGAACTGGTGGGTATTGCTTTTGACGGTAACTGGGAGGCCATGACCGGAGATTTTCAATTCGAACCTGAACTCCAAAGAACCATCAGTGTAGATATCCGTTACGTACTTTTTGTGATCGATAAGTTTGCGGGTGCTGACCGGCTTATCGATGAGTTGACCATTGTCAATGATTAGCGGCTGTCTATAATACCCGCTTTCTTTGTTACACGTATTCTGCATGCCAGTCGCCGGCAGCTAATAGATGACTGGCATGCAAAACGCGTAAGCCTTGCCAGCGAATATTTTTAATTACTAAGCTATGCCCCATGAAATCACTGTTTATACCGATGGGTCGTCCCGTGGTAATCCCGGACCGGGTGGATACGGTATTGTTTTGATGTCGGGTGGTCACCGGAAGGAACTTTCCCAGGGATATCGAAAAACGACAAATAACAGGATGGAGCTTCTGGCTGTGATAAAAGCGCTAGAAGCTCTAAAAAAAGAAGGTTCGCTGGTGACGGTATACACTGATTCGCGTTATGTTGCCGACACCATTGAAAAGGGGTGGGTTTTTAACTGGGAGAAAAAACATTTCAAAAAGAAAAAAAATCCTGACCTGTGGAAACGGTTGCTGGAATTGTATCGCAAACATCATGTGAAAATATACTGGGTGGAAGGGCACGCCAATATTAAAGAAAATGAACGGTGTGATTATCTGGCGGTGGAAGCATCGAAAAAAGCAGACCTGGCTGTTGATGAAGAGTATGAAGCCAGCGGTGAAAGGCAAAATCTTTTATGATCTCGCGAAAAACGAATACATGCCTTATGGTCTCAGGAACAGGGCAATTTATTTGCATGTTTAGCCTGTAT
The DNA here is from genome assembly GCA_964472385.1 of uncultured Bacteroidales bacterium. Lineage (GTDB taxonomy): Bacteria > Bacteroidota > Bacteroidia > Bacteroidales > UBA12077 > JAGXLC01. The sequence continues at coordinate 5,337 of CAYYLT010000120.1, forward strand.
TATTCTACAGGTTCAATAGGATCGTTTGCTTAGCGGCACCAAATATCTTTTAATCTTTTGGATCGATGTTTTCAGAAAATATACTTTTTGCACTGGGATTAACTGTTTTTGCAGGTTTATCCACTGGTATCGGGAGTGTGTTGGCATTTTTCACCAACACCACCAATACACGTTTCCTTTCTTTGGCGTTGGGTTTCTCAGCCGGTGTGATGATCTATGTTTCCATGATCGAGATTTTTTTTAAAGCCAAAGAATCGCTGGTGTCCCAACTTGGAGATCAGGCCGGCTACAACCTCACGGTGGCAGCATTTTTTGGAGGCATCCTGTTCATTGGCCTGATCGACTACCTGATCCCATCAGGAGAGAATCCACACGAAATCAAAAAAGTAGAACAAATCGGCTCTTCGCGCAACCTGGTGAAAGATCCCAAATTGATGAAGATGGGGCTGTTTACCGCCCTGGCCATTGCCATCCACAACTTTCCAGAAGGATTGGCCACGTTCACCGCAGCGATCAGCGATCCCAACCTGGGTATCGCCATTGCCGTGGCCATTGCCATTCACAACATACCCGAAGGCATTGCTGTCTCGGTACCCATTTATTATGCCACGAATAACAAACGTAAAGCTTTCCTGTACTCTTTTCTCTCGGGTCTGTCGGAACCGGTAGGGGCCATCATCGGTTATTTGATCCTCATGCCGTTCCTCTCCCCCTTGATGTTTGGTGTCCTGTTCGCCGCTGTAGCGGGCATCATGGTGTTCATAAGCCTGGACGAGCTGTTGCCGGCCGCACGGGAATACGGCAAACACCACTTATCCATCTATGGCCTGGTAGCCGGAATGGGCCTGATGGCTGGAAGCCTGCTGTTGTTTGCATAACCTGTCACGCAAAGGCGATAATGCTTCAATGGGGGAAGAAAACAGAAGGCAGGGGAGAATAATTTGTGAATCCATCCCCGGGTAATAGGCCTTAAGGATTGATTTATAACAAGGAAGCAACTTATGTTAGAAGCTTTCTATCCCACATATGATGATCGGACCCCCGTAAATTCGCCCATTGAATCATCCAAGCATTCACTTATTGAAGCATTTATGCATTAAAGCATCTTCGTGCTTTCTTTTGGTTTGGGTATTTTCACTACAAGCACCTTTAGTTCGCTATTGCTTGTATTGTACCAGCAATGCGGGATTTTAGCAGGGCTGTCAATAAGCGTGTCGGCTTCTACCCACTGCGTTTCATCACCAATTTCAATTTTACCTTGTCCTTCCAGTACGTAAAAGAAAACATCTACCGGTGTTATATGTCTTTTTAGCTGTTCACCCGGTTTCAAGGTGATGTGCATAACCATTGCATGCTCAGAATCATAGAGTTTTTTCGCATCAACACCGTGTGGGTTTTTTCTGCTTTCTGCTTCAGATATTTTAATGGTTTTCATAGCATATGCATCATTATTATGTTTCATGATGGATGGATGATCATCGAAATGTAATCCGCAAATTCATGAATTATGCGTTATCTCCGGTTGCTATTGGTGAAATTTTAAACCTTAAACCCGGGGTCCTTGCCACAGGCCCCGGATTTTCATAAGAGGGATTTTTTTGTTGGATTTATGCCAGCATGGCTTCCATATCTTCTTCTACCGTATTGATGCCACTAATGCCGAATTTATCGACGAGCACATTGGCTACATTGGCTGAAAGGAATGCCGGCAGCGTTGGTCCGAGCTTGATATTTTTAACTCCCAGGTACAATAGCGCCAACAAGACGATAACCGCTTTCTGTTCGTACCAGGCAATGTTGTATTCGATGGGCAGCTCATTGATGTCATTTAGCTCAAAGATTTCTTTCAGCTTAAGGGCAATGACTGCCAGCGAATAGGAATCGTTGCACTGGCCTGCGTCCAAAATTCTGGGTATACCTTCGATATCTCCCAAATGAAGTTTATTGTATCGGTATTTCGCGCATCCTGCCGTTAAGATGACCGTATCTTCCGGTAGTTGCTCAGCGAAACGGGTATAGTATTCCCGGCTATTGAGCCGGCCGTCGCATCCTGCCATCACAAAGAATTTTCTAATGGCTTTTGATTGAACTGCATCCACTACTTTGTCAGCCAGTTGTTCCACCTGGTTGTGTGCAAATCCACCAACAATTTCGCCGGTCTCAATCTCCTGCGGAGGATCACATTTTTTTGCATGTTCAATGATTTGAGAAAAATCCTTGGGTTTGCCGTTTTCACCGTCAGGTATATGTGTGCATCCTTCCAGTCCTGCAGCACCGGTTGTGTATATGCGCTGCTTGTAAGCAGCATTTTTTGAGGGTGGTACGATGCAATTGGTGGTGAACAGAACCGGGCCGTTGAAAGATTCAAATTCCGTTTTTTGCTTCCACCAGGCATTGCCGTAGTTCCCCACAAAATGTTCATACTTTTTGAAGACTGGGTAGTAATTGGCCGGTAACATCTCGCTATGGGTATAAACATCCACACCTGAATTTTTGGTCTGCTCCAGCAATTCTTCCATATCTTTCAGATCGTGCCCACTGATCAGAATGGCCGGATTATTTCTCACGCCAATATTGACCCGTGTGACCTCGGGATGACCATAGGCACTGGTATTGGCTTTATCCAGAAGGGACATTACCTCAACTCCGTGTTTTCCGGTTTCCAGTACCCAACCCACAAGCGTGTCGACATCGAGCGTATCATCAGTTGTAGCAACCAAAGCGTCTTGCATGAAATTATAGATGGCTTCATTTCTTTGGTTGAGAACCCACGCATGGTCAGCATAAGCAGCTATTCCTTTTACCCCGTAAATAATAAGTTCCCGTAGGGAACGAATGTCTTCATTTTCTGTGTCCAAAACGCCGATAGCAGCCCCTTTCCTTTCAAATTCCTCTTGGGTAAACCCCTGCCAAGTAGCGGCTTCGTGAAGCTCTCCGGCTTTGTGTTCAATACCGGCTTCCATACCGGCCTGCCTGACTTCATTGCGTATATCCAATGCTTGGCGGATATGCTCAACCAACGCATTTTTGTCGAAGTTGACATTGGTCACAGTACTGAACAAGCCCTTAGTTATAAATTTGTCCACTTTTTCCCTGTCGTAACTCACCTGATGATGGCGTGCGCTTTGTGCATATATTGAAATTCCCTTGATAACATAGATCAAAAGATCCATCAGGTTTGACTCTTCCGGGGCTTTTCCGCATACACCTCTTGTAGTACATCCGCTTCCTTTAGAAGCTTCCTGGCACTGATAACAAAACATTTTCATATCCATAATAATTTCTCCTTTTTTTACAATCAGTTGTTAAATAGCTATTTGTAATTGTACTGATATTTAAGTATTGAAATACCAAAATAAATATAATTATTTAAGAAAACCAAATCTGAAGCAAAAAAAAGAAGGGAATGTTGCTATTAGCCTGATTTTTAATGCTAATGATGGGTTCCTTGGAGGCACTCATTGGCGACTATGATAAACCTTCCTCCCTCTTCACATATAGCTCAAATCAAAAACAGCAGGTATCGGGTCGATGGAAAAGAATTTGCCATGATCCCTCCAGCATGGCGAGCATTACAAAATACTGCTCGGTCTTATTATCACCGATTTTCCAGGTATATTCCAACAATGCTTTGGTATGTTCCTGGTTGAAGCCTGGATGTGTAAATCCAATAATTCCCCTGGCTTTGGGATAATTCTTTTGAAAATCATTATAATCCTTATACGCGCTTAATTCCTGCTGGGAGATCAATTTTAAGGGGATATCTGTTTGAAATGCATAGCCCAGGCTGTATGAAGTATGATTGGTTTGAAGGTATTGGTGAACAAGACCGGTATCAACGGAGGCAGGCAGGGTTTCATAAATATGGCCGATTTTGTGAAGATGGCTGAATGAGTCTGTTTCCTGTTGAACCGCTATGTAATCATGGTTATTGAAATGGATATTGATCATTTTGGAGAAAACCTCGTATACCGGCATTTTGAGGTCATCAGGCTGTTTGAGCTGATAAACCAGACGTGTACTTTGTTCTTCGCAACTTATGAATCCATATACAAGCATCCACAAAATACCCTTTGCCAATAAATAATTGATATTTTTAAACATAAAAGGTTTTATTCAATAGATGATTGAATTACATAATTCGTTGCGGTAGGATAAGAAAATATTTCTGAGGTACTTGGGTTATACTTTCAATGTATGGATTTGTAATGGATTAACAATTCTGAATGACTATCCTGTAAAACTTCTCCAATACGGGTTGCATTTCTTTTCTGCCGACAACCCGCATCGCTTCTTCCGGGGCGAAAGTTTTACGTTCCCGGAAGTGCATCTCCTCCCATTGATCATGTATTTGGGTGATTTTCATTAAAAATACCTTAACATGACAGGTATCCCCCCATTTGGTGTATTGAAAAGTTCCGAATATCCCGTTTTGGATTTCTCCTTCAATACCCGCTTCTTCATAAGCTTCCTGCAGGGCAGATTCTTCCGGACTGAGATCCGGCTCGACAATGCCTTTGGGAAGTGTCCATTTTTTTTTCTTCCGGGTGGTAATTAGCAGAATATAGGTTTTGCCGTTGTTTTCCAGGTAGGGGATTACTGCGGATTGGTGATAGAGCCAAAGGGGTCGGGTTTGCATTATAAATGGATCTTTATATGATGTACCATTTAACCTGTATTATTTATGCGTCAAGTTTTGGTTAGATGCAAGGCCTCGAAAGCCGACGACGTAGTCACCTGCTGCGGGTTTGCTGAAAAACACAAAAAATGCCTATAATA
>CAYYLT010000121.1:0-10115 GCA_964472385.1 uncultured Bacteroidales bacterium
TGCTGCAAGCTACCATAGCGGCAGTTTCTGTTCTTAAGCGACGTTTCCCCAGGTGCTCCCGGTCGTTAGTTATGGGAAATAAGAAATTAAGGGAAATGGTTCGTCTCTTGTTGAAAACGGTAACAAGGGACGAACTTTTAAGGTTTGTTCAGACTTTTTAATGGGCATGTGAAGTTAGGGACAAATACTTTTTAGTCATTGATTAAATTGATGATGCTGCAAGCTACCATAGCGGCAGTTTCTGTTCTTAAGCGACGTTTCCCCAGGTGAACAGGATGAAATCTATGTGTAGAAGCCAGATTAAGCTCTTCTGAACTAAAATCCCCTTCCGGGCCGATGAGCACGGTAACATCTTGGCCTGTAATATATCTTGTTCTGATATGATCCTGCGGGTTCGCATTGCCACAGGCTATATATTTTAATCCTTGATGCTTAGAATGGAAAAACTCCTGAAAATTCATCATTTCATGGAGTATGGGACGACATGTTTTCAGCGATTGCTTCATGGCTGAAATGATGACTTTCATGCCTCTTTCCAGTTTTAACAGTCTCCTTTCAGAATGAAAACAATTCAGGGGTGTAATTTCATCAATACCAATTTCTGTAGCTTTCTCCAAAAACCATTCAAAACGTTTGATATTTTTCGGAGGTGCAATTCCAATATGCAGGTGAAAGCTTCTGATGCCCACACCATATTGCCTTTCAGTGATTTGTACCCGGCAAAGATCCGGATTGTCCTGAATTATTCTGGCTCCAAATAAATTGCCTTTGCCATCGGTGAGATAAATTTTATCCCCCAGCTTTAACCGCAAAACCTTAATACAATGCCTCGCTTCATCGCGGGGCAGTTGATATTGATTATCTTTCAAGCCGGGAGCATAAAAAAGATACATATTTTATAATTTTGACAAATGTAAAGATTGTGGAATGGGAAAGCGTATATATGAATTAAATCCTTCATGACAAAGCAAATAGGAGTCATATCCGATACACATGGAACACTTCCGGAAGAAGGTTTCATCAAATTTCTTCAACCCTGTGATGAAATCTGGCATGCCGGCGATATTGGAAATGTTCAGGTTATCAAACATCTGGAAAAAAATCACCCTGTGCGGGCAGTATTTGGAAACATTGACAATCAAAAAATCAGGAGTCATTGGCCATTGCTTCAAAACTTTACATGTGAATCAGTTCATGTATTGATCACCCATATCGGTGGTCGCCCGGGAAAATATGACCATTCCGTCCTTCCACTCCTCCGGGAAAAATCTCCGGATCTGTTTATTTGTGGGCACTCACATATATTAAAAATACAATATGATGATACACATAATTTTCTTTATCTGAATCCTGGTGCAGCAGGTACTTCAGGTTTTCATCATGTAAGAACTGCTGTACGATTTTCGATAGAAGACAAAAATATGAAAGATATGGAAGTTTATGAAATTTCACGGCCGTAATAATAAATGCTTATAATTTGAAAACATATATTGCAAAAACCTTTTTAGGGCTGGAAAATATTCTGGCAGATGAACTCAGCACATTAGGCGCTCAAAACCTGGAAATACTCAATAGAGCAGTAAAATTTCAGGGAGATAAAACTTTGCTTTATAAGTCAAATATATATCTCAGGACTGCACTGAAGATTCTTGTGCCCCTGAAAACCTTCCCGGCAAGGAACGAGAATATGTTATATTCAGGTGTATATGGTTTTCCATGGGAAGATATTTTCAACTACAATCAAACCTTTGTCATTGATAGTGTTGTAAATTCTTCCTTTTTCAAACATTCACGATATGCAGCCCTCAAGGTAAAAGATGCAATAGTCGATCGTTTCAGGAATAAATACCCTAAAAGGCCATCCATTGACAAAACAGATCCGGATTTCAGGATAAATATACACATATCAAACGATCAATGCACATTATCTTTGGATAGTTCAGGCTCTTCCCTTCATAAAAGAGGTTATAAGGTAGAAAATGTGATGGCACCGCTCAATGAAGTACTCGCTGCCGGATTAATTAGTCTTTCAGGATGGAAGGGTGAAACCGCCTTCATCGATCCTATGTGTGGCTCCGGTACATTGCCCATTGAGGCGGCATTATTATCATACAATATACCTCCCGGCATATTCCGTAACAAATTTGGTTTAGAAAAGTGGCATGACTTTGATCCTTCCTTGTTAAATGCTATCAGGACACAGTCTGTGCAAATAACCAAATCGAAAACCCCGGTGATTTATGGCTGTGATATTGCGGAACAGGCTATAGATATTTCACGTAAGAACTCGGATAAACCGGGGCTTAAGGGTAAAATCGAGTTCTTTGTGCAATCTTTTTTTAACTATACGCCACCGCCAGATCATCATGGGACAGTTATCATTAATCCCCCGTATGATTATAAAATAAAGGAAAAAGATATTTGTGCATTTTATGAGCATATGGGTAACGTCCTTAAAAAAAACTATGCCGGATACGAAGTATGGATACTCAGCCACCACAAAAAGGCATTGAAAAATATAGGTCTTCATGCATCCAACAAGATCACCCTTTTTAATGGGCCGCTGGAATGTAAATTCCAGAAATATTCTATGTATAAAGGCAGTAAATCCCGGATTACAAAACCATAGCAGATATCTGCCCTCAAACATTAAATCAATGATGAAAAGGGTCTTTATTCATGTTCAAGATCCAGCCTGATTACAGTGGCCTACTCTTAATATTCTGTGAATCCTTTTCTTTCAGTTTTCGTATGATTCTTTTGAATAAAACGGCTATTTTTAATTATTGAACAGAAAAGATCAATCATGGGTAGCTGAGATATTCCACAAATTTACTATCTTTGTATGGTAAAATAGAAAATGCCCATCATTTGCAGACCTGTATGAATTTCAACATTGACGATTATTATAAAGAAATGAATACGGGGGAAATTATACTGGCTTACAAGGGCAGTATTTCTTCCGAGCTAATAACCAATGTATTGGAAGTCATTGATGCAAAACTTGAAGATCTGATTGTCAAAAAAAGCATTAAAAAAAAGCTTTATAATGTACTGGTAGAAAGTCTGCAAAATCTCTATCACCATATCGACGACCTCCCGGATTCAAGCGATGGAAAATTCGACATTCATTTCGGAATATTTGTAGTTGCCAAAGAAAGCGATCATTATAAAGTTTCAACAGGTAATTTTATAAAAAACGATAAAATCCATCTCCTTCAACAACGGTTGGAAAGGATCAAATCATTATCCAAAGATGAATTAAAAGCGCTTTACAAAAATATTCTCAACCACGAGGATTTCACTCAAAAGGGGGGTGTTGGTCTGGGACTGATAGATATGGCAAAACGTACAAACGGGAATATTGATTATCAATTTAGTGACTACAACAAGTATTATTCATTTTTCAATTTGAAAATATATGTATAAAAAGAAATAAATCATTATTATATGGAATCATTATCAATTGAAGGCACAAACAAGACCCCCAGCATAAAACTCAATCCGGAAACCGGGGTCATTGATATTAAGGGGCGTTCAATACCGGAAAACTCGATTGAATTTTACCGGCCTATTGTAGAATGGTTGGATGAATACGCAAAAAATCCCAATAAGAAAACCACGGTTAATGTTCAATTGGAATATTTCAATACCAGCTCCTCAAAATGCATATTGGACATTTTCAAAAAGCTGGAAAGCCTTAAAAAAGCGAGAAATGAAATCATTATAAATTGGTATTATGAGGAAGATGATGAAGATATGCTGGAATCAGGCGAGGATTATGAGTCCATCATACGGGTACCTTTTAAAATGATCGAAATCGTAGACTAAAAACGCCCCCTATAACTTAGATGAAAGCCATGCTATATATTACTAGCTTGGCTTTTTGAGTTTTAGGTGCTTTTTTTCGATACAACTGAATAGCTTTCTGAGCAGCCGAAAATACAAGACGAAATACAACAAAATGCTCATCAACCAAATGACCACAAAATTTACCCAAAAAGTAGGATAGAATTTACCAAAAAGCTGTTTTCTTGGAGCATAAAAATGTGCTTTGACAATAGGATGTTCCGGATCTTTAAAGATGGGATCGATTTTTTGAACCAGTGTATTGTTGTATTCGATAATCCGATCCATCTCCTCCGTATTTTTAACAAAATCAGCCAGCTTCTTATTATGATTTTCCCTTTTAAGCTTTAGAAAAGCTTGCTTTGCTTCATCCCGGGTTTGGATTCTTGAAATGATCTGATCTTTTTTCTCACTGGCCTTATTGGAAAGCTTGATGTAATATTTTCTAAGCAGCTCCAGGTAATCTTTAAGGGACTTAACTGTCGAACTGTCTAATGCATCATAATAAAGCTTATGCATATGATTAAATTTTACCAGTCTTGCCGATGAGGATTTCATCTCTTCACCAATTTCCTTTCTCAATAATTCCAAAGCCTTTGTAACCGAGCTTTTCTTGTTTTTATTGTTTATATTTCGCTGACAATAGGTAACTTTGTTAAAAACAGCAGGAATCCAGTAATTTTTTTTGAAATTAGCTTTGCTTAAGGCTTTCTCTAGGCTGTAAAAATTCTTTTCATATTGATTATTTTTGAATTGATAAACAGCAAGGGCTTCATATGCCCACCGGGCAGCAAATATTTCACCATAAAACGGTATACTTTGAGGATTTGAAATGTTGGGATTTAGTTTTTCATATCTTACAATAACACCGCTTAGTATAAGCTGGGGTATGATGAGAAAAGGGATTAAAATATATATGGTAATAACCGTCTTAAAACTATCTGAAATAACCAAGCCGAGCATATTGGAAAAACACCATGCGCTAAACAATATCAGCCAGTATTCCAGATACATTCCTTTAATTTCCATGATTGAATTACCCACCACAACAAAAAGGAATGCCTGGAGAGCAGAAATCGAAAACTGAACAACTATCTTGGAAAAAAGATAGCTGTTCCAACTCAGGTTTAAAAACGTTTCACGTTTAAGAATCTTCCGGTCTTTAATGATCTCCTCAGCACTTACTGTAAGCCCGACAAAAAGTGCAACAATAACCGACATGAAAATGTAAACCGGCAGATTGCTGTTTGATGCCAGGGTATAACCATATTCACTGTTGATATGAAAATACTTCACAATGAAAGATAAAATAAATGCCAAAGCGGGAGCTTCAAAAAAATTGATAAAAAGATACTGTATATTAGAAAGTTTGCTGAGCACATCCCGGAAGGTAAATATATGAAACTGTTTCATATAGGTAGGGATTTTAAAATGGATCGTGGGCAAATCTTTGCCTCTTTTAGGAGGTCTCTGATGTTTTTTTATATTGGAATATTCAAATTTTTCTTTCCACTCCTGTGGTGTGATCTTCCTTTCATTCGTAAAGTTACCATATTCGTCCAATACCCTGGTTTCAACAATATTGAATATCTGCTCCGGATTAACATTCCCGCATACCGGGCATTCACTCTCATTCCAGTTTGCATGCTGGATGCTTGATTTGAAATGGATCAAAGATTCTATCGGATCTCCTTCATAGATCAAAAACCCACCCTGATCAAGAATAAGAAGTTTGTCAAACATTTTGAATATATCCGACGAGGGTTGATGGATTACGGCAAAAACCAGTTTTCCTTTTAACGTCAGTTCTTTCATGAGATCGAGAATATTCTCCGAATCTCTGGATGAAAGACCTGATGTAGGTTCATCAAGAAAAAGCACGGCCGGTTCACGAATTAATTCCAATGCGATATTTAATCTTTTCCGCTGACCACCGCTGATCTTTTTGTTCAAAGGACTACCTACTGTCATATTCCTGATATCGTGAAGACCCAGATCTTCAAGGGCAGCATTTACAACCCTGATGATCTTATCTTTGGAATAATTGGCAAAACACAGTTTTGCATTGTAGAAAAGATTCTGAAATACAGTCAGCTCTTCGATCAAAAGATCATCCTGAGATACAAATCCAATCAATCCTTCAATATTGTCTTTTTCCCGATGTATATCCAGTCCGTTAATTAATACCTGCCCATTAGCGGGAACATAAGTTCCGTTCAACACATTCAGTAAAGTAGATTTTCCGGCTCCACTTGCTCCCATGATCCCGATCATTTTTCCTGATTCGCCGCTAAAACTCAGCGTTTGCAAACCAATATCTCCATTGTGAAAATGATATTCAATTTGATGAGCCTCAAAAGAAATCTTGGTTCCTATACGATCTACATTGAATTGACTAATGATATCTCCAAAATATATGGGGCTCATCTTAGAACTTCTTATTGAGGCCCCCACATTTAATACGTAAACTTTATCTTGTTCCAGTAACTGTCCGTTCAAATACAACTCGCTTTTACCAATATAGCGGATAAAATACATGCCTGCTGTCTGAATCTCGATTATACGGATTTCTCCATCGAGATTATTGACCTGCATATGATGGATATCTCTGTATTCGGTAATTTTTTGATGGTTAATGATCAATATTTGTTTTGAGGAGGGCAGTGCATTAAAAGAGTCAATAACGAAACTTTTCATAAGGGAATAATCTTCGTCCGGAATATGAAATACTTCCACAACCATTGCCAGGAATGCCATTTGCTGATCGGTAACTTCCCCACCAGACTTAATAAACTCTAACAACCGAACCAAAACAACATTCTTCTGCTTTTGGGTCAGTTCATCATTAATTTCCGTGCAGATCCGAAGCACTCTGACAGAACTGGAGGAATTCCGCTTTTTGCGTTTGCTGGTTTCTTTGAGTTTTTCATGGTGAATGGCATAATAATCATCAAATATCTTAAGATACTGTTGTACAGCTTTTTGATTGATCTGCCGTTGCAGGAAATATTCAACGATCTTCCTTCTGTCTCCTCCAGTGGTAGTAGGATAAGCAATTATTGCAAAGAGCTGCATCAAAGCTTTCAAAATCGGTTCACTCATAACCTATAGGAAAAATTTAAGTTGATACGGGATACATGATTTGATTTAATAATTTTCAATATGCCATCAGCTTATCTGATGTTAATGACTCAATCATACGCTTAAAAATCAATTTATTAAATCATTGATGCATTCAGAGCAGTATGTTGGTACAAACCTTATACGTGACAATTGATATCTTGTTAGGGTACGTCAGAAATTTTAAAAATGGCAATGAAGAAAAAGTTGAACTTTAAAATAAAATTGCTTAAATTTATACCTATTATCTAACCTGCATTATTCATGCGTCAAGTTTTGGGTAGATGCAAGGCGTCGAAAGCCGACGACGTAGTCGCCTACTTCGGGTTTGCTGAAAATCACAAAAAATGCCTATAACAAAATAGGATGAATACATGTATTATTTGCAAATTGCAGGACGATTAGCAAAGAAAAAAATAAAACCATACAAAACAAAGCATTAATGATTTACAGAAAATTTAGCCTCAAAAAACTGCATATAGTGGGTTTTGCTATAAGAAAATGCTTAATATGCAGGTTTAACAAGGATTAATCCGAATTGCTCAAGTTTTGCCGTTATCATTATAACTTGTGTTTATAGACAGACGCTAATTGTGGGTGAATCATTCGGGTTAGATGTAAGTACCTTTGCGAATACATTCAAAGGAGGATACTTTCTATCCGTCTTCAATAATAAAATAAAGCAAGTGTCATGTTTGGACAATAACCAATGCTTCACAATTTAAAAATTAGGTTTTATGACAGATAGAAAAAGTGATCACATCTTTATGGCTGATTTTAGTCGGATTAATTCAGCTGAAAAAGATTCCAGATTCGTCTATGAACCAATGCTCAGCAGACACCCGAACAGCTTGCCAGAAGTCTCTATTGGAGGAAAAATAATGAAGGTTCCCATTTGGATATCAAGTATGACAGGGGGTACAAAAGGGGCTCGAAAAATTAACCGCAATCTTGCCAAAACGGCTGCGAAATTTGGACTGGGTATGGGACTGGGATCATGTCATGCACTGATCAAGGATCGCTCAAACCTGCCGGACTATGATCTTAGATCTGTTTTAGGGGACGACCTGCCTTTTTATGTCAACCTCGGCATTGCCCAGGTAGAACAATACCTTAAAAATGATGGTATTCAGACTATTATTGATCTCGTGAATTTGGTGAAAGCGGACGGATTGATTGTTCACGTCAATCCACTGCAGGAATGGCTTCAGATCGAGGGAGACCGGATTACAACACCACCCATTGATACCATTAAAAGGCTTTTGGATGCAGCAGATTTGAATGTCATTGTCAAAGAAGTAGGCCAGGGTATGGGAATGGAAAGTTTAAGAACCTTATTGGAATTGCCCTTGACTGCTATTGAATTTGGCGCTTTTGGCGGAACCAATTTCTCCAAGATGGAGATCAAAAGAAGTACAGATTACAACGCTGATTTATACGAGCCCCTTGCATTTATTGGTCAAACAGCTGAAGAAATGGTTTTAGACATCAATTATCTGATCGATCATGAAAATATTAAAGTAAAAGCCCCAGCCCTTATCATCTCAGGAGGTTTGAATAATTTTTTGGATGGGTATTATTTAATTCAAAAAAGCCGGTTACCAGCAGTTTACGGAATGGCTTCCAATTTTCTCAACCATGCTATGATAGACCAACAGCGGTTGAATGAATATACCAGCAATCAAATAGAGGGATTAAGGATGGCTTATGGCTTTTTAAAAGTTAAAAGCTGATCCTTAAAGATAACTTCCATAAAACAAGCAATTATTCATCTACCACAGCGGATAAAATTCACTACATTTCCTTTAAGATAACTTTAAAACCAATATTATGCCAGCACAAAATTTCATAGAAGGCTTCAGCAAGCTTGATAGAGATTCAAAGCTAAGAATCATTTCAGAAGCCTCAGACAATCCTGATTCCTTCATAAAGGAATTGCAGATGTATCGTATAGGCGATAAATCCATTCAGGAAAAATTCGAACAATTCAGTGAGCATACCATTACCAATTTTCATTTGCCTTATGGAATTGCTCCCAACTTTCTTATTGATCAAAGGGTTTATCATGTTCCCATGGTAACAGAGGAAAGCTCGGTTATCGCTGCAGCATCCAAAGCTGCCCAATTTTGGTATCATCATGGAGGATTCCAAACAGAGGAGATCGGTACCAGTAAAAGAGGTCATGTGCATTTTATATGGCATGGGACGTTTCAAGAATTGGAACAACTCATACGGCAGTTTGAATCTGATCTCACAAATATGCTCGCCGGCATTACCCAAAACATGAACAATCGTGGGGGAGGCATCACAGAAACCTGGCTTTCGGATATGACCAGCGAGATGGATTGTTATTATATGTTGGGATTGGCAATTGAAACGGTTGATTCTATGGGTGCGAATTTTATTAATTCGGTTTTGGAAAAAACTGCTGAAGAGCTGAAAAATTTTGCTGAAAAGACCCACAGCGGGAAAATGGAAATACTTATGGCTATTCTCTCGAATTATACGCCGGGTTCTTATGTGAAAATGAAAGTAGAATGCCCCGTGGATGAGCTTGGTGAATTTAATTCTGCGGAAGAGGGTGCATTGTTTGCTGAAACATTCAAAAGAGCAGCCCAAATTGGAAAGCACAGTGTATCCCGAGCAGTCACCAACAATAAAGGTATCATGAATGGGGTGGATGCAGTAGTTATTGCTACCGGCAATGATTTTAGAGCAGTTGAAGCAGGCGCTCATGCCTTCTCTATAACTCATGGAAAACCCACTTCGCTTACAGACTGTCAAATTAACAAAGGAATATTTGCATTCCGGATTACCATGCCCCTTGCCTTAGGAACCGTTGGAGGGGTAACCCAGTCACACCCACTGGCACACAAATCTCTGGAAATACTGGGTAAGCCCAATGCAAAGGAACTTATGAAAATCACAGCTGCCGTCGGATTAGCCAGCAATTACAGTGCGTTGACCTCCCTTATTCAAACGGAATTCAAAAGGGTCACATGAAACTCCATCTTGAAAACAATTTAATGCATTTTAATGTTGATGAACCATTGAAAGGAATAATCAAAGCATATTTCAACAATAAAGAATTGGCAAATAATAAATGTACGCATTCTATTTATTATAGGCATTTTTTGTGTTTTTCA
>CAYYLT010000122.1:0-10038 GCA_964472385.1 uncultured Bacteroidales bacterium
AAATTGGCGCACTCGGAAAAAATATATGAAAATAGAATTTTTTGAACATAATACGGAAAGTGCTAATATTTTGGCGTTTATAAATTTTCATCCATTTTTTATGAATAATACAGGTAAAAAATGCAGAAGCATTTCTCATACAGGTTAATAAAATCTTATTGTATCAATTATCCATTCATACAAAAACCCATATAACCTTAGAAAATGTTCTACGTAGCGACTGTCTATAGCTCAAGCGTTTGTTCTATAAAGTTCAATTCAAGGGGTATGAAAAATCTAAACCGCAGAATAATTGTGTATTGGAGAATTTAGCGAAGCGATCTCATGAGCCTTGGGAATAATTTTGATTTGGAGCAACAACGAAGAAATTAGACTTTATAGACAAACGCTGCGTATGAGCATTACTTAAAGGTAAGCAATATGATAACAGAGGCTTACAAGAAAAATCGTATAATTTTGTTTTAATGATTACATTGTCGTATCTTTGAATAAAGTAAAGTTAAATAAAATACAGATGGATCAATTGCGACTCGAACTTTTTGATGCTGATTATCTAAACATTGTAGAGTTTAATACCACAGGAGATAATGATACCTATATAAAGGGCGATTCCGAATCCACATTCATTCAAAGTGAAGTATTCAATCTTTTTATCAAGTGTTTTGAGAACAGTAACCAGCTTTATGAGTTTTACGGTGCCACAAAATACGATATCAGAAAAATTGTTCCTTTAAAAAACGAACTGGAAAAAAAATTAACCGCCTTGCAAGAAATCAATCATCTTGATGATTTTAAGCAGTATATCCAGGGTATCTTTCTGGGTAATGAATTTTTGGAGAAGCTCAAAGCCCATTATGGAAACTGGGAAAAAGAATGGAAAAGCTATCTGGATAAGCTGATTCGGGTAAATGAAGGATTAATTACCATTGTAGAACAGTGCATTGAAGAACAACGCATACTATGGGTAATAGGTTACTAAGTCTTATGTGGCTTCGCATTTATTTCATGCATTGGAAGAGGCATAGAAAATTTTAATGAGAAGGATTGAGTGATGACAGATTCAAATTTTAGAATATTATTAAAAAAACTAAAAGAAGCTGAAAAAAAAGATGAAGTATATATTGAGGGAAATATTAAAATTCCTGAGATATATTTAAACAGGCATACAGGACAGTTGCAATTAAAAGGGCGTTCTCTGCCGGAAAATGCCAAAGAGTTATATCTCCCTGTTATTAAATGGATTGATCATTATCTGATTAATCCATGCAATTCCACTTCCCTTTTGTTCAATCTGGAGTATTTCAATACCGCTTCATCCAAAATGCTTACTGAAATTATAAAAAAGCTTAAACAGCTTGAATATTCAGGTAAGACGCTGAGGGTGGAGTGGCATTACCAGACTGATGATGAGGATATACTTGAATTGGGTAAAACATTCGAAGAAATTACCGGTCAATATTTTATTTATTGCCCCTATGAAAGCTGACCAGCTCTCTTGCGGCAAGCGCACTTCTATGCCCCTGTATTGGAAGTTGGTAATACAAATGAAAAAGTACTTCCTTTTCCATATTCACTGTCAATAAATAATTCACCATCATTCCGTTCAATAAAATCGAGGCATAGATTTAATCCAAGTCCACTACCTTTCTCACGGTTTGTGCCAAACGTAGTGTAGTAATCCCTGTTGTTGAGTATTTTTTCCAGGGTGCTTTTTTTAATGCCAATTCCAGTGTCTGTTATGCTTGTTTTGACATAATCATCTTTTTCTTCACTGTTAATGGTGATGGATCCTTTTGCATCAGTAAACTTAATGGCATTAATAATCAGGTTCCTGATAACAGTTTTGATCATATTCCTGTCAGCAAAAGCAGTAACATCTTCATCCACATTATTGACAATTTCAATGTCCTTGTTTCTTGCCATGGATTTTAGCAGCTCGATGTTTTCCACAATCAGATCGTAAAGATTGGTCTGTTCAGGATTGTTGACCAGATTGCCCCTTTGACTGCGCGACCAGTAAAGCAGATTTTCCAAAAGGTTATAGGTTTGATCTGCTGCATTTTTTAATGAATCTAAAGATTTGGGGGAAATGGACTTGTGGTTGGAATGACCCTCATAGATCAAATCCAACATGCTTTTTATGCCCCCCAGAGGTGCTCTCAAATCATGGGATATGACTGAAAACATTTTATCCTTGGTTGCATTGAGTTCTTCAAGGGTTTTAGCCTGTAAGGATATTTTATCGTGGGCTTTTTTCAGGTCAAGATGCGTTTTGATCCGCATAAACAATTCTTCCTTATTAAATGGCTTGGTAATATAATCCACTCCGCCAATCTGAAAACCTTTAACAAGGTCTTCATTAGAGGTTTTGGCAGTTAGAAAGATTACGGGAATATCCTGGGTCTGTACATCTTCTTTGATCTTTTTACATACCTCAAAACCATCCAACTCAGGCATCATAATGTCCAGTAGTATAAGATCGGGCATTAGTTTTTGGACCAGCTTTAATCCTTCTATCCCATTTTTTGCCAGCGCAATCTGGTATTTTTTTTCCCTCAGCATATTTCCCAACAGCTTGAGATTTTGTATGCTGTCATCGATCAAAAGGATTTTTGATTCCTGCAACTCTGAATTCATAAAATACCAGCCTTTTTTTTATGGTATAAAGATAATAAATCTATAAAAAAACATGCTAACCATTTTTTATGGCTTCTACCCTATGCGGAAATTCTTTGAGTTTAGATTCAATGTTTTCAATATCAAAATTATTCAAATAGGTGGCAAGATCCTGGTTGTATTGGGCTAAGGATTTGATTTTAAACTGATGATTTAAATTTTTTAATTTATACAAAAAATCTTCAATTTTATAAATTACCAGATTATCCTTTATTTCTTCCCAGTCATTCATCAAGTCTGACTCAAGCATGTTGATCAGGGATTCATAATCGTGTGGCTTCAAATGATCTTCTGAACAGGTATGGTCTAAACCCATTTGGTGATGAGCCTCTCTGGGTTTAGATGAAAGGTATATTTTCAATTTTCCGTAAAGCTCGTTTTTATTCACCGGTTTGATGAGAAAATCATCAAAAAGGGTTTTTGCTTCTGTTTCATCACTTGCCATAGCAGAGGCGGTAAAAGCAAGAACAGGAATGTGCTGGTATTTTTTATGCGTTTTGATAAATGCAGTGGCTTCATACCCGCTCATATTGGGTAGTTTTAAATCCATGAGTATAAGGTCAGGCGGGGTAATTTTTATGATTTCTATTGCTTTTTCTGCATTTTGTGCTTCAGCAAAGGTGATATTTTTTGAATCAATAAATTGTTTAATGGTGTCAATATTATATTGAATGTCATCAACAATAAGGATGTTGGCAGGGTTGAACTCCACATCCGTTTGATCCGCTGTTTCGTGCTGTAAAAAGGCTTCACGCAACTCACCTCTTTCAATACCCGGCAAAATAATCTCAAAACGGCTTCCCTGACCAATCCGGCTGTCCAGATTTATTTTGCCATTCATCTTCTCTACCAGTTTTTTTGTTATCGACAAGCCAAGTCCTGAACCTTCATATCTTCGTGAATCCTGACCTTCCTGTTGCTGAAATGCATTAAATATTAACCGCTGTTGCTTTCGGGGTATACCAACACCCGTATCTTCCACTATTATGGTCAACTCATATTGATTTTCTGCTGTTTCCTCAGCATATATTTTTACTTTGATATAACCTTTATCGGTAAACTTAATAGCATTTCCTACCAGGTTAAACAAAATCTGTCTTATCCTAACCTCATCAAGCAGCAAAACACTTGGCAAATTTCGGTCAATATCTATTTTTAAATCCAGGTCTTTTTCTTTCAATTTCTTTTCAAAAATATGTTCAATATCTTCAATTAAAACAGGCAGTTCTAAAGGTTCATAGTTGATCTGCATTTTACCGGCTTCAATTTTTGATAAATCAAGGATATCGTTAATCAATGACAGCAAGGTTCTGCCACTAGAGAGAATTGCTTCCAGATGGCTCTTATGTTCACTGTCCTGGATCTTGTTCATCAGTACCTCACTAAAACCCAGTATGGCATTCATGGGTGTGCGGATCTCATGCGACATGTTGGCCAGGAATTCACTCTTGGCTTTTGATGCGGATTCTGCCTTAATTTTAGCATCTTCCAGCTGGTATTCAGCAGATTTGCGTTCGGAAATATCCCGCAGCGTACCAACAATTTTGCTGGGTTGACCTTGTAAGTTTCTGATCATCCGAACCGAATAGGAACAAGTTACCTGCTCGCCGGATTTATTCAGAAGTGTTACTTCAAAGTCACTTATTCTGCCATCCTCATTCAGTTTATCTATTAACTGATGCCCTTCGCCAGGATTGGCATAAAAGGGGAAAATGGATTGGCCGAGCAATTCTTCCCTGGAATATCCGGAGATTCTTTTCACTGAGGGACTAATTTCCAGTATTTCACCCGAATTCACATCCAACTCAACATAAACATCAAACATGCTTTCAAAGATATTTCTGTATTTTTCTTCCTTTTCACTAATTTGTTGTTCTGCCAGCTTTCTGTCTGTGATATCCCTGGAAGACGTTTGAAGCTCTATGAAATCTCCTCTTTCAGTGGTTATGGGCTGCGTTATGGTATCAAACCAAATATACTTGCCATCTTTTCTTTTTATACGGTATTCTACCTTATTGTTAAGGCTTCTATTTCCAGTGCTTTGATCGTATTGATCCAATACTTTTTGCTTATCATCAGGATGAATCAAGTTTTTGGGATGAAACTCAATAAGCTCTTCCGGTGTATACCCCAGCATAATTTTACTTGATGGAGAAACATATGTGAAGTTTCCTTCCCGGTCGTGCATACATATAAGCTCTCTGGAGGTTTCCGTAATAATCCTGAATTTCTCTTCCGATCTACGGCTTATCTCAGTTGATTCAATGGCTTCTGTTTTTAATTTTACAATATTCGCCAAATCCCGTGCAATTTTTATCTCTTCCGGTGTCCATTTTCTTCTCTCCTCGCATGTCTCCAATAAAAAAAATCCGGAAGGATTTTCAATGCTCCCATACGTTATGATCAACTGACTTTTGATATTATTATAATATTGCGGATGGTCATTTTTCAAATACTGAAGCAATTTATCGGATACTTCCAAATAAATTTTATTGGACAGCTGTTTGGTAAGCCATTCAGGTAAATCTCCTCCTTTGCACTCCTTGATATGCTGATTATTTGTCCACTGGCCTTCACAACTCCACTGAGACAATTCATTCTGGTATTTCAAGAAGCTTATTCTTCCCAAATTCAAGGCTTCTCCCAGCCTATTCAGCAAATGATCAATCAGAACATGCTCGCTTTCCGATAAATAAGCAAATTTCCAAAATTCACTCCTTAACTGATCGTAGGAATTTTTTTCTAATGCTTTTTTATGCAGCCGCGATCCAAAATGATTCCGGTAAAAAATTAAATTGGCCCGTATTCGGGCCACCAGCTCAGGGATAAATGAATCTTCATAGATGAAATCATCAGCTCCTGCCTGAAATAGCTTTTCTATATCCAGATCGGCGTTGCGGGAAACAACACCAATAACCGGAATTCGGGGAAATTCTCTGCCTATCTTTTTGTAGATCTGGGTATTGGCATTGTTAGCATACTGCTCATCCAAAAGTATAATATGAGGACTATTCGTATATACTGAAGCGTTTGCATCCTCCAATTCACTCTTATAAACAGAAATCACTTTAAATCCTGATTGCCTCAATGCATCCGACCATAGCTGTTGAGAATTATCAGGATCGTGCAAGATCATTATGGTATATGCACTGCTACTCATTAACTATAAATTATGGGATAAAAATAATAATATAATCCGAAGGTGATGCGTTAGCTCCATTTTTGATTTTTCGAAAAATCTTTTCATATTGTTTCATTTATATCTTAAGTTTTCATGAAATTTTGTTGATAACTCGTTTTTTAAATAAAATAAAAATTATAGCTTTGCAAATCAACATAAATCAACAAATATTGTCTAATCCATTAATTATGAATTAATCACATGACAGAAGAAGAAAAAAACACACGTGAAGAAGGCTACACTCAGGAGGAGCAGCCGCAGGAAGAAAATTCTGAAATGCCCAAAAACGTTCAAGAAGAAAGCGGTGAGAATAAAAGTATTGAAATAACCGGAGAGGAAGACAATCCGCAATATCATACCATTGAAACAGCTGAAAGTGAGGCGAAACCTTCCATCAGTGAAGATGAAAATGAAGCGGAAGCATTTGATTGGGAGAATTTTGAGAAGGAACAATCTGAATATAATCCTCAGGAAAGAGAAAAGTATAAATCACTTTATGATAAAACACTTTCTACCATAAAGGAAAAGGAAGTAATAGAGGGTACCGTGCTATCGGTTACCAAGAAAGAAGTTGTTGTCAATATAGGATACAAGTCGGAAGGGGTGGTCAGTCGTAACGAATTGCGGCACAGACCTGATCTGAAACCAGGGGATACGATCGAAGTGTATATAGAAAGCCAGGAAGATAAAGACGGGCAGCTTATTCTTTCCCATAAGAAAGCTCGTACCCTAAGAGCGTGGGAGCGTGTTAACGAAGCCTATAATAAAGATGAGATAATTCAGGGTTATATCAAGTGTCGTACCAAAGGGGGTATGATTGTAGATGCTTTTGGTATTGAAACCTTTTTACCCGGGTCTCAGATCGATGTAAAACCTATCCGGGATTATGATGCTTTTGTTGGCCAAACGATGGATTTCAAAGTAGTGAAGATCAACCATGAATTCAAAAATGTTGTTGTTTCCCACAAGGCTATTGTTGAAGAAGAGCTTGAGCAGCAGAAAAAAGAAATCATTTCCAAACTAGAAAAGGGACAGGTATTGGAAGGAACGGTCAAAAACATTACTTCATACGGAGTCTTCATTGATTTGGGCGGCATAGATGGTTTGATTCATATAACCGATTTGTCATGGGGTCGGGTTAACCATCCTGAAGAAATGGTTGAACTGGATCAAAAACTCAATGTGGTCATCCTTGATTTTGATGATGAAAAGAAACGCATTGCATTGGGATTAAAACAGCTAACTCCGCATCCGTGGGATGCCCTTGATCCTAACCTTAAGGTAGGGGATGTCGTAAAAGGCAAAGTTGTAGTTTTGGCTGATTATGGTGCTTTTGTTGAGATTCAGCCTGGCGTGGAAGGCCTGATCCATGTTTCTGAAATGTCCTGGTCACAGCATCTTCGAAGCGCCCAGGAATTCATCCATGTAGGTGATGAAGTGGAAGCCCAGATTTTAACCCTCGACCGGGAAGAAAGAAAAATGTCTCTGGGAATTAAACAATTAAAGCCGGATCCGTGGGAAAATATTGAGGAAAAATATCCACTGAATAGCAAGCATAAGGCAAATGTACGAAACTTTACAAATTTTGGCGTTTTTGTCGAACTGGAAGAAGGTGTCGATGGATTAATTCATATTTCAGACCTGTCTTGGACCAAAAAAATCAATCATCCGGCAGAATTTGTGTCCATCGGTGATGAGATTGAAGTTGTGGTGCTGGAAATTGATAAGGAAAACCGCAGGTTAAGTCTTGGCCACAAACAATTGGAAGAAAATCCGTGGGATGTTTTTGAAGAAATCTTTACCGAAGGTTCAATACACGAAGGGACAGTTACTGATGTTTTTGATAAGGGAGCGATGGTTGCCCTTCCTTATGGGGTTGAAGGATTTGTATCACCCAAGCATATTGTGAAAGAAGACGGGACAAGTGCGAAGGTTGATGAAAAACTCCCTTTCAAGGTTATTGAATTTAACAAGGAAGGCAAAAAAATCGTACTTTCTCACAGAAGGGTTTACGAGGATGACAAGAAAGAAAAGGAACAGTCGCAAACCCGTAAGACCAGGAAAAATGTCAAGAATGTAAATAAAAATGTTGAAAAAACTACCCTTGGGGATATTTCTGATCTGGCTTCTTTAAAGAATGAAATGGAAGGGCATAAAGGAGCTACTACAAAACCTCGCAAGCAACCTGAGGAAGAAACACAAAACAAACAGCAAGACGTTTCCTCCGGAACAGAACAGTCTGATTCCCAAAAATTAAATAAGCAAAAAACAAAAGAATCTGAATTACAAAAAGAAAAAACAGAAGAAGATACCGGAGAAAAAGAAAACGCTGATCAGGTAACTTCGCAGGACCAATCCGCTAAAGAAGAAACAGAAGCGACACAGATGCAGAAAGAATCGGAATCAAAAGCGGGTTCTTCTGAAGACACTGAAACTTCTACAGAGCAAAAAAAATCTGAAGAGAAAGAATCTTCCGAAAAGCAGGATGATCATGCCGAAGATACACCAAAATCAGAGAGGAAGCAGGAAGGATCAGACCAGCAAGAGGAAGATAACAATAAATCTGAAAACAAAGAAAATGATAAGCAATAACCCTTCTTCATACATTTCAAAATAGATGGTCTTCAATATTCATAAATATGACAACTATACCTTTATCGAGGTTCTTACAGAGAAGCTTGATACAAATGTTGCTCCCAGTCTGAAATCAGAACTTGTTGTTATATCCGGGAAAGGTGAAAGAAACATCATTATTGATCTAAGCCATGTGAAGTATTGTGACTCCAATGGTTTGAGTGCTATTCTGGTGGCCAACAGGTTGTGCAAAAATGCCAATGGCACTTTTGTTCTGACGGGTTTAAACGATGCTGTAGATCGTTTGATCACCATATCACAACTTGATACAGTCTTGAATATCACCAGTTCCACAAATGAAGCCGAAGAGTTTGTGCAAGTGGAGGAAGAGAAGAAAAGCACCCGAAACAGCGAAGGCAAATAATAACTTTTATTTTGAGGTTCGAACTGACCATACTGGGTAGCAGTTCTGCTTTACCAACATCTCAAAGAAATCTTACCGCTCATTTACTGAATGTATATGAGCGGTTCTTCTTAATTGATTGTGGAGAAGGTACCCAAATTCAGCTCAGACGCTATAAGATCAAATATGGCAAGATCAACCATATTTTCATAAGCCATTTGCATGGCGACCATATATATGGCCTTTTTGGCCTGCTGTCCTCTTTTAATTTACTGGCACGGAAAAATGACCTGCATATTTATGCTCACCAACGATTAAAAAAGGCTATTGAATATATCAAGCGGAATTTTGAGGGAAAACGCAATTATAAGATTCGTTTTCACCCAATAAATCCCAATATTAAAGAATTATTGTACCAGGATAAACGTCTTGAAGTATATGCGTTCCCGCTAAAACATAAGATTCCCGCATCAGGCTTTTTATTCCTTGAACGCCCCAGACTACCCAACATTAAAAAAAACTATGTTGAAAGGTACAATATCCCTGTAAAAGATATACACCATATCAAAACCGGAGGAGATTACAAAACCCCGGAAGGACGGATCATTTCACATCATGAAATTACCGAGCCCCCATATCGTCAACGCTCCTTTGCATTTTGTTCCGATACTGCATATAACGATAATATGCTGCCTTATATACACCATGTTGATCTACTGTATCATGAAGCTACATTTCAGGAAGAGCATAAAACAGAAGCCGCTCAGACGATGCATTCAACAGCCCGCCAGGCTGCTGATATCGCCCAAAAAGCTAAGGCTCAACAATTAATTATCGGTCATTTTTCTGCACGGTATAAAAACATTCAGCAACTCCTGAACGAAGCAAAAGAAGTATTTGATAATACCATTGCAGCAGAAGATGGCCTTGTCCATACCATTCAGCCTCGAAGAACCCTAAAAACGTAAATAAATAATTATCAATACTAAAGCTAATAAAAAAAATCACTTTACATCGCGGTACAATTCAAAACGTTTGGAAGTGTTTTAATTGAACTTACTTTATACACTGAATTTCATGCACATGAATCCGGATAAATGCATTAATATATTTATAATAAATTGTATATCAACATCAAACCCCAATTAGTCTGTCTATAAACTCAAGTGTATGTTCTATAAAGTTCAAATTCGAGGCGTGTGAA
>CAYYLT010000123.1:0-10011 GCA_964472385.1 uncultured Bacteroidales bacterium
ACAAATAAAAATTCTTGACCATAATAAGTAATATGCTAATATTCTTTTGTTTATAATTTTTTTCCATTTTTTATGAATAATACAGGCTAAAAGTTAATGACACTTGGAGGATCGGGCGTATATCGAATGTGATGCAGAGCTCTTTCTCCCGAAAGGTTTACAATAAAGCTGCTCTCAGGTCTTAAAGAAGGATAATACCCCAGACGTATCTGGAATGTGTTGAATACAAAATTCTCGTTCTTAAACCGGAACCCCATACCAAATCCTGTTTGTGGAGAATTATCGAGAATAAATCTTCTCTGCGGGCCCAAAAAGCCGATATCACAAAATCCGTAAAATGCAAACCGAAATCCATAATAGTAGATATTGGTAAACCCAACTGTTTCCAATTTCAGCACCAGTTTTTTATTTCCATGAAGATTGGAGACCGGAAAACCTCTGATGTCTGTATTTTTGTCCAGCTTGAGACTTTCATCGGGAAATCTGTTAAATCCCCTCGAATAGTCAATCTTTAAGAATTGCCGTAGTTTAAGATGATGGGGATAAAAAAGCTTGCTAATGTAATGGGTTTGAAAACGCAAAACCCCTTGCTCCAGTTTATTATCAAAAACAAACCCTCCCGCACCAAGTCCCACAGACAGGTAACCCAAATTCTCAAAAAATGCACCATGACGAACATTAACTCCGGAATAAAAGCGTTGGAAAAACTCATCCATTTCCCATCCAAAGGTATAGGCCGCCATATTACCGACGGGAATGTCCTCAGTCCGTCCAAAACCATAAATTAAGGTGCTTTGGTAAAAATTTTCACGCGAAAAACTCAATTTGCCCAGAAACATGCGATTATCATGAAACTGATAGTTGTATCTCTTGGTAATGAGCGGTCCTTCAAAAAACCTGTCATTGCGATATCGTGCCGATAAAATAAACCGGCTGCGATTACGGAAAAAATCATCACCCCCTTTCAAAGGGAAGGCAAAACCTAACCAAAAATCATGGTTGACAAAATCAAGTTTCACCTGGCTAAAAACCGTATCTTTTTGAGCGATATTCCTTCTGGTTTTGGTTTTGAATACCTCAGCACCACCGGCCCAGCGGGTTTGATAGGAATAAAATTCCCTGTCGAGCCTTAATCCATATCGTCGCGTTTGAAAAGCATTCATAAAATAAAACCTGCTGTCAATAAAGGTACCGCGAAAATTATTCAAATCATAAAAGGTTTCTATGCCGGGATTCGAATTTTTAAAATAATCAAAAATAATGTTGGTCTGTAACTTATGGCCCAAACCAAGCAGGTTGTCATCAAAAAGCTGAATCTCCCCTGCATTAATACTTTCCATATTAACATCAAATCCTTTTGCCCATACATCCTGGGTCAAAACCACCACATCAACCGAATCCCCCTTCTTTCCAACAGGTTGAAAAACAAAACCAGCATCTTTCAGGAATTCCAGATTTCTCAGTATTCTTCCGTTATCACGCAAAAGACCGGGATCAATGGTATCTCCTCCCGAAAATAATAAGTTTTCTCTAATAATAGACTCATGTGTGGGAATATGCAGCCAATTTCCCACTTCTTTAAACCATTGGGCACTCATTGCAGATGAATCATCCATCATGCCCCCAAAAACATTCAGTTGCCGAACATATATTTTTCGGATCGTTCGACCCTCGAATTGTTCAAAAGGTGCAATATACTCCTCCAGTTGGCGACCTGATTTCAGATGATTCTTATCGCCCACTACCAGAAAATCAAAAAGCTTTTTCGTAATAAAGCTTTGATCCGCTTTATATTTTAATGTATCAAAAAAGGATCTGGAAGATTCATAGAATGCTCTGTTAAGCCTAAATATAACCGAATCCCCTGTTAATGCTGAATCAGAATATATGATGATCAATTCCCCGTTATGCTCTTTTACCGTACCCAGATCAGATGGTTGCCCATGACTCTGCATGTTAGCCGAAATAAATATCCAAATAAGCAGATAACACTTGCCAATAACATTTAAAAGAGATATTTGCATGTTTTTTATCCTGTATTATTCATGCGTTAAGTTTTGGGCAGATGCAAGGCGTTGAAAGCCCACGACGTAGTCGCCTGCTTCGGGTTTGCTGAAAACCTTTCATTTTGGAAACAACAGATATGTTTACCCTATTGATTTAAAGATTTTTTGGGTTTTTCAGCAAACCCTGCTTCGAGGTTTTCGCCACGTAGCAGATGCCCAAAAATTGGCGCACGCAGAAAAAAGGTATAAAAATAAAAATTTCTGAGCATAATAAGTAAAACACTATTATTCTTTTGTTTATAAATGTTTATCCATTTTTTATGAATAATAAAGGTTATATTTCTTCCAAATGATGTTAATACTATAAACGTATAATCATTTGGGTTAATGTGAAATCAATTCATTAACCTGCCTTATTTAGGATAAACAAACAAATAAGCGCGGTTGGGCAATTTTTTGCCGCCCTCAAATTTTGATCAAGGCCTTGCCTTTTTTCATGAATAAACAAAAATATAAGATTAAACGAATCTTGTGGAATTTTTTTCCAACATATTTTATAACCTATATCGCTATATTTCGTTAGGTAGAGAAATGATGATTAAGAAAGATGGATAAACATAAAGAAGAACAACTTTTATACCGTATTTCAGAGCTGATCAAAGAAAACAAGAAATTAACCGCTTATACCAAACAGGTTAATAATCAAAAGGATGAAATTCAAAAAGAGAAGGAAAAACTCGAAAACATCATTGTCCAAATCCCCGCCGAGCACCTGCCAAAAGGCGTAAAGTATCCATCCAAACTTCACTCGCTGAAATTTGACATGGCGACAGTGCTTTATGCCGACTTACAAGGTATAAAAAAGATCTCCCAACAAGATGCTTCATTTGATATCATGGATGAACTGGATAACATCTTTCTGCATTTCAACCAGATTGTTAAGAAGTACAAAATTGAAAAAATCAAGACCATTGGGGATGCATACATGTGTGCAGGAGGTGTTCCGGAAAAGAATATCACCAATCCGGTAGATATTGTTCTGGCAGCACTGGAAATGCAGGATTACATGTTAAAACTGCAGGAAGCTTATGAGTCCCAAAAGAGAGAATTCTGGGATTTTAGAATTGGTATTCATACCGGACCGGTTACAGCCAATTTTCACGGAAAGAAAAAGCTATCTTATGACTTGAAAGGAGATACGGTTCATATTGCCACACGCATAGCATCTGCAAGTGATTATGGGGAAATCAATTTATCCATCATGTCTTATGAATTGATTAAGCAATACTTTAGTTGTGATTCCAATGGCAAAATTCCGGTTAAATATAAAGGTGATATGGAAATTCTAAAATTAAAGAAGATAAAACCAGCCTATGCTGTTAACAGGAAAGTTGGAAGATATGCCAATCATATTTTCATGATCAAATACCTCCTAAGTCAATTTAATGACATTCAGGAACTTATATTGGATAAACTGGAGAAAGAACTCCCGGAGTTCCTGTTTTATCACAATGTGAAACATAGCATTGATGTGATCAACCAGGCCGAATTAATCGGTTATGGAGAAGGCGTGGATGATGAAGCCATCTTATTGCTAAAAACAGCAGCATTATTCCATGATGCCGGACATATCGTTGCTTATGACAACCATGAATTTCATGGGACACAACTGGCCAAGGAATATTTGCCAAAATTTAAATACAACCAGGAACAAATAGACCAGATATGCGATCTGATCCTGGCTACAAAAATCCCCCCCCAACCCGGTAACCTTCTTGAAAAAATTATGTGTGATGCAGATCTCGATTACTTAGGCAGAAGTGATTTTATACCGGTTTCCAATACCCTTTATAATGAACTCAAACAGCAGAACAAAATTGGGGATATCAATGAATGGAACAAGCTACAGCTTAAATTTATATCTCATCATCAATATTTTACACAAACAGCCCTCAATTTAAGAGAAGTAAACAAACAAAAACAAATCGAGCGCATCAAATCTCTGATCGATCAGCATGAAAATGCACAGGACAAAGCATACGGATCTCCTTATAACCATACACTTAAAAATACCTGAATGAAACGACCATGAACTTTATTAATCATAAATTACTCACAGGCAATTAATTAAAAAAGTTCATCGGGGGTTCCTGAATGTGCCATAATTTTTGGCATTTTTTTAACGACAAAAATTTTAAACAGATGAAACCTGCATGCACCATACTTACAAAACAAGGAGATGAATAAAGCATGCAGATTCCATGGTAGGGAAGCAAAAAATGCGATTGTTGAAATACAGCTTAGTTGAAATGGAAAACTTAATAACCCTATATACGAATGCATGTTACTCATTTGCCTGTAATGGTTATTTCAGTTCTTCTGTTTCTCGCTCTGCCTGTTTCTGTTTTATTGGTAGCAATAGGCATGCGCTCACCATACCCCTTATATACCAATCGATCCGGATCTATTCCTTTTGTGATAAGATACTGATAGACCGAACGAGCTCTTTTTTCTGATAGTTCCAGGTTGTAATGTCGGGTACCTATGCTGTCGGTATGTCCGGATATCTCAATTTCCAGACCAGCATTGTCTATAAGCAACTGATACAATTTGTTGAGTTCAATCCTGGATTCAGGCTTAAGCCGGAAGGAGTCCGTAGCATAATACACATTACGCAATATCATGTTTTCCCCTGTTTTTATCGGCTTTAAAGGAATATCCTTCCTGAAGGGTTCATCAATTTTATGAATTCCCTTTAAAAAGAAATTATCGGAATAAAACAGATAACCCTTTTTCGATACATTCAACACATAATTATTATTGGAGGGGATGCAAACCAAAAATTCACCGGTATTTCTATCAGCAATGGATTCCATGATCACTTTCCCGCTATCCAGGGCTATAAGTTCAAACTTTGCTTTCAGGGGCTCATCGGTCTCCCTGTCAAATACCTTCCCCATTAAATAGGAACTGGGCACAGGTTGTATCGTTTTATACAGTTCAAACTGCAATATATCTTTACCCTGTTTCTTGTCTCGTGCACTGGAATAATAGGCTTTTGATCCACCTGCGGTAACAACCATCCCAAATTCATCCTGATGGGTATTGATCGGATAACCCAGATTAAGGGGCTTAGTCCATCCAGTGTCAGATTTCTTTTGGGTTTTGAAAAGATCGAGATTACCCATACCAGGCCAACCATCAGAGGAAAAATAAAGCGTTTGATTATCCATATGTATAAACGGTGCTACTTCATTCTCAGGGGTATTGATGCTATCGCCCAGATTGACAGGTTTACTCCAGGAACCATCCGGCTTTTTCCGGCTTTTCCACAGATCCTTTTTGCCTTTCCCATCTTTCCGATTGCTGGTATAATACAGGGTTTTACCATCCGGAGAAATGGAAGGTTGGGATTCCCAATCCTTTGTATTGACGGGTGGACCCAGATTGAAAGGTTTGCTCCACTGGCCATTCTCCATCCGGGCATAATATATATCACAGCCTCCCACGCCTCCTTTCTTATTGCATGCACTATAATACATGGTTCTGCCATCTGCCGATAAGCTTTGGGCACCCTCATTATATGATGTATTGATCGGAGACCCAAAATTTCTGGCTTCAGACCAGGAGGTATCCTGCCAGCGGCTGATAAAAAAATCTTCCTGATGCTTCTGCATAATCGATTCAATGAATTTTCGCCGGTGTGATTCCATCTGTTTCATTTTCTGCTCTATCTCTTCCTTATCTTCACGGGGAATAAGTCTGGTAAAAACCATGATCTTAGCATCAGCGGATATGGAAGGCCAGTACTCATCATATTGGCTATTAATGCTTTCTCCCAGACTTTCCGGTTTGAAGGGAACCGGATGCTTCAGTTGTTTCAAGGCAAATCGACAGGATCGAAGCTTTTTTCGGGCTTTTTCGCTAAAAATAGGGCCTGTATCCGGTTTGTCGAGATAACGGTTGAAATAATCCTGGGCCTCCTGGTAATGTCCCATTTCCAGACTTAATAACCCCGCACTGTATAATACCTTGGGAAAAATATTGCTATTCAGGTCGATGGCACGCTGATAAGAATCCAAAGCTTTAGCGGGATTATTTTTTGCTTCATATACCTGCCCCCTGACAATATAAGCTTCAACAAATTTTTTATCCCTTTTCAAAGCATCTTTAATTATTTCCAGCGCTGCATCGTATTCTCTTATCCCGGACTGCTTCAGGGCTTCCTGCAGGGCCCTGGCAGCCCTTTTTGAGGAGGTTGAAAACTGCTCTTGTGCCTGCAAATCTGAAAATGATAAAAAAATAACAACAATAAGCAAAAACCGGTTCATGGATGTAAATATCTTTTTTTCTATTTGTCTATCACGGGTATTTAACAATTTCCTTTCTTTATTCAACCGACACCAGTCTGTATCAGGCATAAACAAAACGCCAGTATTCTTTGGCTTACACTAGTTTATTCATTTTTTGTAAATAATACAGGCTAGGGAATGTGCATAAACTTGTGGGCCTGTAAAGATACATTCCATTTCGGAAACGTTTTGGCATAATCAACAACCGTATGAATCATGGTACTAAATTGACTCCATTCGGGTTGCAAATACAATTGACAATCTGAACCTACATGTTTTGCTGCAGATTCTGCCCATTCGAGATCCTTTTCCTCGCATATAACCACTTTCAATTCATCAGCTACCTGGTAAAATATATCTTTGGGTGGCTTGTACTGCTTAGGGGAAAGACATAACCAATCCCATGTACCGGTTAATTCACCTGTACCTGAAGTTTCAAAAAAAGTAGTTATATCACCGGCCTTAAGCATATTACTTAAAGGATTCAAATTATACAAAGTGGGCTCCCCGCCGGTTACAACAATCGACTTTGCAGGAGTTGCCCTGACTCTTGACCCGATGGTGGCTATATCAACCATTGGATGAATCCCGGCATCCCAGGTAATCTGTGAATCACACCAGGAACATCTGAGATTGCAGCCGGCAATTCTTATAAAATAAGCTGCTTTCCCCGTATGATAACCCTC
This sequence comes from uncultured Bacteroidales bacterium, assembly GCA_964472385.1. Classification (GTDB taxonomy): domain Bacteria; phylum Bacteroidota; class Bacteroidia; order Bacteroidales; family UBA12077; genus JAGXLC01. Next base: position 7,045 of record CAYYLT010000123.1, read on the forward strand.
ACCCTGAATTGAATAAAATTCTTCTGCAACAGGCAGTTTCATTCCATCTTTATAGTCTGTCTCCTTCACGACGTTATTACAACATTTGATTTTACCATCATTCTCTCATCAGTCCATTTAACCTTTATGAATAATGCAGGTTAAAAAAACAGCATCATACCAAACTCCTTCATCAAGAAAAAAATAGATCATCTAATCGGCGGGAAAAAGAAAAAATGCCTGCTTAGATTCAAAAACATACATCCATAAAATGCCGATCAAATGATAACCACAGTTATGCCAAAAAATAAGGGAACAAATCCGAATCAGGTTAACCTCAAATTATTCTCTTTTCGTCTTAATGATGATTACCCCATTGGCTCCTCTTGAACCATACATTGCTGTACCTCCATCTTTGATCACATTGACCGATTTCACATCCAGTGGATGAATATGGGATATACTGTTGCGGTAGGTTCCATCGACAACAAAAAGAGTCTCGGAATTCGCAGAGTTCATCCCTCTGATCACAATGGTTTGATTGACTACATCAACACCTGTTAATTCACCCTGCAAGAGATCATAGATCGAACTGTACTTTCCAAAATTTTTGTCCTCATTATTGAGTTGTGAAATGGCATAAGTCAGATCCGATTGATCAATATAACCCAGGCCCGTTGCAATCTGCCTGTTTTTCTTCCCACCTTTGAAAGCCATATTGACCTTCACCGAATCATCATTTTTTATGCGAACCCTTTCCGTATAAAAACCCTTTGCTTTGAAAACAAGCTTATCTTTTTTCTCACATCCAATACAAAACCGACCGGATGAATCGGTGAGTGCCGTCTGATCAGATTTACGTGCCGTAACTTTTACCCCTTTCAAATAATATTTATTGAAGGATTTAACAACACCACATACGGTCACCTCCTGTGCATTAAGATTACCTGCACTCAATATAATCCCCAAAACCAGGAAAATTCCAACCCCCATATATTTCAATTTAAGCATAGCATAGATTTTTTTGCGTTTACATTCAAAGATAAGAATTTTCTAAAAAAATAAGATAGATTTATCCATATTTCTATTGGTGTAAAGAATTTATTATATTCGTAAATTCAACACAAAAAATTGGATATGATAAATATTAAACAATACATTGAGGAGAACAAAGAGCGGTTTTTGGATGAATTGTTCGAGCTTCTGCGGATTCCCTCCATCAGTTCGGCAACAGAGCACAAGGAGGATATGGTAAAGATGGCAGAATTACTAAAAACCAAACTTTTGGATGCTGGTGTGGATAAAGCTATGCTCATTCCCACCAAAGGTAATCCGGTGGTCTATGGTGAAAAAATCATTGACCAGGCCAAACCTACGGTATTGGTTTATGGGCATTATGACGTAATGCCTGTTGATCCGATAGATAAGTGGGATACTGCTCCTTTTGAACCGGAAATCCGGGAAGATAAAATATATGGCAGGGGAGCAGATGATGATAAGGGTCAGTCTTTTATGCATGTTAAAGCTTTTGAGATCCTTGTGAAATCAGGAACGCTCAAGTGCAATGTCAAATTTATGCTGGAGGGCGAAGAGGAAATTGGATCTCCTAATCTACAAGCATTTTGCCAGCAAAACCGGCAAATGCTTAAAGCAGATACCATATTGGTCTCAGACACCAGCATGCTCGGGAAGGAAAATCCCAGCATTACAACCGGTCTGAGGGGACTTGCCTATATGGAGGTACAGGTTACCGGCCCTGACAGAGATCTGCATTCAGGGATCTATGGTGGTGCCGTAGCCAATCCTGCCAATGTGCTTTGTGACATGATTGCCAAATTAAAAGATCAACAGAACCGGATTTCGATACCCGGGTTTTATGATGATGTTATTGAAGTAACCCCAGAAGAAAGGGAAGCATTGAACAAAGCCCCAATGGATCTGGGAAACTATAAGAAAGCCATCAACATCAAAGAAGTCAATGGTGAAACAGGTTATACAACCCTGGAAAGAACAGGAATCCGTCCTTCTTTAGATGTCAATGGCATGTGGAGTGGTTATACCGGCGAAGGAGCCAAGACTATCCTTCCGGCAACCGCCGGGGCTAAAATATCAATGCGCCTGGTACCTAACCAAAATCATACCAAAATATCAGAATTATTCCGTACTTATGTGCAATCCATAGCACCTGAAACGGTTAAATTGACTGTTAAATCACTTCATGGAGGACAGGGATACGTTTGCCCCATCGATCTGCCTGCATATAAGGCGGCCGCTGAGGCGATGGAAGAGACATTGGGTAAAAAGCCCATTCCGGTCAGAAGCGGAGGTAGTATACCCATTATTGCCACATTTGAAAAAGTATTGGATATCAAATCCATTTTGCTTGGATTCGGACTGGAAAGTGATGCCATTCATTCCCCCAACGAAAATTTTCCCCTTGAACAGTTCTTTAACGGCATCGAAACCATTGGCCGGTTCTATGAAAAAATCCACAATTCAAACTTGTGATATCCGGGACTTTATGTAATACCGCCATTCAGGCATTATGAAAACCTGCCAGGCATTGGGTATTCAAAAAAGCCTTCAACAATGGAATTTGTATACCGGAATGATATGATCAGGAATTATTCTAACCTGTATTATGCATGTGTCAAGTTTTGGGTAAATGCAAGGCGTCGAAAGCCTACGACGTAGTCACCTACTTCGGATTTGCTGAAAAACACAAAAAATGCCTATAATAAATAGAATGAGTACATTTATTATTTGCAAATTGGAAGGTTATTAGCATATATTTCGTTAAACGCCTTGTCTTTTTTATGATAATTTTTTGTTAGCCTTCAGCAAACCCTGCTTCGAGGTTTTCGCCACGTAGCAGTTGCACAAAAATTGGCGCACTCGGGAAAAATGTTTAAAAATTAAAATTTTTGAGCATACTAATTAGGGTTTGCTGAAAAAGTCTTTAGTGCATCAGCTACGAGGCGGCAAAGC
>CAYYLT010000124.1:0-9863 GCA_964472385.1 uncultured Bacteroidales bacterium
TACGTGGCGAAAACCTCGAAGCAGGGTTTGCTGAAAAACACAAAAAAATCTTTAAGTCAATAGGGTAAACATATCTGTTGTTTCCAAAATGAAAGGATTTCAGCAAACCCGAAGTAGGCGACTACCGCGTCGGCTTTCGACGCTTTGCATCTACCCAAAACTTGGCGCATGAATAATACAGGCTATATTTTTATGTTTTTGTTTTATTCCTTTTTTTTAAATGTTGGAAGTGTCAGGATGATATCATCCAGTTTCCTTTTGGGTACGTGATGGATCATCTTATCATCTCTCCAGTATTGAATGTCCTCGTCTGTTTTCATTTCTTCAATGATCACTGTTTCTCGAGGCTTACCCAGGGCAATGACCTGCAGAATCTCAAATCGTTTTTCAATTTGGAAATTTTCTCTCAGCTTATTTCGTTCGACAGAGGCTATGATACATCCGCCAAATCCTTTTTCTACTGCGCCCAATAAAATACTTTGCGCTGCGATACCGTGGTCACAGTAAAAGTTATCTTCTATCTGATGATCTCCCAGCATGATGATGTAAGCTGACGGCCGTTCTCCCGCTTCCGGGCCGTTCCAGTCCTTTAAATAACCAGCCCAGGTTAGACAGGGAAAGATATTTTCATTGGTTGCTTCCTCATTGGAGAGGAGGTATTTTAAAGGCTGCGCATTTTTTGCAGAGGCAGAAAGTCTGGCCAGGTTAATAAAATACCGAAGATTGTCCGTAGCTATGTGATAGTCCTGGTAAAACCTTCTGTAGCTCCTGTTCTGGCGGATAAGCTGTTCCATTAACATGGTTTACGGGTTTAAAGGTGATCATTATATTTCAATCAATAAAAGTAATGTGATTATCTCAGAAATACAATAATACGGGCATATAAAAAGCCGGAATTAAAATCATTCCGGCTTTTACAATCTGTGGGAAATGAAAGTCAGCTTAACCGGGAACTTATTTGATATCCATGACTGGTATGAAACACAAGTGTGATGTAGCCACCTGACATCCTGGCCAGGTTCTCATTAAGCCTTCAACTTTCTGGCCACTTCTTCCCAGTGAACCACGTTCCAGAATGCCTGGATGTATTCTGCCCTTCTGTTTTGATACTTTAGATAATAGGCATGTTCCCATACATCAAGACCCAGCAAAAGCTTTTTTGCATTGCAATCTACAACATCCATAAGCGGGTTATCCTGATTGGGTGTGGAACAAATGCCCAGTTTGTCAAGATGATCAAGGTACAGCCAGGCCCAGCCCGATCCGAATCTTCCGGCTGCCGCTTTGGAAAACTCATCCTTAAACACGTTAAATGATCCAAATGCCTGGTTAAGGGCCTCTTTTAATTCACCGGATGGTTCTCCGCCACCTTCGGGTGACATGATTTTCCAGAATAAACTGTGATTGTAAAATCCACCCCCGTGATTTCGAATTGCTAAAGGATGATTGGAAACATGTTCCAAAATCTCTTCTACCTCTTGGTTTTCCAGATCTGTTCCTTCAATCGCAGCGTTGAACTTGTTGGTATAACCCGCATGGTGCTTGCCATGATGAAGCTCCATCGTTCGCTTGTCGATATAAGGTTCTAATGCATCATATGCATAGGGTAATTCCGGTAATTTGAACGCCATAGTTTTATATTTTTTAATTCCACGTAATTTTTATTTGGTCTAAATAAATATTTAATTATTTAACAAGTATTCCGCAGATTTGTTTGCAAGTAGGGGGTCAATTTGTTATTGATCGTTTTGATAACAGGCGTAAAAGATTTTTTTGTAAAAGATTTTTTCCGATCCAACCCTTCCGGTTATAAAATCGCTTTTTTATAAAATAATTATTGTTTAATATTGACTTCATATTGATTTATTTGTTAGATGAATTATGGACAGCAAATCACGATGCATTGCAACAATTAAGGGGGAGAAACCGGACAGAATTCCTGTTTTCCCTTTATTAATGTTTTTCGCCAAAAGCCGGCTTGGGATCAATTACAAGACATATGCCTCAGAGGGCTTAGCCATGGCTGAAGCTCAGATCAATATAAAGGAAAAATTTCCCATTGATGCAATAACGGCCTGTTCTGATGCATTCAGAATAACTGCAGATCTTGGTGCAGATATGGTTTTTCCTGATGACAAACCACCCTATGCTTCAGCTCCGCTCATAGCCAATGAACATGACCTGAAGCATCTACAAAAGAAAGACCTCAAACGCTTAAGCAACCAATCACGCATGGCAGATCGTATCCTTGCAGTTGAATCTATGGCCCGTGCCGTAGGAAATGACAGTCTGGTGCTGGGTTGGGTAGATATGCCATTTGCAGAGGCTTGTTCTGTATGCGGTGTATCAAATTTTATGATGATGATGATGGAAAACCCGCAGCTTGCGCACGATATTCTTGATTTTTTAACCGGTATTGTCATTGAATTTGCAGTACGGCAACTTGAGGTTGGGGCGCCGATGATCGGTGCCGGAGATGCTGCAGCTTCGCTGACATCAACTGATATGTTCCGGGAATTTGTATTGCCTTATGAACAAAGGGTATGCTCAGCCATTCACAATCATAACGGATTGGTTAAACTGCATATATGTGGGAATACTTCCCATATCCTGGAAAAAATGGCCAATTCCGGGGCGGATCTTTTTAATGTAGATCACATGGTAAATTTAGAAGAGGCAAAAAATGTTTATGGTAAGAGAAATTTATGTTATAAAGGGAACCTCGACCCCGTGGTAGATATGTTGCAATCCACTCCTGATGAATGCGAAAAGAAATCAATCAGATGCTTAGAAATAGCTAAAGACAAAAAATATATGCTAAGCGCCGGTTGCGAGATACCAGAAGACACGAAAGATGAAGTATTTGAAGCTTTTTGCAGGGCAGTTGATAAAGTATAACCCCATCAACAGTAAACTATTCCCTGTTATGAAGATCACCAAAAATATTACCATTGAAGACCTAGTCGATAGCATACCCCAGTCAGTAAAATATCTTATGGAAAAAGGCATTCAATGCATTGCTTGTGGGGAACCGGTTTGGGGTACCCTGGAAGAAGCTGCCAGGGAGAAAGGATTTACAGATGAGGAAATTCAGGAATTTGTCAGGGAATTGCAGGAATTGGCTGACGATGTGTCCCAAAAGCCTTAATGCTAAAGCAAAAAAGCACCATCCCCCCCAAAAAAAATGCCTCAAAAAATGCAAGGATTTTTACGAATATTTGCTAAAATCCTTGCATTTTGAAAACTATAAATATACTTATCCTATTGATTTTAAGGTTTTTTTGTGTTTTTAAGCAGGCCCTATATATAGCGTCCGGGAACCAGGTAGTGCTTTACGTAATCACCTATACCTTCCTCCAGTGAATGAAAGGGATGATCATATCCGGCAGCGCGTAGTTTAGATATATCCGCTTCGGTGAAATATTGATAATTTTCACGAATATCCAAAGGGATATCAATATAACCCATGTCAGGCTCCTGTCCTAATGCATTAAAAACACCCACTGTCAGGTCATTGAATGTCCTGGCTTTACCGGTACCCAGGTTATAGATTGCGTTTTCCGGTTTATGTTGCATTAAATAATACAATACTCTCACCACATCTTTTACATAGATAAAGTCTCTGAGTTGCTCTCCATTAGCGAAATCAGGTCGATGCGAACGGAACAGTTTCATTTTCCCGGTTTCCTTTATCTGGTTGAATGCATGAAAAATTACCGAAGCCATCCGGCCTTTATGATACTCGTTCGGGCCATACACATTAAAAAATTTGATGCCTGCCCAAAATGGTGGTGCCTGATGCTGTTGCAGCACCCATTTGTCAAATTCATTTTTCGATTCACCATAAGGATTCAGGGGTTTCAGGTCAGAAACCAGGTTGTGGTCATCCAGGTAGCCCTTCTCACCCCGGCCATAGGTAGCCGCAGAGGAAGCATAGATAAGGGGTATGTCATATTGGGTGCAGGCATTCCATACCTTTTTGGAATAATTCAGGTTAAGCCGGTCAAAGACTTTCTGATCAAATTCAGTGGTATCGGTACGGGCACCTATATGAAAAACGGCATCAACCTTTTTCTCATTATTTTCCAGCCAGTGCATGAACACATCGCGATGAACATGAGCTGAATAAGTCTTCCCTTCCAGATTCTTGTTTTTGTCCGCTCTTGAAAAATCATCCACCACAATGATATCCGTATATCCTTCCATGTTGAGTTTGGCAACCATATTGTTTCCAATGAAGCCGGCAGCGCCTGTGACTACAATCATAATGCATAAATTTAAAGGTCAGATGCGTCACGAAAATACAAAAGGAATTCCAAAATAAGGAGAAATCTTTTTTTTTGGTAACATATTGTTTTGTATTGATGAGGTTATTCCACACTCTCCCCTGTTTTTGTTTTTTTTTTGAATGCATAAACAAAAACGGTTTCTGGATGTCATTTCATAAAACATCCAAAAATTGTGTTTTTGTTTTCAGTACCTTTGTAACTTTAACTTTTGCATTCGTATGGAAGCATTAATTACAAGAAGGGAGCGATTCAGCGCTGCACACCGTCTATTTCGGAAGGATTGGGATGATGAAAAAAACCGGGAAGTTTTTGGTTTGTGTTCCAATCCGAACTGGCATGGTCATAATTATGAGCTTTTTGTGACCATCAAAGGCGAGATTGATCCTAAAACAGGTTTTGTGGTGAATATCAAACAACTTAGTAGGCTTATCCGGGAATACGTGATCGATAAGATTGACCACAAAAACATGAATACGGAAGTGGACTTTATGCAAGATACGCTGGCTTCCACAGAGAATCTTGCAGTTGCCATATGGGAAACCCTGGAACCACCGGTTGCCCGTTTGGGTCAGATACTATATTGTGTAAAAATAAAAGAAACGGAAAACAATTTTGTTGAATATTATGGTCGATAAACATAAGTGATATGGAAATAGTTAACAATGGTTTTGGAAATAATAATACCAGTGGTTATTCGCATGTTGAGATCTGGGATGATGAAAAAACCGCTCAATTGGCCGGGCACTATAAGGAGATTCTGAAATTGCTTGGAGAAAACCCGGATCGTGAAGGTCTGATCGATACCCCCATGCGGGTAGCCAAAGCAATGCAGTTTCTCAATAAGGGCCAAAATATTGATCCTCATGAGATTGTTAAATCTGCTAAGTTTCAGGAAGACTATCAGGAGATGGTCCTTGTCAAGGATATAGAGCTTTATTCGATGTGTGAGCATCATATGATCCCGTTTTATGGTAAGGCTCATGTGGCTTACATTCCTGAGAAATACATTACGGGTTTGAGTAAGATCGCGCATGTAGTGGAAGCTTTTGCGCGACGGTTACAAGTGCAGGAAAGGCTTACCATGCAAATCAGAGATTGTATACAGGAGACCTTAAAACCTCAGGGTGTTGCTGTAGTTATTGAAGCACACCACATGTGCATGCAGATGCGTGGTGTACAAAAGCAGAATTCGGTTACCACAACCTCTGCCTTTACCGGAATCTTTCTGAAAGATACCAAAACGCGGGAAGAATTTACCCATTTAATAGGCGCTGAATTGCACTGATGGAATGGTGCATTAGTGGTCCGCTAATAAAAAATCGTTTTAAAAATGCATGGCTTCCGGCACCCTAACCTGTATTATTCATGCGTCGGGTTTTGGGCCGATGCAAGGCGTCGAAAGCCCACGACATAGTCACCTGCTTCGAGGTTTTCGCCACGTAGCAGATGCCCAAAAATTGGCGCACCCGGAAACAATGAATAACAATAAAACTTTTTGAATACAATAAGTAAATTACTAATATTTTATTGTTTATAAATGTTTTTCCATTTGTTATGAATAATAATACAGGCTAACTAACGGTAATTTAATATATGGAGGCTATTCCATCTGTATTAACCTGTTTCTAACAGCAAAAACTGCCAGACACACGGAATTTTTACAGCTTGCTTTTTTTAGCAGACGGTTTCTGTGTCCTTCTACAGTCCGGGAGCTTAGGTTTAACAATTCCCCAATCTGGGTATTGGAATATCCATGGCATATGTAATTCAGAACTTCCTTTTCCCTGGGCGTTATCTCCGGGTGCTCGGTAGTATTATTCAGCGGGTTATTTTGAGGATCCATGACGTTCGTTACAGATCCTACCAGACTTTTCTTTCCTTGTATGTTTACGATGTTGCCAGCCAGCTTTAGCTCTATGATTTCCTGGTTCCGCCTGATGGCTCTGAAATTTACATCAATCTGATTCTGAATCGCTTTGAATGCACGATTGACTTTTTCAATGACAAGGTGTATATCATCTTTATATACCAGGTTTACCAAATGCATGCCCAATAATTCTTTTTTAGCATATCCGAATATCTCACAAAACTTTTGGTTTACATAACTGAATTTCTCATCCTGGTATATGTATATGGCAACATAAGCGTTGTCAATGAGAATGTTGAATTTTTCATCGGCTTGCTGAATGATCTTTTCCTGCCGGTCCAATCTGACTTCGAGCGTTTTTTTCAGCTCATTCATGCTGAAGGGTTTGATCAGGCAATCATCAATACCCAGGTTCATGGCTGATCTGAGTTCTTCATGTGATTTTTTGTTGGTGAGGAAGATAAATGGAATGACTGCAGTGGAGTTGATCTGTTGAACCATGTCGAATACTTCATGGCCCGAGAGACCTTCCGGATTGATATCACAGAGGATCAGATCGGGGGTATACTGAAGCGCCCTTTGTACTCCGGTGGCTCCATTTTGTACTGGGAGTACCGTATATCCAAATTTGGTAAGATAATCATCTACCTCTTTCAGAAAACGCTCATCCGGATCAATTATCAGTATGCTATTCATAGGGTTTTTCCAGTAAACGCCATAAAACTAAAAAAATATTCAATATGACACAAGTAATTGCTTAACCTATCCTGTATTATTCATAAAAAATGGGAAAACAGTTATAAACAAAAGAATATACATGCTTTACTTATGATGCTCAAAAATTTTAATTTTTAAACATTTTTTCCGGGTGCGCCAATTTTTGGGCATCTGCTACGTTGCGAAAACCTCGAAGCAGGCGACTACGTCATCGGCTTTCGACGCCTTGCATCTACCCAAAACTTTACGCATGAATAATACAGGCTATATTATCCTAAATTCACGCTAATCTTTGAAAAAGGCTGCTATTCTAAAACAAGCAAAAGGTCGCCTTTACGGATAATGCTTCCTGCTTTGATCCGGATTTCTTTAATCCTGCCTTCTACCGGGGTATATGCCCGGTTATGCATTTTCATCGCATCATATATATAAAGGCGGTCTCCTTTTTTGACAACATCCGCTATAGATACATCCACCTGTATTACAGTGCCCGGAAATTCAGCATATACCTCTTTTTTTTGGGTGGGTTTCCATTGCTTGCGGTTCATGAATTTTTCCGTTAGTCTTGTCTTATAGGCGCTGCCGTCAAGGATCAATGTGGTCAATGAATTATTTTTCGTTTTGCTCATGGTACTAAAAGAATTTTGGTTTTCAATTACCGGAATGTTTTGTAGCATTAGAAAAAGGGCTTAGCCTGCATGAATAATGCAATTTAAAACGGAGGGATACCATGTTTTTTGGAAGGATGGGTATCGACTTTATTTCTGGATAACTCCAGCGCATGTAGCAGTATCGTTCTTGTTTCCTTTGGTTCGATCACTGCATCCACATAACCTTTTGCAGCGGCTACATAGGGGTTGGCAAATTTTTCCTTGTAGGTTTCCACTTTTTGTTTTTTCATTTCCTCAGGATCATCAGCTTGCTGGATTTCTTTTTTAAATATAATGTTGGCAGCTCCTTCCGGTCCCATAACAGCTATTTCAGCGCTCGGCCAGGCAAAAACAAAATCAGCATTCAGATGTCTGGAATTCATGGCAATGTATCCACCACCATAAGCCTTTCTGAGGATAAAGGTTATTTTGGGTACGGTAGCCTCACTGTAAGCATATAGCACTTTGGCACCATGCCTAATGACCCCGGCATGTTCCTGGTCTACGCCAGGTAGATAACCCGGTAGATCAACAAAAGTTACCAGAGGTATATTGAATGCATTGCAATATCTGATAAACCGTGCAATTTTGTCGGATGAGTCTACATCAAGCACACCGGCAAGGATAAGGGGTTGGTTTCCGATAAATCCTACCGTGTCACCATTGATCCTGCCAAAACCGATTACCGCATTCTGAGCCCATTTTTTGTGAATTTCAAAAAATTCCGATCCGTCACTAACGGCTTTAATGATGTCACACATATCATAAGGCTCTTTCGAATCCCCCGGAACAATATCGTTTATTGGATAGTTTTCGGTAAGGGGTTCACGAGATTCGGTTTTCTTTGCCTTTTGTGCGTTATTCCAGGGAATATAAGAGATCAGCTTTTTGATTTGCTCAAAACATGCTAATTCATTTTCAGCATAAAAATGGGCATTGCCTGTTTTCTCGCTGTGAACTTTTGCTCCTCCCAGTTCTTCCATTGAGATCTCTTCTCCCAGTACTGTTTTAATGACACCGGGACCGGTAATGAACATTTTTGATATGTTATCCACAACAAAAACAAAATCGGTCAGGGCAGGGGAATAAACTGCACCTCCTGCGCAGGGCCCTAATATAACGGATATTTGTGGTATGACTCCCGAAGCAAGGGTGTTTCTATAGAATATTTCTCCATAACCTGCAAGGGAGTTTACGCCTTCCTGGATGCGTGCACCACCGGAATCATTGATGCCAATCAGGGGAACCCGCATTTTCATAGCATGATCCATGATTTTTCCGATCTTCCGGGCATGCATCAGTCCCAACGACCCGCCGGCAACTGTGAAATCCTGGGCAAAAATGCATACAGGAGCTCCGTAAATGGTTCCGGTGCCGGTGATCACCCCGTCGCCATGCAGCACTTTCTTGTCCATGTCAAAATCTCTCGCGTCATGCTCGACAAAAAGGTCGTATTCATGAAAGGAATTTTCGTCTACCAAATGAATAATACGTTCCCGTGCAGTCATCTTACCCATTGCAGCCTGCTTCTGAATAGCCTTCTCACCTCCGCCTTTTAACACTGCTTCCCGCTTTTTATGTAGTTCAATAATTTTCTTTTTGAGTGACATATTGGATTATTGTTTGATTTTGGTTACATGATCCTTCAAAAGAATTGCTGCCCGTTCAACAGCGCTAAAATTAGCTATTTTCCCCCGGGTTGAATATGATTTTCATCATTTATGGAATGCTGCATCTATTCTATCCTGTATCATGAATAATACAGTCCCCTATCTGGGAGCAAACCTGTAGAGTGACAGGGCAATAAAGGCAAATATGAAGTTGGGGATCCATACTGCAAGGATGGGCTCTATACCTCCTCTGATGGCAAACATAGTTGAAAAGCGCATGAAAAGTATATAGGCAAAACTTAATGCGATGCCAATACCGATTTGCATTCCCATACCACCCTTTAATTTTTTGGAGGAGAGGTAAACCCCTATCAGGGTTAAAATAAATGTGGAAAAGGGAAAGGAAAATCGCCGGTGTTTTTCTATCAGATATTCTTCCAGGTTTTCGGCCCCCTGACTTCGTTTTTTTTGTATGAAATCATTGAGCTCCGACATGTTCATGGTTGTTACAATATCGGTATATTGTCCCAGATCCGATGGTTCGATGGACAAAGTGGTATCCATACTCCTGCCCTGTATGATCGAATCCTTTTTTTTGTCCGTAATATTACGAATGTAATAATTGTAGATCATCCATTTATTTTTGGTGGAATCCCATTGCATATTGTCTGCCATGAGTTTTGACCGGAGCTCGTTATCTTTAAAAATTTCCATGGAAAATTTGTATCCG
>CAYYLT010000125.1:0-9861 GCA_964472385.1 uncultured Bacteroidales bacterium
CGGTTGAAAGTGTTTGTTTTTTTCTTTTATTTTTTTTTGAAATGTCGAAATTAACCTAAAATTGATATGGAATTAACATATTGTTAAGTTTTTTCATGACTGACTGATAAATTTTTAGCGTATTTATGAACATCTGTTAATGAACCAGGCATGTTAAAAATATTTTGTTGTATTGGTGAAACAAAGTTGTTAAAAAAGGTGTTTAATACCTTTTGAATAAAATGAAAAAAAAACATTTTTGCATTGGAAATTTTTATTAAGGGGATAAAGCATTCAAAAAAGCAAAAAAAATATTTAACAAAAATTCCATAGTAGTTAACATACATTTTAACCGGTATGGTTAATAAGTCCGGTGGATATAAAATATATAACGTAATTCCCTTTACAATAGTTGTACATGAGATAATTTATATACCTTTGTGTAATGATCAATTAAATATGGGTTAAATGATGGAAATAAGAAAAATAAGTATTGCGGGGGATCATGCTGGTTTTGAGTTAAAAGAGCGCATAAAGGTTTTTCTGCAAAAAAAGGGTTATTCGGTTAAAGATTTTGGCTCTTTTTCTCCTGATAGCGTGGATTATCCTGATTTTGCGCATTCTTTGGCTGATTCGGTGGAAAAGGGTGAAAGTGATTTGGGCATCACCTTGTGTGGGAGCGGTAACGGAATTAGCATGGCAGCCAATAAACATAGAGGCATTCGCTCGGCGATATGTTGGAGTGATGAAATAGCCCGGGTAGCAAGAGCCCACAATGATGCAAATATTTGTGCTTTGCCTGCCCGGTTTTTGGATTTTGAGCAGGTTGTCGATATCATTGATACCTTTCTTCAAACGGAATTCGATGGGGGTAGGCACGAACGAAGGATAAAAAAGATTCCCATAAACAAATAATCGTTCATTATGTCCATTTTATCCAATACCTGCAAATATGGAATTCGCGCTACCATTTATCTGGCGCTTCATGAAAAGGAAAATCAAAAAACCGGAATCAAAACCATTGCAAAAGATCTTGATATTCCCACGCCATTTCTGGGAAAAATTCTTCAAACCCTGGTAAAACATAAGATTTTATCATCAACAAAGGGACCCCATGGTGGCTTTGGTTTGGGTCGCGATCCTGCTGAAATATCGCTTCTGGATATTATAGAGATCATTGACGGGATGGATATGTTTTATGAATGTTTGATTGGGTTAAGAACCTGCAGGGATTATGATCCCAATTTTATTCCCTGCCCCCTGAATAAAAAATTCCGGCCCATCAGCAAACAACTATACGATCTTTTTAAAGAGGAGACCATTGCCAGTCTGAAAGATGATATTAAACAATCTCATGGTACCATTGGAATTTGAATAGCATGAATTAGGTTTTGGCTTTCTGTCCCTAAAGTTCACTGTCATTCAAAACAGGTGTAACCCAGCCGGTGAAAATGGAGGACAAGCACAAATTAATGGTTGATATTGTTTTTATGCATATGGATAAACCGATAACTGAGAAGAAACGCCAGGGCTATACCTATACTGTTGGCCAGCATATCAAGGGGATCCCCTTTCCGGTCATGGGTGAGGAGGTATTGCAGCATTTCCATGAGTAAACCATATACAGCCGGAGCACCAATGACAGCAAGATTCACTTTCCATTGCTTGAGAAATACATTTTTTTTCATCATGCCATAGGCCAGACTCAGGGTCAGTAAAAAATACATGAGGCCATGTATCAGCTTGTCTGCATTTTCAAAGTGCAATATCTGCATATTTTCCCGGGCATCGCCTGGACTTAAGCTTCCGTAGGCTATGGCTGCAAGCAACAGCAAAAAATATAAGAAAGGGTTTATGAGCAGGGTATACATAATTGTGGGCTATTTTTTTGATGCAAAATTAATGCAAAAAATGAATTTCAGGTTGATTGTAAAGGATACGAAATAAAGTGTTTAAAATGCTGAAAGTCAATGTATTAAATAGGGTTTGCTGAAAAGTCTTCTATTGATTTTAAGGTTTTTTTGTGTTTTTCAGCAGACCCTAAATAAATTTAAGATGAGATATACAATTGCGGATAAGGGCTTACCGTTATGTTTCACGTGGAACATATTGACCAATACCATGACAGGCGTGGCTTTTATGCAATGTTAATCCATAGTGATGGCAGGGATATATTTACATATACCTTTTTGCAAAACCAAATGTCCTTATTGCGATTTTTTTTCCGTTACCAATACGCGGGAAGTGCACCGTTTGGTAGAGGCTCTGGGATTAGAACTTGATTATCGCAAAGATTATTTGGGCGGGGAAAAGATCTCAACGGTATATTTTGGCGGTGGTACGCCTTCTCTTTTGGATATGGATCAACTAAGCTTTTTGCTTGAAGTCATACACAGCAAATTTCCCATAGATGAGGCGGTCGAATTTACTGTGGAATGCAATCCGGATGACCTGTCAAAAACCAGTATTGGTGAGCTGAAGTATATGGGATTTAACCGGATCAGCATCGGTGTGCAGCGTTTTGATGATGAAGTGTTGGTGTTTTTGGGCCGTCGCCATACGGCAGCGCAAAATGAGTGGGTACTGGAGCAGGTATTCGAAAAAGGGTTCGACAATGTGTCCATTGATTTGATCTATGGCATTCCGGGTATAAGCAATGCCCGATGGGAAGCGGATCTGCAAAAGGCTTTCCGGTATCCTTACAAGCACCTGTCTGCTTACCACCTGACCATAGAACCCCATACGCCTTTTGGGCAGATGGAAAAGCAGGGTAAATTGACAATGCCTTCAGAAGAAACCAGCGTGGAAGCTTTTCGATTGCTGATCAGTTATGCCGGTTATTATGGGTTTGAACACTATGAACTATCCAATTTTGCCCGCCCCGGTTACCTGTCCAAACACAATACCAGTTACTGGCAGCAAATACCGTATCTGGGTATCGGCCCTTCGGCGCATTCCTATAATGGTACGAGCAGGCAGTGGAATGTTGCCAGTATTAAATTTTATCTGGATGCTTTATACCGTGGGTGCATTCCCTGCAAACAAGAGATCCTTTCTACAAGAGACCTTTTCAATGAATGGATCATTACCCGCCTGAGAACGCGATGGGGGGTCAGCCCGGAAGAAATTGGCAGAAAATTTGGCACAGGCTATCAACGTCACCTGATGGAACAGTCGGCGTTTTTTCTGCAGAAGGGTTATATGGATTACCGCGACGATCATATGGTATTGACCAATGAAGGAAAATTGATTTCCAATATCATTTTCCGCGAACTGATGTGGGTGTAGCTAATGTTTGCATGCGTGAATGCGCAAAATTTTTGTCAAATATGCAAACCCTTATTACTTTTGTGTGGGTCAAGGCTATATCTTGCATGATATCATCTAAGCACCATGAATGGGAGAGTTAAGACTGTAATATTGTGATAAAAAATGCCACTTTTGTGATCCTGCTTTTCGCATCGGCGTGTACGCTGTTGAAAAAACAAAATACGGAGCATGCTTGTTCGAAGCTTATAGCTGAAGATTTTTATGTAGAAACTCAGCGTCATCCGGATGCATTGTTGTTGGATACGCGTATGGTGCGTGAATATGAAGAAGAAAGGATTCCCGGTGCGCGTTTTGCCGGAAACAGGGATGCTTTGAACAGGCTGGTGGATAGTCTTGACAGGTTTGTCCCCCTGTATATATATTGCGAACATGAAGACCGCACCTCAACGGTATGCAACATCCTGATCGGTGAAAAAGGGTTTAAAATTGTTTATGAGCTGCAAGGCGGGTATTATATGTGGAAAAAATTAAACCTGCCTGTGGATACTTCGCATAGGCAGGTATATTGATCCCCTCTTTGCTAAACGGATTATTTTTCTTTTTCATCCTGCTCTTTGGTCCTTCCGGTCTCTCTCCTGTAATCATCCAGCAAAGCTTGTAGCTTATTAATCTCTTTGTTCTTCTTCTGAATGATTTTTGTCTGCTTGTTGATGGAGGGTACGGAAAACAAAATACCCAGAATAACACCAATAATAACGGTTATGAGAAGGATCAGAGACAGAGAGCCTTCTACTTTACCGATAAAGAAGTTGATGTCTGTCGGCTGGTCGTTTTGCAAAGCAAATATGGTTAATATCAATGCTGCCAGTAAACCAATTATCAGTGTCCTTTGCATAATTTATTGTTTTTTATTTGGGTAAAGATAATCATTTAATTTGGCAAATAAAACATTTTGATCGATGGGCTTACTGATGTAATCATCACAGCCCATGAGCAGTGATTTGGAATGATCGTTATGCATCGCATAGGCAGTTTGGGCAATTATGGGTATTTGGCTGCTGATATGACGGATGGCTTTGGTGGTTTCATATCCGTTGATACCTGGTAAGCGAATATCCATGAGTATCAAATCGATCGATGGATTGGCGCTGACAATTTCAATGGCTTTTTCTCCTGTGTTGGTGGAGATCAGGTTGATGTTGTTTCTTCCCAGCAGTTTTTGCAGGTATTGCTGGTTGATGATATCATCTTCCACGATCAGGATGGTTTTATAGCTGCTACCGGACTCCAGGGTCGTCTCTTTTTCTTTCAGATCTTCCACTTCGGATTCATGAGGTTCACCGGGAATAATAAAATAGAAGGTAGATCCTTTTCCCTTAATAGAATCCAGCCATATCCTGCCACCCATTAGGTGCACCAGGTTTTTGGATATGGTAAGGCCCAAACCTGTTCCCGTCTGGTTATTCCCGGTTTTGTTGATCTGCCCGAAACGTTCGAATATGGCTGTGAAATCCTTTTTGTCGATGCCGATACCGGTATCGGCTACAAAGAACTGGATATAACTTTTTTTGTTGACCAGGTAGTTGAGCTTATAGCCAAACTTAACCGATCCTCCCGGTGTATATTTAAAGGCATTTACAAGGAGGTTGGAAAGTATTTGCTGGATGCGGGCGGGATCGGTGTAGATCCTGACAGGCTGTTGGGGACTTTCGGGGAGGAGCTTAAAATCTATTTGCTTCAGTTGGTCGGCATATTGCTTTTGAAAGCTGTGGTACAGTTCGGACATAAAAGCATTCAGATCAAACCGTTTTTTATGCAGCGCAACCTGTCCTGATTCTATCTTGGCCACATCTATGATATCGTTGATCAGGCTGAGGAGCTGGTTACCGTTATTTTGGATGATGTTGATATATTCTTCCCTTTCTTCTGTTGTATTGTCAGGGGCTTTTAGCAATTCGGCAAAACCAAGGATCCCATTCATGGGTGTACGTATCTCGTGGGATATGTTGGCCAGGAAAGCTGACTTTAGCTTGTCTGACTGTTCTGCTTTATCTTTTGCTTTCTCCAGCGCCGATTCGGTTTCTTTTAAGCGGCTGATGGTCACCAACAGACCGCGGAGTCCGCTTATCTGTCCGTTTTTTTCAACGGGGGTGGAATAAATCAAAACAGGCAGCAGCTTTCCGGATTTGGAAACGGCTGTATATTCATTACCCGGGGAGGGCTGCCCCTCCAATACAGCCGTCATGTTTGACCGGGCCCGTTCCTGATCACGAAGGTGCAGACATTGAAATATGTTCAATCCCCTGATAAAATCTTCCTCTGTGTATTCGAATATATCATAGGCCTTATCATTTGTAAACAATAGATTACCTTCCCGGTCTGTTTCAAATACCACTTCGGGTAGCCGCTTAACCAGCTCTTTGTAATGTTTGTCGCTTTGCCGCAGCTTGTCTTCTATATCACTGATGTGCGTGCAGTCATCGAAGATACCTATGATACCCCGGGTTCTGCCCTTTTCGTCTTTCAAAGGATTGAAATGGTATTTCAGGGTTATTTGCTGTTCTTGATGGTCTATAACCAGGGATCCGCCGATATAAGTTTTCCGGTGCAGGCATTCCCTGAAACGGTCAGGAACCCCGGTATTTTTGAGAAAAGGCACTTCTTTAAGCTGTTTATCCTGCAATTGTTCAGATCCCAGAAGCTCTCCGGCCTTGTGGTTATATTCAACGATCATTCCCTGGTCATTGATCTCCAGGATGGCAGTTTCTGCAAAAGACATCAGATTTTTGTATTTTTTATAGCCTGCAAGGCCTTCCTGGTCAGATGGCCTGTCATCTGATGTTATATGCAGGTTGGGAGCAGCGTTTTCCGATAACCCGTTTGCTTTGCGGGTTAAATGGACTTTCGGCACAGGATACTGCGAAACAGATACCAACGAAGCATTGATCCTGGAAATGATCATTTGTCCACCTTTATGGCCCGTGAAAGGATATTCATGCAGGATCTGTTTTTCTCCGCTATACAATACTTTACGCATAGACTGATGAAAATGCTCGGCATGTAGTGAATGGCAGATTGTATCAGCGCTTTTACCCAGCAAAGCTTCCCGGTTGTTTTGAAACAATTTTTCTGCCTTGTGGTTCAGGTCCCGGATATGAAAATGTTTGTCCCGGGCGGTCGATTCGAATACCACCGCCATATAAGGTAAGCTGTCAAAAATATGGGTAAGGTAATTTTCCTTAAGGTTTGTTTGCGATTCATCAGAAGCCAGCAATTTGATCTTTTCCCGTAAGTATTGATTCTCTTTTTTCAGGGAATCATAGCTTCCATATATTTTTTCTTCTTTATTTCGCTTTGCCATATACCAAATTTTGCCTTATGTGGAATGGAGCAAGTTACGAAGAATAATTGTGTCTGTCAATATGTGGTCAGGAGAATATACAGGAAAGGTATTTGGCAGGGGCAGAGAAAGGTTATCGCATGCTTGTTATCCGCTTCTTTTTTTGCGGAAGAGGATATTAAAGACTGCCTGCCAGAAATACCGCCAGTCGGTGAGCCATGGATGCTTCTCATAAGCTTCCAGGTACCGCATTTCCGATTCCTGTATTTCGTCCAGTGTTTCAGGCAGATCTGCGTAATAAGGGGGGAGGAGACCGGGTTTAAACTGAATGCGTTTTTTTTGCAATGTTTCATTGTAAAGACTGAAGTAATGTTCGCTGAGGGGTCGCACCCCGACCAGTTTCATCTCTCCTTTGACCAGGTTGATCACCATGGGGATCTCATCCAGCCAGAATTTGCGGAAGATCTTACCCAGCGTTGTGATGCGGAAATCATTGCAGAACTTACCCCCGTTCTGCAGGTTGTGGTTGCAATAGATATAATCCTGGATATATTCGGCAAAAGGATGCATGGTCCGCAGTTTATACACGTTGATGATTTTGCGGTCTTTTCCGATGCGCTGCAGTTTGATAAAAGGACCATAGGTTGGATTCTCATCAAATGCAGGCTTTTTTATTTTTTTGGCTGCGAAATATAATTTACCGTCTATGCTGGTCTCATCAACCATCTCATACCCGCATGAGTAAAGCCGGCCCAGTGTTTCGGCTTTGGTTATCACCCGGTTGTTTCCGCGGGTTAGGAAAAAGTATGCTTTTTTGGTAAGGTAGAATTTGGGAAATAGGCGTTTGATGATGAAATCGACCATATATACGGTCATGTTGATGCCGGGGGGGTATTTTTTCAGGATACGCTTTTTGCGCTGATTTTTTGTTTCGGCACAACCTACGAAAACGCCTTTTTCCGGGATCTTTTCATTCACTGTTTCGAAAAATTTGTTGATATACCGGATGTCATTGATGCGTTTAAGGTTTACCAGATTGGTGTAATGCTCGCGGGGTATTCTTTTAATATTGAAGCGGGTGGTCGTGGAAAAGACGATATGATTTCCGTTGCTCAGGTCCATGTGCTTGTTGATGAAATCATACACATTTTTGCCTGCTTCCGCAATGAGTGTTTGATCAATCTTATCGCTGCGGGGGGTCTTTTGTTCTTCGATGGTAAAAGGATGGGGTTCATTGTCCGGGTTTTCCAACTGGAGTAGGTTAAAACGGCTTTTGTAGGAGGTGAATATGCCATTGCGCCCGGCTTTCGCATGTTTGATGTAAAAATAAAAGTAGGCCAGGATCATTTCCATCAGGGTGGCCATGGCAATGGTACCAAAAACGATAAAGCGGGAATAGTCGAGGTTTCTGGCAGCAAACATAACCAGCACACTCAGGGAAAGAATAAACAGGTTGGTAATGATGATGGTGATGTTCAGGCTCCGGAGGTTGTTATAACGTCCTGCATCCAGCTTGCTGCTTATATGAGAGATGAGCAGCCATAAAAGCAGGAATATCGCCAGCGATCCTGCATAGTTCCTAAAGTAAGTTATCTCCGGTGCGGGTTTGATGATTACGGCCAGTGAAAATGATGCCAACAGCAGAATGGCATCAATTAAAATCAGGGATATTCTGGTTCTTATTGTCATATTCGCGTTTTTCCGCCGGGATATACCAACCTGTATTGTTGTCTTTATGCAGCAACCTTAGCTGTCGGTGCAAAACGATAAGAAAACGATGATGTTACGAAATACAGCCAAAAATGGTTGCATAATTTTTTGGCAAAAAGCTTCGTGTCCTTTAGTGAAGTTTTTCGTGCCTTTTGTGGTTAAATAGGAATGTTGAAATCACGAAGGAACACAAAGGACAGCACGAAGGGCACAAAATAACCGGCAACGCATTCCCACATTCAAACCTTCAAACTTTTTCTCAAACGCTTTATCAAACCTTCAACCATGCACGCATTAATTTCCCCTGCAACGCAATCCCTTACTTACCTTGCCCTATAATGCCTTATATGTTTCGGATGCTTTATCAGATACCGGATGTTGCGAACCGGATCTTCTATTAGCCAGCTTAACAGGTAAAGGATACGGGTAGTTGGGTAGGGGGTTGACGGGTTACTGCCCGGCCGGTCGTCCGGATCTATCTGCCGGGCGGTCAGTTGCTCCGCTGCCCTATCCAGGGCCTGATTTAACCTATTCACCGTAAACCTGTTGAGTATGCCTGTATTTGTTTCCAGCGCGTCAGTAAAACCCCGGCCCGTGTTTTCGATAAATATGGCCGGTGTACCCAGCAATGCGGCTTCTGCTGCCATAGTAGCGCTTTCACCAAAAAATAACGTTGCCTCCTCCAGTACCTGATGCATCCAATGTACCGGTATATCCGGTTCATATTGTCTCAAAGCTGCCGGTAGTTCGCTTTCCGAAGAGATCAAGACTTTATGGTATTGGTTCAGAAAACGGACAATTTTTATCTTCAGGTTGTCGGACAATTTTTGCCGACCGAATTCATGGGTTGCTCTGTGAGCGACGAACCGTACCAGAATGTAGGGTTCGTTTTTATTCAGACCCAAAGACGCTTTAAGGCCGGGGCTTCTTATTAAATTATATTCACTGAGGTATGCCGATTCTTTATACCCTTTGAAGCGCACATGCTTTGGGCCGAATGACTTTTGAAAGCATTCCGGCGTAAGGATGAGATCTGTAAACCGGGGGTATATCAGGTGAAGGAGACGGTCGCATTCGGTATCGTCGAAGGTAATGACAGGCCTGCCGGCCAGTTTACCGGCTATAGCAGCGTAAGGGGAGGCAAAGGAGAGGAAAACGTCGGGTTTGACCTGCCATGCTAACCAAAAGAGCCGGAATACATCCCGGCACAATATCAAGAACTTGCCGGCAAGGGTCTTTGACCTTCCCCCTTTCAAAATATAGGGGATATCATCGGCTTCCAGGAGCTCAGCCAGGTATTTTCTGTTCCTTATTGTGATATAAAGGATGACCTTTTTTTTACGGACAGTAAGGATGAACTCCCGGAAGAAATGAAAATGCGACGGATGGTTGAGATCCAGCAGGACCCTTGTACCTGGGTTTATATACCTATTGCGGTATGTTGGATTAGACAATAACGATTTCATGTGTAAACCAATATTTTTTTAATGATTCAATGATTTAAGGGGTGAATGTTTGAATGGGCTGCTGGTTGCTTGTTTTTTCAGATATGGCCAGGCTCT
>CAYYLT010000126.1:0-9749 GCA_964472385.1 uncultured Bacteroidales bacterium
CGGGGCGCACCAGCACCTTACTTTTTACCCGAAAACCCGGCATCCCATATTTGAACACGCGGAAGATAATACGCAGGTTGAAATCCTCGAGGAAGGGGTAAATGATTTTCTCAGCAATGAACGAAGCCTGGAAAAAGCCATTCACTCTCTTGATTCTTTGCCCGCGGACAAGCCTTTCTGCCTGAGTATTTGTTTTAATTTGCCCCATGATGTCGGGACAGGAACGATGAAACAACGGGAATCTGATCCTGAGATTTATAAATCATTGTACCGCGACAAAGAAATTCCTTTACCCAAACATTACGTGGCTAAATCGGATATCACCACGCCCAAATTACCGCCCGATCTGTTAAAAGCAGAAAAACGACAGAATGTGTATGATTACGTGGATAAGCCGGAGACCAATAAAGAACGCATTACAAGGCAAATGCAGGCAATGACCGGAGTCGATAAGCTGCTTGGAAAATTGAGGAAGCAATTAGAAGAAAAAGGATTCGACAAGAACACCATTGTATTTTTCATTTCGGATCATGGATTATTCATGGGACAATACGGATTAGGCGGGAAAGCGTTATGCTATGAGGTTGTCACCCACGTTCCGTTTATTGTCTATAACCCCTTATCCAAAACAAAAGCACGCGGAAAACAATTGGATAACCTTGTTCAGACTATTGATATTGCCCCTACCATGCTTGATTATGCCGGAATTGATATTCCGGGATCTTTTCAGGGAAAAAGTATTCGTCCATTGCTTGAAGGAAAAGAGCAAAAAGTCCGGGAGTATTCGTTTTCCGAGAACCTTTGGGGCACATTGTGCTGCGGCAATCCCAGGTGCGAATCTGTTCAGGATAAGGAATGGAAATATATACGATACTACGAAAACAATATGGTCTCAGCTTTTGTAAATAAAAAAGCGGACGAACAACAGATTGGATTAGACATGGATTATATGCCGCCAGGCAGGAATGATCCGGAATTTGTTTTATACAGAATTTCCATTGAAAATCCCCTTAACGGAGAAAAACCGGTTTATGAAGAATTATACAACCTGAAAGACGACCCGGATGAAACCACTAACCTGGCAAAGGAAGAAAAGTATTCATCAAGGCTGAATAAAATGAGAGCCGTTTGGGAAGAAAAAATAAATTTTGCCCGTGGAAACGAAGCCCCGAAAGTATTCCGGGATAATGATTAGCATGTTGGAAAAAGATCGGGTTTCTGATATGGAAACAATAATCATTGAGCCAACTCCAAAAATAGCTCTTTTTGGGGCAGACTCATTAATAAGGAATGAAGTATTTACTTCTTATTACGTCCCTATTTTCAATGCTTTTGATAGGTAATACGTCTCAAGGAGAAATTGGCGGTCTCGTAAGTTTTGAAATTACAGAAAAAAGTATTGATCAAAAGTGCTTCAGACCCTTTCTTTAAGTGCGGGAGCCTGAATTACCGGATGGAGAATGTAAAGTATTTACCCAAGAATAGATCCTGCCGAAATTGTTTTCATCTGTTTATTTTTTTATTTTTAATGGTCAGAATGAACCGCATAATAAAAATAATCATTTTGTCGTGTGTGTTAATAATTATTTTTATTATGCTTGTTTCATTTTGTCATTTTCAAAAAAAATAGTAGGTTTGGTTCGAAAACTCCATTTGATTTACCAATATATGTTTCTATATCAGTTAAACTTTAAATGAATAAATGAAATGGTACTCATTGACAACTATTATTTGGCAGTAGTATGGTTCGTCCTCTGCATGATATGCTGGGGCTCATGGGCAAACACACAAAAACTCGCCGAGAAAAAGTGGCGATTCGAGTTATTCTACTGGGATCTCGCCATCGGCCTGCTTGTTTTCGCTCTATTGTCAGCATTTACGCTGGGTTCATTAGGGGATGCCGGCCGTCCGTTTCTCGCAGATCTGCAACAGGCAGATTTTAAGAGCATGGGTTATGCCATGCTGGGTGGGGCTATCTGGAACCTTGGCAACATCCTGCTTGTGGCAGCGATTGCCGTAGCCGGCATGTCGGTAGGATTTCCTATTGGAGGAGGATTAGCCTGGGTCGTTGGGATCCTTTTCAACTACATACTGGTGATTCAGGATAAGGGTTACCCTGAATCTGATCCGGCGCTTTTGTTCACCGGTCTTGCTTTTATTGTTGTAGCCATAATACTTACAATGATAGCTTACCGCAGACTGGCTGCAAAAACAGAGAAACCTACTTTGAAAGGGATTCTTCTGTCGGTATTTGCAGGATTGCTCATCGCTTTCTTTTATGGTCTCGTGGTGAAATCTGTTGATAATGAATTTGTATCGGGTGGTGCCGGTACGTTGACACCCTATTCAGCGGTCGTATTTCTATCATTTGGTATATTCATCAGTACCATCATCATCAACCCGATTTTTATGCGCTACCCAGTGCAAAGCAGACCTGTAAAAATGAAAGAATACTGGAAGGGTAGCATGCGCACACACTTTACAGGGGTACTGGGTGGCTTTATCTGGATGCTGGGTATGGTGCTTTCATTTATGGCCATGGGAAGCACGAATCCAGCCATTTCTTATGCACTTAGCAATGCAGCGCCCGTTGTTGCCGTGCTATGGGGATTATTGGTTTGGAAGGAATTTAAAGCTGCTCCCAAAGGCACGAATATATACCTAACCATGATGTTTATCTGCTATTTGATAGGCTTGGTTTTTATCACCGCTTCAAATACCTGAAATTCATATTGATTTAAAACTGGCTGAAAACAAACCTTTACCAGCCCTTGCAAAAGCTGGTTCGAACAATTTAACCGGTAAATCATGACCTATTCGGCATTACGAGAGGAAGTATACAAAGCCAACATGCAATTGCCTGAACTTGGTCTGGTGATTTATACATTTGGCAATGTAAGCGCTATTGACAGGGAAAAAGGAGTTATAGGGATAAAACCGAGCGGTGTAGCTTATGAGTCTCTTAAGCCTGAAGATATTGTGATTGTTGACCTCGAACACAAAATCGTAGCGGGTAAAATGAAGCCTTCCTCGGATACGGATACTCATGTGGTGCTTTACAACAATTTTCAAAATATCGGTGGAATTGTACACACGCATTCAACCTATGCTACGGCATGGGCTCAGGCCAAAATGCCAGTACCCATACTGGGTACTACACACGCTGATCATGCTGCAGCAGATATTCCTTGTACCGAAATCATGAGTAATGACATGATACGGGGAAATTATGAAATAGAGACCGGCAACCAGATTTTAGAGACTTTTACAAGCATTTCCCACAAAGAGATCGAGATGGTGCTGGTTGCCGGCCATGGACCGTTTTCATGGGGGAAAGATGCAGCCAAAGCCGTGTATAACAGCGTTGTACTGGAACAACTGGCTGA
This sequence comes from uncultured Bacteroidales bacterium, assembly GCA_964472385.1. Taxonomy (GTDB): domain Bacteria; phylum Bacteroidota; class Bacteroidia; order Bacteroidales; family UBA12077; genus JAGXLC01. Next base: position 3,387 of record CAYYLT010000126.1, read on the forward strand.
AATGGCATACCTGACCCTGCAGATAAATCCCTCTGTTGATCGCTTAAAAGATACGCTCATCCGGAAACATTATCAAAGAAAGCACGGAAAGGATGCCTATTACGGACAGCAATAATTTATACTCATGAAACTTACCATGACAAAATAATCTTGTGAAACCTGCATGCAGCAACCTACACAACAAGGCAATGTATAAAGCATGCAGGTTCCTTGGCGGGGAAGCAAAAAACGCAATGCTTGAATTTTAATTGCTTGAAATACAATCTTTTATCAGGAAATTATTCTGATTTTGGAATTAGAAGTTACGCATTCGCCTGCGCTGCGGGAATACAACATTTTAAAGACACGTTGAGAAAAGAAAAGAAGTGCTGTGGGTTAAAGAGAGTATAGAATACCGGAAAAAACACATAATTAGATAAAATGAAGGAAACCAGACAACTTAACTGTATCTCACCGGAAAATAACGATTCCAATTCGTTTGAAATGAATGGTTTTCAAGTGAAGCTCATTCACCTGGATGGTGAGCCGGATAATGCAAACCGACTGGTAATAGAGCGTGAAAGCATATCGGTTGAGATATTACCCTCCAAAGGACTGAGCATCGGAGAGGTTTTTTGTAACAGCAATCCAATTTTTTGGGATCCGCCATGTGGACTGGTTGACCCTGATGAGCTAAGATTGTTGTCGGATGAAATATGTCTCAACGGCAAATCTACTCCCGGATTTACCATGCTAAAAACTTTTATGGGAGGTCTTGAACTATACGGAATGGACAACTGGGGAATGCCTTACACCGATAAACAAACAAATAAACTCTACCCACTCCATGGTGAGACTTCCAATATACCGGTCCGGTATGTGAACATTGCTTCGGAGGAGGATGAAATAACAATTGAGGGCAAATTTATTTGGAGGAAGATCAGCGATTATTCGGTGCACAAATGGTATGAGACCGGCAATCCCGTATTTGAGATTAATCGTAAGGTTTGTATAAACAAAGGTTTGAAAGGTTTCTGGCTCGAAGATACAATAAAAAACATCTCCGGTACCCCACAAAAACCCGACCTGGGCTATCACGTCACTTTTTTTGCAGAAGAAGGGGCACAATTGCTTGTTCCGGCCAAATCTATTGAAAACAGAGGTGGAGGATCGGTCCGTGAGGATTTTGAAACCTGGCACAAGGCAGGAGAAAATAAAATACGAACCGAATATGGCATTATCCACAAGGGGCTTAAGGTGGACGATCACGATGATTTCCTGAAAACTACCTTACTGGCAAAATATGCTCATAAGGAAAGTGTTGCCATCTCTTTTAAGCAAACCCCCTATTTCCAAACCTGGTTTTGCTCCGGGGGTGCAGAAACGAATGAATTTACCTACAAGGATGGAACCCCGGTATTCTATAAAAATTGGGATGGTATGGGATTTGAAATAGGCAACAGTGGACTTGACCACGATGGAAATGTGGACCGATCAGTTCAATTTCCGGACAAGCTGAACCCTGGAGAATCATTGATACTTCCGTTTACCATAAGCATACTGAACAAAAATGATGCAGGTATATTGGAACAGGAGATCAAAAATTATAACAGCGACAGGATTTTTCTGCCATAAACTGTACAAGCCGGAACAATCATAATCCTCTGAAAGGAGGCATGATTGAACTGACTTTACCGCTATAATTTGCCATAAATAAACGTGTTAGCCTGTATTATAATGCAGGTTCAATGTTAAATTGCAAGTAAAACATAAAATAAAAACAACTGTGATATGGAAAAAGTAACCTTGGTGGGTGCAGGAGGTAAAATGGGAATGCGCATTACCAGAAATTTAAAAGATGCTGATTACATGATGTCTTACCTCGAAGTGAGTCAAGAGGGCATTAAACAGCTGAAAGAATTGGGAATTGAGGTGTCTAATGAAGAGCAGGCAATCCCTGAAGCAGATATGGTCATTCTTGCTGTTCCTGATGTTGTTTTGGGAAAGGTATCCGAAAAGGTGATCCCCAAAATGAAAAAGGAAAGCCTGGTGGTCACCCTGGATCCAGCTGCTGCATTGGCAGATAAACTATATAGCAGGGAGGACATATCTTATTTCATTACGCATCCAGCCCATCCCTCTGTTTTTAACTGGGAACCCAGCGAAGAAGCCCAGCGTGATTATTTTGGAGGCAACCTGGCCAGGCAGGCAATTGTTTGCGCACTGCTAAGCGGTACAGATAAAGATTATAAGCGGGGAGAAAAGCTGGCTGCCACCATGTATGCACCTGTAAAAAAATCTTACAGGATCACTGCCGAGCAAATGGGTCTGCTTGAGCCCGCCCTGGTTGAAACACTTTGTTCCACCTTGCAGGTGATCGTCAGGGAGGGATTGGATGAGGTGATCAAGAAAGGGGTGCCTGCAGAAGCAGCCAAAGAATTTTTGCTGGGACATCTCAATATACAACTGGCTGTAATCTACGATCAAATTCCGGGTGCAGTGTTCTCTGATGCGGCCAATAAAGCCATTGAAAGGGGTAAGCCTTTGCTCATCAAAAAAGACTGGAAAAAGGTTTTCGATCCAGATAATGTAAAAAAACAGATCAATGATATCATTAAATAGCGTCTGTCTATAAACTCACGTATTTATTCTATAAAGTCGAATGCTGGTTAAAAACTTAATTGAACCATGAAAAATTTACAATTTGCCATTTTAGGCTGTGGATTCTGGTCACAGTTTCAACTTGGAGCCTGGAAAGAATTAAAAGGAGCCGAATGTGTTGCCTTGTACAACCGCACCCAGTCGAAAGCTGATGAACTGGCCAGGCGTTTTGATGTACCACGCACATATGGGGATGCTGAAGAATTATTAAAAAACGAAAAGCTTGATTTTATTGATATCATCACAGATGTGGATACACATGAGAAATTTACCGAGCTGGGCGCCAAACATGGTGTTGATATCATATGTCAGAAGCCCATGGCACCGAGCTATGAGGCAGCAAAGCGCATGATTCAGGCCACCCAAGAAGCCGGCGTACGCTTTTATGTACATGAAAACTACCGGTGGCAACCCCAGTTTAGAAGAGTAAAGGAAATTATTGATTCGGGAGCCATAGGTAATCCTTTTCGTTGTAAAACAGCTTTTATCACGGCCTTCCCGGTTTTTGAAACACAGCCGTTCCTGGCAGAACTGGAGGAATTTGCTCTGACAGACCAGGGCTCCCATCAGTTTGACGTGCTGCGTTTTTTGTTCGGAGAAGCCCAAACAATTTATTGCCAGATTCAAACTGTAAACCCGACAATCAAGGGTGAAGATGTGGCTACAACTATGCTGCGTATGAAGAACGGTGTGGATTGTGTCCAGGAAATCTCTTTTAGCTCTCCACTCGAAAAAGAGATTTTTCCGCAAACCCTATTGCTTATCGAGGGGGATAAAGGCAGCATCAGGCTCGATCCTGATTTTGAGATCAGTACCACAACAAAAGAGGGTACCCAAAAGGAAACCGTTCCGATGAGACAGTATTCCTGGCAAACCGACAGGTTAAAACCGGAACCTCCAAGCATCATAGATATCAACCAAAACATTTTGAATGATATGCTGGGTAAGGGGAAAGCAGAAAATACAGGAGACGATAATTTTGAAACAGTCCGGCTGGTTTGGGCTGCATATGAATCGGCCCGCTCTGGCAAAGTGGTTAATATGGATGATTTCTGATGATCACTTTGGTTGATCCATAATGTAAATTCATCTCATAAAAGAGGAATACATAATGTCCCCTAGCACACATTTCCCAGACGACAAGAAAATTATGTATTATGGCAATGCAGACAAGCATATCGAGCCGGTTAAGCTTTCCTGTGGTAGCCTTTTCTTGGAATACATCAAAGGCAGCCTGCATAACATTCGTCTGGGCAATACAATTTTGATCAACTGGCTGTTCCCCGCGGTACGCGATCGTAACTGGCGCACTGTTCCCATGAAGATCACCAGTGAAGAAATCAGCCGGGATGACAGAACCCTTACCATAAGATACACAGCTTATTATGAGCAGGGAGAAATCTCATTCAAAGCTGAAAACATCATTGAAGCCGACAAAAAGGGCAACCTGAGCTTTACTTTCAGTGGCAAAGCCCTGGAAGATTTTAAGAAAAACCGCATCGGACTGAATGTGCTCCTGCCTGTTGAACCTTGTGCCGGTCGTCCCTGTAAAGTGGAGCAAACAGATGGAAACACGAGTGAAACGCATTTTCCGGAGTTTATAAGCCCTCACCAGCCATTTATGAACATGAAAGCAATCAGCTGGGATCCGGAAAAAAACGTACATTGCCGGATCGAATTTGAAGGCGATACATTCGAAGCCGAGGACCATCGCAACTGGACTGACCATTCTTATAAAATCTATTCTACACCGCTTGATCTGCCATTCCCGGTAGATGTAAAAAAAGATGAAACTGCATTACAAACGGTGAAGCTCAGGGCACAAGGAAACGTGAAAGAAAAAGCTCAAAAAGAATCGGTTCATACTTTCAGCATAGATTATAAGGCACCCCCAAGCTCGTTTCCAAAAATAGGCATCAGTAAATCAAGTCATTATCAAACACTTGGAGCCGCAGATATGGCCCTTCTAAAACAGATTGCTTTCACTCACTACCGGATTGATTTGAAATTGTTTGAAGACGGATGGGAACGTGTTTATCATTCTGCTGTACAGGAAGCCCGGGCGCTCGACATCCCGCCGGAGCTCACGCTGCATTTCTCTGATAACTGGGAACGTGAATGCCATGAATTTATCCATTTTCAAAGAAATACCGACCGGCATGAAATCAAATGTATTAATGTATTTCATGGTGATGAGGTGGTTACAACGAAGGCATTATTGCAGCGCATTGTACCCCTGCTAAAGGAACATTTTCCTCATTCTAAGCTGGGTGCAGGGTCCGATCATTTTTTTACAGAGCTTAACCGCAACAGGATTCCAACTGAAGGCCTTGATTTTATTACGTTCTCAATAAACCCTCAGGTTCATGCGTTCAACAATATTGCTCTAGTAGAGAATCTGCGGGGACAGGCAGAAGTGGTAAAAAGTGCCCGGCATTATTTCAAGGATATCCCTGTACACGTAAGTCCTGTTACCTTCAGGATGCGACGCAACCCCAACGCTACATCAAATGAAGATGAGAAACCCGGCACGGGCATTCCCAACAATGCAGATGTACGCCAGATGTCACTCTTTGGGGCAGGATGGTCGCTAGGCAGTATGAAATACCTTGCTGAAGAAGGTGCCGAATCAATCACCTACTTTGAAACCGCCGGTTTAAAGGGCATCATCCAGGGCAGCGAATCTTCTCCTGACATGGAACAATTCCCTGCACAATCCAACCAGGTCTTTCCTGTATACTATATTTTCAGAGAAATACTGAAAGAAGCAGGAGAGTGGCAATTTATCCCTTCACATTCCAGCCACCCTGACCTGTATGATGGTTTGGTTCTAAGTAAAGGAGAAAAGCAAAAATTATTCCTTTCCAGTTTTACGGATCAGCCCCTTGAGGTACATATCCCTGATATCCAAACAGGAACATATGATTCAAAAAATATCAACGCGTTAAATTATAAACAGTTGTGTTTTTTTAAGGAAAAATGGCAACACAAGAAGCTCAGGGTAGATTCTGCCGATAAATGCTATCTGGAGCTGTTGCCTTATGAAACAGTGATCATAGAGGGCTAAACCTATACAGTTATGGACAGTTATTATTACCCTTACCTTACCTTACCTTACCTTACTTTACTTTACCCTGTATAATTCGTTTTTTACGAATCATACAGTCCCCTTAAAAGCCAGGCTTTTTCTCATCACTAATATACACAATGTCAATATCAACTAAATATAAGCAATTTACTTTTGTTGTGTATAAGGAAGGTTAAAATGCATGCGGGTCGAAAAGTAAACAATACGCCGTATCACCCGGACTCATAAGACAACCGCTTTCCGGGAAAAAGATGAAGAGGAGCTGGTGGATATCTTTTATGACACGCTCATAGAGATGGGCCACCTTAAGGAAGTGAAAATGGCCACCAAGGAAGACATTAAAATGGTTTTAGAGATGATGGATAAACGCTTTGAGGCGCTAGACAATCGTTTTGAGGGCATCAACAAAAGATTCGCCCTGATGTTTACCTTCATGCATATCGGCATTGGCATCCTTGTTTTGCTTACCGTGCTGTTTAAATTTCCGGCTTAAAAATCTCCTGCCTGTTCAGAAAGCACAAAAATATGTTGGCTTGTCATCCAATAAAGGTGGTTTTCACATTTCACTTTTCCGGGTTGGTAAAATCTTCATAAATCAGGTACTGCCTGCGTAATTTCATAAATTCATCCAGTTG
>CAYYLT010000127.1:0-9739 GCA_964472385.1 uncultured Bacteroidales bacterium
CCGAGATCTACACTCTTTCCCTACACGACGCTCTTCCGATCTCTTTTAAGATTGCCTATTCTTCGCAAAACGAAACCGCCCAAAAAGGCACTGACAGCTCCAAAAGCTGTGCCGAATATACCGGTCATAAATGCAATTTCCTTGATAGAATAGCCCAGATCAACCAGATAAGGTTTCAGCATGGCCAAAATACCAATGAGCCCGGCATAAAATATGACCAGCAGGACTACCCTTTTACCAATACCTTTCTGACGGAAAAAGCCTAATATATTTGAAAAAGCGATGCGATTTTCTTTATGAAAGATTTGTTGCCGATCCCTGGATTCTTTATATCTGGAAACCGGAATAAGGGCAATAAGAACTATACCGCTTAGCAAAAGCATGAGATGTTGCCATCCCACAACGGTATAGAGGTAAAGCAAAACGCCACTGCCAAAAAGGGTGCCCAGAAAATTGCCGGAAGATTGCATGCTGTTTCCCAGGCTGCGTTCCTTCTTTCTTAAAATACGAACGGCCAGGGCATCTGAACCTATATCCTGTATGGAAGAAATAACAAAGGCAATGATCATTAAGACAATAATCGTTGATAAACTGTTTTGCAGATCAAAGAAACCGATGGCTACGATGACCACTGCATAAAAAACTTCAGAACCGATAATCCATCTGCGGTAATGCATATTATCCCTTGCATTATGGTCTACAATGGGCCCCCATATGAACTTAATGATCCACGGAATCTTAATAAGTTGTATCATGCCAATACTCGTTAACGAATAAGCTTCCATCCTCATGATAACAGGTAAAACAGTGGAAAAGAAACTCATCGGAATGGATTGAGCAAGATACAAACTCAGCAAAATACTGTACTTTTGACCTGTTTTCATCTCCTATGCCTTATAAATTCAATAAATTGGGAATATTGAGATTACTTGAAACCGTAAGACCAAACCGCAATGGCGCATTTCTTTGAGAATAAATATTGTCAAACGATTCAAACATGAAAACATTGTAATCGGTATTCAACATATTTTTCGCCCAAAGCGTACAGGTTAACCGGTTAAAAACTCCTGTTAGTCTGACATTGAGCAAACCATAGAAATCTTCTTTCATATTGTTTTCATCATCCCAGAAATGTTTTCCAATACCATGATAAGATATATGGAATCTGAGCTCCCTGGCAATACCCCTTGGTATCACCAAACGGTAATTACTTCCGGCGCTGAAGGTATAACGCGGGATATAGGGGATGAAATTACCGTTGAACCGGATATTTTTTGCCGGGTCTTTGATGTATCGATCATATTTGGCATGGGTATATCCAAAAGTAAGATAATTTGCCCAGTTTTTCAGCGTCCGGTGGTTAAGTTCCAGTTCTGCACCGCGACTACTGGCTCTGGCTGCATTTTTCAACAAAGGGCCGTGACTCAGCGTATCAATTTGATATACCTGCTTATTCCTTACTTCAATATTATAAAAAGCAACACTGGCAAAGATACGATCGGCTGACCATTTCCAGCCGGTTTCGTAATTTAAACTGTATTCCGGTTGAAAAGTTTGATCTTCAGCTCGCTCGAAAGTGGAATTAAAACCTCCGCTCTTGTATCCTTTGGTAAAGCTAAAATATTGTACAAGCTGATTATTCCATTGATAATGCAAACTGTACTTGGGAAGCAATTCGGGGTATGATTTGGTATGCAGAAATTCATTCTGCAATTGCTTTTGATTGTTCCTGGAAATAAAATATTGGTAATCCAATTCATTGAATTCGTAATCGTATCGCAATCCTACTGTAACTTTTAGGTCAGGGATCACAAAATCACGGTAACTTATTTGACCATATGCAGCAAATCCACCGGTCGTTTTATCATAGGTTTTGATCTTCTGCATTTCAGAAGGCAAGCGAAATTTAGGCACAGCATCCTTTCCGTAAAACACATCTACTTTTTTGTTTCTGAGTTGATAAAATCCGAAAAGACCTCCAATAAAATGCAATTGTGTGTTTTGTGGACCAGAAAAATTTATTTCCTGCGTAAACATATGATGCCTGCGGTCCTGATTGACATAAACCAACTGTTCAGGCGTAAAATCCTGGTCAACATCCTGAAAGTCATCTAAAAGCTGGTAAGAAGAAACTGTATTCAGTGTATAATCGGTGATATCCATTGACGCTTTCAATCCGGAGCTCAGAATCTTTCGTTTATAGTAACTGTTATGGTTATAATTGATCGTTTTGCCATTTCCTTCATTCTGCAGGGTTGCATAAGGGTAGCCGTCATTTTGGGTGTTTTTTGCATCCAGAATGAATTCCAAATCCGCGTTTTCAGCAGGATCGTAATGCATTTTCACTCTTCCGGACAGATCTTCCTTACCACCAATACTGTTTTGTTCATATTGATTCGTATAATAACCATGATGATTCATATAATTCCCTGAAATAGAAGTTATAAAGTCATTTGTGATGGGTATATGCTGTTTCAGATGATAGGTTTTGCTGTTATGGTTTCCTATCCCAAGCGAAAAATTTGTGGTGGGCCTGTGATGCACGTCTTCGGTATAGATTTTGATCATACCACCAAGTGAATTGCGACCGTATAGCGTACCCTGCGGCCCTCTTAATACCTCAATGCGCTCAATATCAAAAAGGTTAAAGTCAAAAGCTGCCTTTTCAAAGTAGGGAATATCATCTACATACAGTCCGACTGCAGGCTCATTGATTTTTGAACCAATACCCCTGATGTATATTGGGGAGGTGAGACTTGTGCCATAATCAGGCATATGAAAGCCAGGAAGCATAAAAGTTAAATCATTCAGTGTATTGACTTCTTCCTCTTTGATGGTCAGACCGGATACCGTAGAAACAGAAGCTGAGACATCCGGGAGTTTTTCATTTATTTTATTGGCAGTTACTACCACATCGTTAATGTAGTATTCATCCACCAGGGTGGAATCGGGGGTATTGAAATTTTCTACCTGCGACCATGACTTTTGATATGGCAGGCATATTATTATCAGGGATATACTCCAAAGAATTGATTTCTTCATAGATTGTAAATTTTTTGTTTATGATGAATTTTGCTCATAAACGGGTTGATTCACATAACCGGAAATCATACAGAATAGAATGCAAACTGAAAAGAAAATGCAACGAAATACTAAAAGGGATCAATAAAAATCAGGAGGTCCTCTGTAAGATAAAGGATGGTTCAGCCAGGGATCATTTAGAAGTGCTATTTTGTCAGACGGATACCATTGCTTAACCCGGGAACACCAGAGATCAAGTGATCTTTGAAAATATGCTTGCGAGGGAATATTGCAAGGGCGATCCGCTTTATTGTGCTTTGGGTAGTAATAATTGGAGTAGTTAAATTGGTTACCTGCTTTATCAACTTGTAATGCAATTTGTTTCGTATGTTTGTTTGAAGTTTTGCTATAAGCAGAAATCTTATTCAGCAAAACCGTGCTGAACAGAGCCAGTAAGAGAAGATAGGGCAATAGTGATGAGATGATACCTGTATAAAACATACGGGTTTATATTTGAATACCAAAGATAATAATCGCCGGGAAAGATAAAGAAGAAAGGCTGCTATTTATAATTTGTTTAAATAAAAATTATAATGATTTACCGAAGCAAGCCTTTTATGTGCGTTTGGGATTTTTGGGAAACCACCCTTTTTCCACCCTTTTTTCCTGTTCCAGTATTTCTCCTATACCCCAAAGGAAAGTGAATCCCAGGATAGCCAATATGGAAGACAGGATAAAAGAAGACAGGCTTAGTGAAAGCAAGATACAACCTATTCCAATAATCAAAAAGCCAATCCAAAACCTTTTTGTAAAATAGTATTCTGCTTTAATGGTCAGATATCTGCCTGCGGCAATACAGACAAACGCGCCTGCACCTACAATTATACCTGTCAGGTTCATCGTACCCAGCAATAAAGTGCCAGGTAAGAGTTTCTTAGGGTATGTTCTTTGGGGATTTTTACGGGCCTGACCTTTCAATACCCGCTGATGCTGCTTAAAGAGCTCCAGGGTGCTCCAGAACAGGGCAAATCCTGTTACTCCAAGTATAACAGAAATAAATTTGCCTTCAAATGTCATTGATATCAATATAAATATGACGCCGGCAATAAAAAAAAATGGCCATACCTGCTTACCAAAACGATATTCCGCTTTGATCACAATGGGATGAAAAACACCGATAATTAAAAATGCGGCCAGTCCAACCCCAACACCTTCAATATTTAAAGCAGGCCAGTTTATAAGCGCTATCATAAACGTTTGTAAAGATTATTTTTTGAGTTGTGATTTAGCCTGCATTTTTTATGAATAATGCAGGTTAGTTTCAGTTTCTGTTGTCTTGTGACTATCGGCTCGTCTTTTCAATAACCGAGAAAATGTCTGGTTTAACCTCTTTTCGGGGAAAGTATGGCAAAAAAAATGGATGATATATCATACCTGCAAATGACAGGCTCGAGTGAACAACCATTATCGCAGTTCGCGGAAAGCTTGGTCCAGTTTTTCCGATAATCGCTGGAAAATCTCTTCCTGGCTTCCGAGTCCGTCTATATCATAAATTTTTTTGGTTTTCCTGTAATAATCCAGAACAGGCATGGTACGGTTTTCAAATATCTCCATCCTTCGAATGATGGTTTGAATATTTTCATCATAAGGTCTTTTATGCTCTGTCTTACCCCTGTCTGAAAGCCTTTTGATAGATTCCAGTGTTGGAACGTGAAGATAAAAAACACAGCTTACCGATGAATTTAATTTTCGAAGTATACCATCTAAAATATAAGCTTGCACAATGGTTTTTGGAAAGCCTTTGAAAAAAAAGCCATGGGCATTGGGATTGGTTTTAATCTGCTTTTCAATAACATTGATGGCAAATTCATCAGGCACAATATCCCCTTTCTCAATATAAGATCTGGCTTTCTGTCCCATTTCTGTTCCTCTTTTCATCTCTTCGTATAACCTTGAACCCACAGAAATGTAGATTAAATTGTGCTTCTCTGCCAGCATGCGTCCCTGTGTTTCCTTTCCTGAGCCAGGAGGACCAAAAAGCAAAACATTCATCCATTCTTTGGTCAGACTTTCCTCAATGGTTTTGGTTATTCTTTCGAAGACTTCATCAATACTACCCAATCCATTGATCTGATAATAGATGCCTTTTTCCTCGTAAAATTTGGCTACCGGTATGGTTTTTTGCTTATATTCCTCAAAACGGTTTTTTATGACCTCGCGCGTATCATCGCTTCTTTTTTCTATTTTTGCCCGCTCCAGCATTCGTCTCATCAGCTCATTTTCCGGAACATCCAGACTAACCATACAGGAAAGGGAGGTGTTCAGTTTAAGCAATAATCCCTCGAGAATATATGCCTGTATCAAATTCCTGGGAAAACCGTCAAACAAAAATCCGCTTGCCTCTGTATTGGACCGGATCTTCTTTTCAATGATCTGAACAATAATGTCATCAGACACCAGTTCACCTTTTTCAATTACTTTTTTTGCTTTTTTACCGAGATCAGTACCTTTCGACATTTCCTGACGAAGAATATCACCGGTTGATATGTACGCCAGATTGTATTTTTCTATCAATTTCTTTGCCTGGGTTCCTTTTCCTGCTCCAGGGGGACCAAAAAGTGCAATGTTAAACATATGATTAATGTATTAATGTTAAGTTTATATCCTTTTCATTCTGAGCTGCGTTGATAAATATAAAACGACAATGGCCTTTCATAACAGAAAGGATTTTGCTTCAATTCATCTACTTTTATTTCCATTACCTAAAAAAAACAATGCGATAAGCGTAAAAAACAATGTGGCAATAAATCCTGTGGTGGACACATCTCCGGAATAGGTTATTACCTTTATTAACCCTAAGATAAACAGTACTAATCCCGATAAAACAGTCAGGGAATGTTTCTTTGTAAAAGTACCGATCAGTAGAAGTACAGCAAAAATGTTCAAAAGGGCAGAAAAGTAAAAATCAATTTCATTCACCCGAAAATTCAAAACATGGTGAAAGTAAGTAATGTAGGTATAAAAAACAACACCTATCCGTAACAGGAAGGTGCTCAATGGAAAAAGAAAACGAACTGGTTTCATAGTTTTTCGGTAAAGATTAAAAAAAAAACAGGAATAACCATATCAACCCATGAAAAATGTTTATAACATAAAACTGAATTTTTCTCTTCCAGGTATTTATTTTATAAGTCAACCTGTGAATAAGCATCATTATATAAAAGCAATTGTTTACAAATGTGAAATATAATTCACACACAAAAATATGTGCAGTCGAGGGACACATATATTCCTGGAAAAGACATTAATAAAGCAGCAAAATTTAACCTTCCTTATACAAGACAGAATTAAAGAACTAATATTTAATTATTTATATTGACATTATGTAATTTAGTTATGAGAAAAAGCCTGGCTTCTAAGGGGACTGAATTATTTATGCCTTAAAAGTTATCATTTCTAACCTTAATTACGATAGAACAGCCTAAGCAAAATTTGTTGTGGTTAGGTGCAATAGAGATGATGTTTGGTTGACATATGTGAAAAAGTACCCAGACAACAAAATCTCCTTTTGTTTACATTTGTTTTGATTGTTGCTCGTGAAATACATTATTGTGATGTGATCTTTTGACTCATAATGTATACAAATACAATAATTTTTTATTTATCGTTAAACCAGCATGTTATATCATTTATATAAAACAATACTTTCATTGTTCTGCCAGGTATATGGTTCTAAAAAGGATTTGTGAAGTGCATATACAATTATATTACATTATTAATCAATATTTTATATAGATTATCTTGCGTAAAAATTTAAATAATATTTTTGCCACTATGCTCATAATATTTTCTTTTTTAATACAATATGAATTAAATGATGAGTTACATTCTTGCAACTGATATTTGCCTGTAAAGCATTTACTTATACTATCTACAGCAGATTGAGTAAATTGTGTTCTGCGGCAAGATACAAATGTGAATGTTGAATTGTTACATTTGTATCTTGTTTTTGGAGGAATTTTGCGTTACATTTGTGACGATTAATATAGCAGCTATGAATGATCGTTTGATGCAGTTTTTAAAAGCCAGGAACCTAACCTCCACCCGGCTGGCGGATGAGATTGGAGTGCAACGGTCCAGCATATCCCATATACTCTCCGGACGTAACAAACCCAGTTATGATTTCATTTATAAATTTCTGGAAAATTATCCGGATGTAAATCCCCGGTGGCTTATACTTGGACAGGGTAACATGTATCTGCAAAAAACGCAGGCTACCCTGCCCTTTGATCATCCTCCAAAGGAATCAACTCCGCGAGAATCTGATATTTCAAAACCTGACCTGACCAATGATCATCAAAAAGATGCTCAGGAAGCAACAACTATTCCGGAGCAGGCACGGCATGTCGAAAAGATCATTATACTTTATTCCGATAAACATTTTGAAGCTTATCATCCTTTTCCCAAAAAGTAACAATTTGTTTATCTTTGTGATAAAAAATGTATATAAGGTTTATACGTCCATTGCTGTTTAGGCTCCAACCTGAAACCGTACATTACCTTTTGATACGAATTATCCGTTTTTCCTTCCGGATTCCGATGATCCCCTCGCTGATCTCTTTGATGTATACAAAAAATGATTCCCGTCTGGAGCGGGAATTCATGGGTTTACGGTTCAACAACCCTGTTGGCCTGGCTGCAGGATTTGATAAGAATGCTGAGATTTACAAAGAATTCAGCCATTTTGGTTTTTCCTTCATTGAAGTGGGCACTGTTACTCCTCAACCCCAATACGGAAATCCCAGACCCCGATCCTTCCGCTTGCCCAAAGATAAGGCCCTGATCAACCGGATGGGTTTTAACAATGATGGGGTAGATAAAGCTGCCCAGAGGTTGAAAAAACGTAAAAAAAACATCCTTGTTGGTGGTAATATCGGAAAAAACACCCATACACCCAATGAACAGGCAATGGATGATTACACCGGCGCCTTTGAAGTTTTGTATGATCATGTGGATTACCTTGTGGTAAACCTTAGCTGTCCCAACATCAAAAACCTCAATGAACTGCAGGATCCACAACATACCAGAAAAATACTGGAGGAATTGCTTCGAAGAAGGAGTGCCCGCAGGAAGAAAAAACCCATAATGCTTAAAATATCACCTGATTTGGATCCACAGCAGCTGGACGATGTTATAGCGATTTACTATGCTACCGGAATTGATGGTATCATCGCCACCAATACCAGTATCCGACGCGACTGTTTGGTTACTAACCCTGATAAAGTGCGGGCTATCGGTGATGGCGGCTTAAGCGGTAAACCGCTGACAAAGCGATCGACCGAGGTCATCCGTTATCTTAGCAAAAATAGCAATGGTGAGATTCCCGTCATTGGTGTTGGAGGCATCATGAGCCCTGAAGATGCACTGGAAAAGATCGCTGCAGGGGCTACACTTGTGCAGATATATACAGGATTTATATACAATGGTCCGGGATTTGTGAAGCAGATCAACCGGGCTATATTGGAAAAATATGTTGGGGGTTCTCAAGCAACATAATTGACATGAGTGATCAGGCCAAATTACAAAAAATGCTTGAGGTTCTGCTTATGCTTCATTGTAAATATGGAAGAACCCTTCAGGAGATCAGTGAGGAATTTCAGATTTCCGAAAGAACTGTTAACAGAGGAATACCCCCTGTCCGAACAATACATTACAGAAATTGAAAACAACCGTTATGTTTTCGAGTCGGAAGTAGCAAGCTTAGAAGGTGTAGGCCGGTTTGCATTGGGTTTGCTGGACGAGGTGACCATACACCGGCCTGAGCGCCTAAAAGCCTATTTGAGAAAGAAGATCCGCAAGATTGACGATATATAACCCCTGCTTACTACCATTCCTAATCATTGTTTTGATGGTTTTCCTAAAAGCAAAAAAAATAATTATCTCCTGACACTATTTGACAATCCTGCAGCATATCTTTGGTAGCAAGTATATAATTTTTGCTATGGAGTGCTCAGGGTATTTAATATTACGTTTATCCTGCAAGGGCAACAGCATGTTGTTCAGAAGGGAATCCGATTTTTTGCATTTTCTGCAGATCTATAAAAAAAGGGTAGATCCTTTCCTGCAGACTTATGCCTGGAGTCTTACACCAGAGCAGGCGTCAATTTTGGCAGGTTACAATCCCGGTCAAAGGCAAAATACAGAGCAAGCCGATAAGCTTATAAAACGATACTGCCGTTACAACCGCAAGTACAATAAAAACCGGGCTTCGATGGTCAAGAAGGTCATTCATCTTCCCCAACCGGACAAGGAACGATTGAGGAATATGGTAATTCGTGTTCATTGCCTGCCCTTGTTGGATGGTTTGGGCAACAACTTTGTGGAATATCCCTGGACGTCCTACCTGATGCTGATGGGGCCAAATCCAACCTGGCTAAAAACGGATGAGGTAATGGGGTGGTTTGGAGGAAAAGCGGAATTCAGAGAAGCGCACCACCGGACACTGGATAAAAAATTGAATACTAACAAACCAGAAAGTGAAAATTTTATTAACTTTAGGGTAAGAAAATGATAAAGTATGCGCTTCAAGCTTACACTTGAAAATCAAAATAAAGGACTGTTGCCTTTAAATTACCAGTATGAGTTTTCCGCGTGGATTTATAAAACACTGAATTATGGCAATACTGAGTTTGCAGAGTGGTTGCATCGCGAAGGGTAT
>CAYYLT010000128.1:0-9627 GCA_964472385.1 uncultured Bacteroidales bacterium
CCCCAATGCATTAGAAAAATATGATCATAAGCATACAGAAGATTTGGAAGACAGGTTGACATCTTTCAATCCGCAATACGAATTTGGACATGGACTAAGCTATACCACTTTTGAATATACCATCCTTCAATTAAATGATACAATCGTAACGGAAAATAAACCGCTGGAAATGACTGTTGAAGTTAAAAATACCGGTAATCGAAAAGGAAAAGAATCGGTTCTGGTATTTGTTAAAGATCATTATGCAAGCATTACTCCTCCAGTAAAACAGCTTAAAAGATACAAAAAAATATCACTTGAAGCCGGAGAAGCAAAAGTGTTGGATTTTGCTCTTAGTAAAGATGATCTGGCATTTGTTGATCAAAACAATAAATGGATTACCGAAGAAGGTATGTTCACGGTAATGGTTGACGACCTGAAAAAGCAATTTAGCGTCGAGTAGTTTTTTAAAGAAAACTGCAAACATCTTCAGAAACGAAAAAGCAGAGTTAATTGATTTTCAGGATAAGACAAAAAAACAACACCTATCGGTAAAACAGTAAATAACAGGCAAAATAGAAAAATGAAACATATGAAACCTTCATGCAGCGGCCCACACAAAAAGGAGATAAATAAAAATGGGGGTTCCATGGCGAAGGAAGCACAAGGTTCGAGTTTTGAGGTTTTATTTAATTGAATTACAAACATATAATCAAACTTTATCCGAATGAAAAAAGGTCTGCTTACATTAACAACATTATTTTTTGCATTGATGACTCTCGGACAGGAAAAGACAATTACCGGAATGGTGACAGATTCCATTGATAATTCTCCTTTACCCGGAGTAAACATCTATGTTGAAGGAACAACGATCGGAACTTCTTCTGATATGAATGGAAATTATGAGCTCACGGTACCTGGTGGAAATGATGATTTATTATTCTCGTTTGTCGGATATGAGCAGAAATCGGTAAGAATAGGAGAAAAAACAGAGATAAATGCAAAATTGAAACCCACTGTTGAAGCCCTCGAGGAAGTTGTCCTTATTGGTTATAGTACTCAGAAGAAAAGCCTTGTCACAGGCGCTATTTCTAAGGTAACCAATGATGATATTAATCAGAACCAATCGAGGATTGAACAATCCATACAGGGTAAAACAGCTGGTGTTAACATTATGCAGGAATCCGGATCCCCGGGAGGAAACCTGACTATACGTATCCGGGGTACAGGAAGTAACAAAAATTCCAATCCACTCTTCATTGTTGACGGAATGCGTACCGGAGGAATGGAATACCTGAATCCGGAAGATATTGAGTCCATTGAAGTGCTGAAAGACGCGGCCTCTGCTGCTATTTATGGTGCCGAAGGGGCAAACGGTGTGGTATTGATAACTACCAAATCAGGGAAAAAAGGAGAATCAGAAATAACCTATAATTACAGTCATGGTTGGCAGAATGCTGCTAATTATATTGAGGTGCTTAATGCGCAGCAATATGCTGACTATTTTAGGGATGGACGCCGCCATGAAATTGTAAACCAATTCCCTCCGGGTACAGAAATACCAGAAAAACTGATAAACAATATCATTGATAATTCCTATCCTTTTCATCCGGATACCCTCGGTACCGGTACAAACTGGATGAATGAGATTTTCCAGACAGCCCCGATGCAACAACATCATCTTTCCATTCAGGGCGGTACGGAGAAAACAAACGTTTTTGCCTCAGCATCCTATTTTGATCAGGATGGTATTGTTGGGGGAAATAAAGCGAATTTTAAAAGAGTAACTGCCAGGTTAAACCTGGATCATGAGGTAAAAAAATGGTTGGATGTGGGAGCTAAAATATCCTATACCCATTACAATCGCAGAGATATTGATGAAAACAATGAATTTGGTGGTGTAATCAGCAATGCGATGGCCATTGATCCATTAACTTCTGTTTATGTTGACGAAATCGATGACCTGCCTGATAAATACCTCTCCCAGATATATGCTAACGTTGGTAATTTTGAAAATTCTTCCCTGAAAGCACCGGGTGATAATGGCTATTTTGCTATGTCACCTTATGTGCAAAATGAAATCGTTAATCCGGTTGCACAAATTAATAATGACCACGGCAAATGGAATCAAGACAAATTGCTTGCCGGTTTTTATGCAAACATTGAGCCTATTGAAGGGTTAAATATTCGAACTACCTATGATTTAGACCTGTCTTATGGGAATTATTTCTACTGGATACCAGAGTATTATTACCACTCTATTAATTATAACTATAGAAATAGTACCGGGCAGACTACAGAACGCTGGAATACATGGCAGTTAGAGAATGTAGCCAATTATAAGAACACAATTGGCAATCATTCATTTGATGTTATGGCCGGTATGACAGCCAGGGACTATAATCATTTTAATATTAATGGAAGAGGGGAAGTCCTGCAGGAAGAAAGCTGGAACTTTGCTGTTCTTGACGCAGTATTAAGTGATACCACACGTTCTGCAGCAGGAGGCTACAGGGATGAGAACAGGTTGTTTTCATATTTTGGTCGGGCACAATATGATTTCAGAGAAAAATATATGCTTAATGCTGTTTTAAGAGCTGATGGCTCTTCAAAACTGGCTATAGGCAATAAATTCAGATACTTTCCTTCTGTCTCCTTGGGCTGGATCATAAGTAAGGAAAACTTTGGTTTGCCTTCCTTTATCAATTTTTTGAAACTACGTGCCAGTTGGGGTAGAAACGGTTCTATTGCCTCATTGGGCAATTTTGAATATGTGTCTACCATATTAAGAAATGCCGAATCGAGTTATTATCTGAGTGGCGGCGATAGACTTACAGGAGCCGAGCCAGGACAGCTTGCCAACCCTGATCTTGTGTGGGAAACCAGTGAGCAGATTGACTTCGGTATAGACATTTATTTCTTCCAGAGTCAGCTAACATTCACAGCTGATTACTATGAAAAAACAACCATTGACCTGATTACTGATGGTCCGGTACCATTATATGTTGGTAATGACCAACCAAAGGTTAATGCAGGCGATGTTGTCAATAGAGGTTTTGAGCTGGAATTGGGTCATAAGAAACGCATAAATTCTTTCTTCTATGATATTTCAGCGATGGCTTCATACCTTCAGAATGAAGTAACCTACATAGGAAATAAAGCTTCGGTTCTTGTTGGGGCCAATTTAGGTACTACCGGAGCCATTACCCGCTCAGAAGAAGGAAAACCCATCTGGTTTTTCTACGGATACCAAGATGATGGATTATTTAAAAACCGGGATCAAATTAATTCATACGTAAATGAGAAAGGAGAACTTATACAGCCAAATGCTGTCCCTGGCGATGTAAAATTCCGCGACATTAGTGATGACGGGAAGATTTCAGAAGATGACAAAACCATGATTGGTAACCCCCATCCCAAGTGGACATTTAGTTTATCAAGTTCATTAAAATATAAAAATTTTGATCTGAGTTTATTCTTTAACGGACGAGCCGGAGCGGACGTATACTTTGGTGCTTACCGAACCGATTTAAACATTAACAACAAGCCCGAATTCTTCTATACCGATGCATGGACAGAAGATAACACAGATGCGGATTTTCCCAGGAAGACTGCTGGCGATGCAAACCGTAATTTCTCCCATAACAGTATGTTCATTTTTGATGGTTCTTTTATCAGGTTACAAAATGCTGAACTGGGATATACCCTGCCATCAAATCTGGGCAATAAAATAAACATTGGTAAACTTCGGGTTTATGTTTCCGGCCAGAACTTGCTATTGCTTACCAAATATCCCGGTGATCCTGAATTAGGAAGCATCGGTGGCAATAATGGTAACAGTATTGGTGTAGACCGCGGTTTGTACCCTAGAGCGCGTATTATTAGTGTTGGAGCTAACGTAACATTTTAATCTGTAAATAAAAAACCTGCATCTATGAAAAAGATAGCCATATTAAGTATACTCATATTTTTCGTTTCCTCTTGTTCACAAGATTGGTTGGAACTGGAACCTATAGGAGAAAAATTTGAGTCCAATTATTATCAATCGGAAGAAGAAATTTTTTCTGGTTTAGTTGCTGCTTATTCCATTTTACAGCCCAAATATTACAGTGGTTGGTCATCTTACTATTTCCTGGCAAACTTCCCCACTGATGATGCTGTTGTTGTTGGCGGAGGGCCTGGCGACCGTCCCGAATACCATGAGATAGAAGAGTTTAATACAATTCCTACGAATCCTGCTTTATTACAGCTATGGAGAAGAGATTACTATGGCGCCTCTCGTGCCAATGTAGTTGTAGAGAATGCCGATCCTGAGGTATCTCAAAAATCTGCTGAATATGTCGCTGAAGCAAAATTCTTAAGAGCCTATTTTTACTTTGAGCTGACCAGGTTTTTTGGGGATGTACCTTTGATCATTGGTATCTTAGGAAGTGATGAGTACAATCAACCCAGGAATCCGGCAGAGGAGGTTTATGCTCAGATAATAAAAGATCTCGAGGAAGCCATTGCCGATCTGCCTGTCAAATCATCCCTGACTGGTAATGAGTTTTACCGTGCCACAAAAGCAGCCGGGCAGTCATTGTTGGGCAAGGTTTACCTCTATATTGCCTCACCCTATTATCAATCGGAATATGACTTTGAAAAATCAGCGAATGAATATTACACTTTGGCTGCCGAACAGTTTGATGCGGTTATTGAATCGGGCCTCTATGAATTAGAAGATAATTATGATGATATTTGGCAATACAACCATGAGCACGGCGTAGAGTCAATCTTTGAAATAGAATACGCCAATATTAACAGGGCAGGTGACTGGGGTAATGGTCGCGTTAATGGTGGAAATATCGATGTTCAGATGTCTGGTCCAAGAGGTATTGCCACTGATACCCTTAATGCCGGATGGGGATTTGATATGGTAACGGAAGATCTGATTTCTGCCTACAATGCCGAAAATGACTCAGCGCGCATGTATGGAACAGCTTACGGCGAAGCATTCTTAACAGAAATTGGTGCCGGCGACTGGGAAAAGAACGAAGGATATACCGGATGGTTTAGCAAAAAACGTGCACCATGGTCTAACATTACTTCCGACGTGGATCCGGAATGGAATTATGAAACCAATGAGAGAATGATCCGTTATGCCGATGTACTGCTTATGTGTGCAGAAGCTTACCTTCAGTCCGGTGCAGAAGATCCATTGCCACTGATTAATAAAGTGCGCAAGAGAGCTTTTCTGGATCCATTATCTTCCGTTACTATGGAAGATATTAAACACGAACGTCGGCTGGAATTGGCCATGGAAGGCCATCGTTTCTTCGATCTTGTCCGTTGGGGTGATGCTCCCTCTGTTTTGGGTGACCTGGGTTTTGTTGAAAACAAACATGAAGTTTTCCCCATTCCTCAATCTGAGATCGATAACTCAAATGGAAAATTAACACAAAACAATTACTAACGATTCTTTATTTAAACTTTAATATTTATTCACTAAAATCTAATGCCATGAAAAATTATTTACTTTCTTTTCTATTCTTGTTTGCACTTTTAAGCAGTGCAGTAGGACAAACAACGCTTGTTGATTTTGAAACAGTACAAGATCCGTTTGTCGAACCTTTTGATCTTACCTCATATGAAAATGGAGTTGAGAATCCTGATGGTAGCGGCTATGTTGGTAAAGCTGTGAAAACAGGCGACAAATTCTGGGGTGGTATTAATATTTATTTTGGAGGTGATGTTCAATTCACTGGAACGAATGACAAATTCAAAATTGACTTTTATACTACCGATCCCGGCATCAATGACACTATCCAGTTTAAATTTCAGCTTTTTAACAGGACAGGTGGCGTCGAAACCATTGAGGTTGATGCTTACTACACAGATACCGATGATACAGAAGTTGGTGTCTGGAAAACCCTGGAATTCCCTATTCCTGATGGAACTACAGGATCCTATAATCAGATGGTGATCTTTTTTGGTTGGGAATATTCCAACGATGGCGACGAATATTACTTTGACAATGTAGTTGCTCCTGGCTTCAGTCCATACGGAAATACTGATGTTACCTTTAATATTACGGATAAATTCAATAATGCTGAAGATATTAAACTTTTTATTGATGGAACGGAATCAACGCTTGATAAAAATAATAATGTTTATAGTACCACTTCCAGCCTCGCATCATATAATGTAACTGCTGGCCAAAGTCAAGGTGTTTATGAAATCGTTTATTCCCATGTGGCTAATGATGAGGAAGTAAGGGATACTACAACGGTGCTTGTTGGTAATGCTTCAGGAACGCAAACAGTTGCCTATCTTATCATCGTTGAAGATGAGGAAGACGGAACGGCGGATGCTATTAGCGTAGGCGAAACTCCTCCTGCTATTGACGGAACTATTGATGAAGTATGGAGTAACGCTAAAACACATACCATGCAGAAACGTTCCTGGTGGGGAGCTCCAACTGGCCTTTATTCTACCTGGAAAGTAATGTGGGATATTGACAATGTTTATCTGTTATACACTATTGAGGATGAAACACCACATGGAGGAAATACAACAGATCTATGGAAAAATGACAATGTAGAAACCTTCTTTGATATGAACCAGTCTGCTTCTACTCCTTATGATAATGATGACTGGCAAATTCGTACCATCAGAGGTTCTGAGATTTGGTCAGGTTCAGAAGATGTGACTGATACCTGGGCAGAAGACCTGGAAAGAGCTCAAGTTGAAATGGAGAACAATGCGGGATATATTATTGAATTGGCTATCCCTTGGGGTTCATTATCAGGCTCTTTCGTGCCAATTGCAGGAAGCGATTTCAATTATGACTGTGTTGCTTCTGATGTAACAGCTGAAGGTGGACCACGCACATACAGGGAGTCATGGACAACCGATCAGGATATTGCGTATTATGATACCCAGTATTTTGGTACCATTACGCTTTCTGATAAAACCAATGAATTTGAAGATACTTCAACAGCAATTGTTCAGATCCCGGAAAATCTGATGCAGGTGAAGATGTACCCAAATCCTGTACAGGAAACATTATTCCTTGGAAACATGAAAGATGTAAAAAGTGTTGTTGTAAGGAACATTTTAGGTGCCACTGTGAGAGAAATCAAGGTCACACGTCAAAACATGTATGTAGATCTAAGTGAGCTAAATACAGGATTTTACACAGTTACTTTCCTCGATGGAAAAGGCAATTCGAATTCACTAAAACTTCTTAAGCAGTAGTAAAGGGTAGTAAGGGTTAACTGATATGTAGTTTTGGTTTTTAAGGCCGTCTTCCTCTGGTTGGCGGCCTATTTTAAACTTTAATGTTATGAAGAAACAGATATTCTCCTTTTGTCTAATCTTATTTCCATTTTTTTCGTTTTCGCAATTCGATATTTTAATATGGGAAGATGAGTTTGACTATAGTGGGTTGCCTGACAGCACAAAGTGGTCTTATGATATAGGTGGCCATGGTTGGGGCAATGAAGAACTTCAGTACTATACAGATCAGCGACTTCAAAATGCAAGGGTTGAAAATGGCAAACTCATCATTGAAGCAAAAAAAGAATTGTATAGAGGTAAAAACTATACTTCCGCAAGATTGGTATCCAGGGAAAAAGGAGACTGGGCTTATGGCCGGATGGAAGTGCGAGCAAAACTACCAAAGGGAACAGGCACATGGTCTGCAATCTGGATGTTGCCTACTAAATGGATATATGGTAACGGTGGATGGCCCGATGTGGGAGAAATTGATATCATGGAGCATGTAGGATACGATGAAGGGGTTATTCATGGAACCATTCATAGCCACGACTTCAATCACATGAATGGCACACAAAAAGGGGACCAGGTATTTATTGGTGATGCCACCAGTGCCTTTCACGTTTATGCCATTGAATGGACAGAAGATAAGATTGACTGGTATGTTGATGATCAAAAGTATTTTACATATGAGAATAATGGAGATGGATGGAGCGCCTGGCCTTTTGATCATCCTTTCCACCTGATCCTGAATATTGCGATAGGTGGAACATGGGGTGGTACGGAAGGAGTGGATAATAGCATATTTCCCCAGAAACTTGAAGTGGATTATGTACGTGTATATCAAACCAAGGATCAGTTGAGCAATTTGATAGAAGGCCCTGATGAACTCGTACCTAATGCTGCAAAAGTAAAATTTTCATCTAAATTGTTTAATGGCAAGAATTTTCAATGGAGCCTTCTTGCAGATGCGGAAGTCGTTACAGAAGATAACCAGAGAATTATATGGGTTAACTGGGGTTGCCAGGAGGGTAAAGTCATCCATTCGGCTGAGATAAATGGCACAACATTGACAGATACCTTGCCGGTATTAGAAAAAGAAAGTAAAATAATGGGGGATCTTTTTTGGAATACCCATAATACTCCTTTGCATTTTTTTTTGGATAGCATGCATTCCACATCCTATCAGTGGAAAGTTCCTGATGGGGTAACCATTATAAATGGTCAAAATTCAACCTCGATACAAGTTCAATGGAATGGGAAAAATGGCGGGGTAGCAGTCAATATCAATAATAACTGTATTACTAAAGAAATCTCACGCCAAGTGCTTGATCCAGCAGGGCAATATGCCTATCCCGATCCAATTCATCCGCACGCTGTACCAGGAATTATTCAGGCTATAGAATATGATTATGGAGGAGAAGGGATAGCCTACCATGATATGGAATCTATGAACCAGGGTAACGGACCCAGGCAGGAAAATGGGGTAGATACGGAGTTTAAAGAGCCGAATGGAAACGTAGGCTGGTTTGAAACAGGAGAATGGCTTGAATATACAATTCATGCTGAGGATACTGTAGTCATGGATGCTGTTTTTCGGGTAGCTTCATTAGGTGGGGGTGGTCCAGTCAGAATATTGCTTAACGGTCAAACCAAATTAGACAATGTTGCCATACCTGATACAGATGGGTGGGACAACTTTATCGATCATCCGATGGGTTCCTTTTTGATTTTTCCTCAGGATACCATATTGCGTATAGAAGCAACAGGAGGAGGATTTAATCTGGGAGAGATGAAATTCACTGAATCACAGACTACAAATATCATCAAGGAACATGAATCCAACGGCTTGCTTTTATATCCAAATCCCGCAGGTTCTCGCCTTTTTATTGAATGCAAAGAAAATATTCAGTCATTGGAAATTTTTAATATTTACGGGGTTAAAGTGCTGTTCAGAAAATTATATAAGAAAAAAGCCCCTAATATTATTGACATCTCTGATTTGCCGGATGGATTATATGTCATTCGATTTCACATCTTGGAAAAGTCACCCATAACCGAAAAATTTTATAAAAAGAACAATTAAAATTAGAATTGTCCGCCTTCCTCCGGTACAGATTTCTACTTTCACCGGAATTGAAACTTTCCGCTATAGTCATATTTTCTGGTTTGCTTATCCCCTAATTTTTGACTTTTATTTATCATGATGGCTATTCTTGAACATTTAAATGTATAAAAGTAAACCTTTTGAATACTACAATCAACCAATTGATATTCTGTGTATTTTAAAAATTTAGCCATCTTTTGTAAACAAAACACCAGCCTGTATTATTCATGCGTTAAGTTTTGGTTAGATGCAAGGCGTCGAAAGCACACGGCGTAGTCACCTGC
>CAYYLT010000129.1:0-9590 GCA_964472385.1 uncultured Bacteroidales bacterium
TAATACGTAAAGTACGAATATTTTTGTGTTTATAAATTTTTATCCATTTTTTATGCATAATACAGGTTAAGTAAAGCATTTATATTCTTTTGTTTATAACTTTTTTCCCATTTTTTATGCATAATACAGGATAGAAAACGTAACAAGATAATCAGTAATCAGAATAGCAAAAGCATCAAGATGCTGCTTCAACTGCAGGTCGTGAATGCGTTACAGTAAGAAATGTTTTGATTCCTTCAACCACAACCAATACGACCAAAACAATGATCATTCCATTTACCACGGCGAGCAGCCAGTTCTGGTCATTGATGAAGTTGATCTCATTCATCACAGAAGCCCACAGGGTCATGAAGACCATAAAAACGGCAGGTATACCGGAGATAAGCCATCGGGTATTGCTTTGTCTTTTCAGGTACATGGTGATAACAATGAGGGCCAGGCCGGCCAGGGTTTGATTGATGGCACCAAATATTGGCCAAAGGGTTAAAGCGCCTTTACCATCGGCTCCTGTTACAAATGCCAGTAAAGCTGCCGTGGCTACAACAACAAAGGTGGTGAAGTACATGTTCTTGAAGGGTTTAACCCTCAGGAAATCAAACAGCTCAGTGACGACATACCGTTGGACACGGGTAGCTGAATCCATGGTAGTGGCAGCAAAAGAGGCAACGAAGACACCCATGATGGCAATAGCCACACCAATGGGTAGGCCTGTGGTACCAATCATGTTTGCCGCTCCAATCACAAAGGAACCAACCTTTTCATTCAATCCTCCGGCAGCAGTCCAGGAAGCATAATGGTTGGTCCAGGCCTGAGTACCAAACAGCATTTGCCCGTCCTGCTCATATCCCAAACCGATACCGGCAGCTACGGCAATGATCACCAATGTCGCCAGAAATCCTTCAGTGATCATAGATCCATACCCGACAAACAGGGCATCGGGTTCGTTGCGAACTTGTTTGGCTGAAGTGCCCGAAGCTACCAAAGAATGAAAACCCGATATGGCTCCGCAAGCAATGGTAATAAAAAGAAAAGGCCAGAGCGGTGGCGCTGCCTGGGGATTTATTTGAACACCCGGAGCTACCAATTCCATATTGGCAGTAAAAGCCGCAAAAAAGACCCCGAGAACCATCAGTCCCATAGCAATTAAAAGCTGGTAAGAATTGATAAAATCCCTTGGCTGAAGCAAGGTGGTAACGGGTAAAGTAGAGGCAATATAAGCGTAGATTAACAATAAGATCGTCCATATACCTGTTGCCGGTATACCTGCTATAGATGATATTTCAATGGGTATATAGGTGCCCAGCACCACCGTCACATACATCAGTACAACCGAAATGAGCGACCACAAGAAAATGCTTTTACCCTTCTTGCTAACTAAAAAACCGAGGTTTAGGGCTATTATTACCTGAAACCATACAGGAATTACCGAGGAGGGATACATGTGAAAGATTACGCTGATCACCAAACCGAATATGGCGATCACCAGCCACAGCTCAAGAAAAATGATGATGAAAAAGTAAAAACGTGTGTTGGGGGTGATATATTTGACTGTAAATTCAGAAAGCGATTTACCTTTGTTACGCATGGATATGATCAGTGATCCGAAGTCGTGGACTGCACCCATAAAGATACTCCCGACAAATACCCAGATCAAAGCAGGTATCCAGCCCCAAATAATGGCAATAGCCGGTCCGACAATAGGCCCTGTACCTGCTATAGAAGTAAAATGATGGCCAAATATAATTTGCCGTTTCGTAGGTACATAATCTATGCCATCTTCCATATCGGAGGAAGGAACCCGGGCATCCGGATTCAACCGCATGATGCGCCGGCCAATATACTTGCCATAAAGTCTGTACATTAATATATATCCTACTGCTGTGACTATCATGATTAATAATGCATCCATAAGCAATCATTTCAGGCGTTCCTGGCAAAATTATCAATTTTTATCAAATGCTCGGGAATACCATAAGCATAGATGGGATGTTAACCATTTCAAATGAGAGGTGAATGACCGCAAAAGTCACTCTGGCATTGCTTAGCCACCATGTGGCTTAATTTGAAAAACCGCTTGGTGCATCCCGCGATAAATAATGCAAACACCCCTTACAGCCCCACAAGGGGATGAATTAAAACGGCAAGTTCCACCAAACCTATCGACTGTTAATACACCCCGTCCGGCTGCACAGCACCTGAAAGAACAAGCAAAATACCTGAAAAATTTTAATTTTATCATCTTATTTATATATTTGCTACCTTTAAATTTGTTTTCGCCCATTTATTAACAGATTTATTAGAAGTTGGAATGAATAAGCATTTGTTCACGGTTTAAATACAATCATATATGAAACGAACATGAATTTTATTAATCATAAATTACTCACAGGCAAATAATTAAAGAAGTTCATCGGGCGTTCCTGAATGTGCCAAAATTTTTGGCCTTTTTTTAACGACAAAAATTTCAAACAGATGAAAATCCTAGTTTGTATCAGCAATGTACCGGATACGACCACCAAAATAAAATTCGCAGAGGAGGGAAAAAAATTTGATACCACCGGCATACAATGGGTTATCAATCCCTGGGATGAACTGGCGCTAACCCGGGCACTTCAATTAAAAGAAGACACCAACAATTCCGTTGATTCGGTCACCGTAGTCCATGTAGGAGAAAAAGCATCCGAACAAACCATACGAAAAGCTTTGGCTATAGGAGCCGATGATGCTATACGGGTAAATACCGACCCAAAAGATGCCCTGTTTGTTGCTACCCAACTGGCAGAGATCGTCAGGCAGAATGATTTTGATGTCATCTTTACCGGTATCGAATCCAGCGATTATAACGGCTCTGCTGTAGGGGGTATGTTGGCGGATATTCTTAACATGCCTTCTGTGTCAGCAGTCTCCTATGTCGAGATCGAAGGCGACCAGATGAAGATAACCCGGGATATTGATGGTGGCAGGGAAGAGGTGACCACGGAACTACCTGTTGTTGCAATCGTTCAAAAAGGTATTGCCATCGAACCGCGCATCGCCGCTATGAGAGGTATTATGATGGCCCGTAAAAAAACACTTAAAGTAGTTGATCCTGTGGAGGCTGAATCCTTCATCGAAGTGCAAAATTATGAAATGCCAAAAGATAAACCGCCATGCAAGATGTTCGAACCTGAAGATATCGATATGCTGGTCGATCAACTGCAGAATGAAGCCAAAGTTATCTGACTAATCTTTGACAGTGCATGATAACAATCAGATTCTTTTCATAGACCATTAATCCCGCTTATTACTTGTCCTGCGGTTAAATCAAAAGATGAAATGCATAACAATATTTTACAATTCAAGCATGCATACATTGACACATTCAAGCATTATAATCTAAACCAATAAATATGGCAGTATTAGTTTTTACAGAAAACTGGGACGGAAAATTCAAGAAACTATCTTTTGAACTGGTGTCCTATGCCAGCAAGATGGCTGAGATGGCTGACACAGAAACCATAGCGCTCACTATTGGTAATGTGGAGGAGGACGAACTCAAACAGCTTGCCGATTATGGAGCAGATAAGGTTATCTGCGCCAGCCATGAAAACCTCAAACAACTGGATAATCAGGCCTACACTTCTGTCATCGAGCAATTAGCCAATAAAGAGGAAGCCGGTATAATTGTCATGGCGCACAACAACATGGGAAAAGCTCTGGCGCCCAGACTATCAGTAAGATTGCAGGCTGCCCTTGCTTCAGAGGTCAACCAGCTGCCTTCCGCCACAGATCCCTTCATTATCAATAAAAAAGTGTTCTCAGGAAAAGCATTTGCCAATGTAGCCCTGAAAACTGAAAAAAAAATACTGACCCTTGCCCAGAATGCTTACGGCATCTATGAGAATACCCAGGAACCGGTTATTGAAAGGTTCACACCAGAGATCAACGATGATCAGATCAAAACCAAGGTGAACGATGTTGAAAAGCACCGTGACCAGTTGCTGCTTACCGATGCCGAGTTGGTTGTTTCCGGGGGCCGTGGCATGAAGTCTCCCGAAAACTGGGATAAACTCAAAGAACTTGCCGATGAGCTGAGCGCCGCCCTGGCATGCTCCCGGCCTGTATCCGATGAAGGCTGGAGACCCCACGATGAACATACGGGCCAAACAGGCAAAATCATCGCACCCGATCTCTATATAGCAGCCGGCATATCCGGGGCCATACAACATATAGCCGGTGTGAGCCGCGCCAAATATATCGTTGCAATCAATACGGATAAGGATGCGCCAATATTCGAAGTGGCCGATTACGGAGTCGTCGGAGATGCCATGAAAGTATTGCCTGAGCTGACAGAAGCTATCCGGAAAGCCAAATCATAAATGGTTATTCATTTATTTAGTAAATCATTGCGATTGATCTGCATTAGTATCTTACCCGGTCGACATTAAATCATTAAAATATGCTAAAACAGCTCATATTTATCCTTACCCTTTTGATCACCCTTGGCGTGTTTACTTACACTGCTGTACGTATAATCGGCTATTTCAGACTTACCAAACAAAATTTCCCCATAAGAAACCTGGGACAACGTTTTAACCTGATGATGGAGGTGGCCTTTGGTCAAACCAAAATTTTCCGGCGCCCTGTAACCGGATTACTCCATGCTCTTGTGTTCTGGGGATTTTGCGTTATCCTCATCGCAAGCCTTGAGATGGTAGTGGACGGAATCCTTGGTGCGGAAAGGATCTTCAGGGGTTTGGGTGTGGTCTACGATGTGATCATCGGTGCCGGTGACATCTTCGCCCTGATCATTGCCCTGGCCATCATCATATTCCTGATCAGAAGGATCTTCCTCCATGTGAGAAGGTTCGGGGGTATCGAAATGGATCATAAAAAACATGTGGATGCCAACATAGCGCTTACATTGATCCTCCTACTGATGGTAACCCTGTTGGGCATGAACGCTTTCTATTACCAGCATGCACTAAGCACTGGACATGAACTTCACGGGGCTTTTCCGGTAAGCCGTTTTTTAGGATCCTGGTTTGCATCGATGAGCAGCCAACAACTATACATCTATCATGAAGCCCACTGGTGGGCCCATATACTGATCATCTTCTTTTTTGCCAACTACCTCCCCTACTCCAAGCATTTCCATGTCTTTCTTTCTGTCCCGAACGTTTTCCTGAGCAGGCTGGATCCCCTCGGAAAACTGGATACCATGGAGAAGGTCAAGAAAGAAGTGCAGATGATGATGAATCCCAATGCATCACCGGAAGAATCCGGAGAAGAGGAAGAGACAGGCCGGTTTGGTGTGATGGATGTCGAAGACGTCTCCTGGAAGAATTATTTCGATTCCCTGGCATGTACCCAATGCGGCAGATGTACAGATGTTTGCCCGGCCAATATTACAGGCAAGAAGCTCTCTCCACGGAAAATCATCATGGATGTGCGGGAAAGAATGAAAGAAAAGGGCCCGGGAATGGTCAAACAGGGAAAATCCTATTCCGATGACAAAGCCCTCCTGAGAGACCATATTACAGAAGAAGAGCTTTGGGCATGCACTACTTGCAATGCCTGTGCCCAGGAATGTCCGATAAATATCAACCATCCCACTCTTATTGTGGACATGAGAAGATACCTGGTTATGGAAGAAGCCGCCGGTCCCGGCGATCTGAATGCCATTTTCAGCAATATCGAAAATAACGGTGCACCCTGGCAATACGCCCAGGAGGACCGAATGAACTGGGCTGAAGAATTATATCTGAATGAAAAATGATCGGTACCCGATTATAAAAGCCATCATAAATGACAAAACGTAAAATAGAAGTTCCGGTTATGGCAGATCTCCATGCCAAAGGTCAAAAACCCGATTATCTGGTATGGATTGGCAGTGCAGGAGCCTATGACGACCGGTATAAAAAGGTAACCCGGGCTTTTATCAAAGTGCTTACGCATCTTCAGATCAATTATGCAGTACTCGGTATAGAGGAATCCTCAAGCGGAGATGTGGCTCGCAGAGCAGGCAATGAAATGCTCTTCCAGATGCAGGCCATGACCAATATTGAGCTGCTCAACAGCTACGGGGTAACCACCATTTTAACCTGCGATCCTCATGCATACAATACCTTTAAAAATGAATATCCCGATTTTGGCGGTCATTACAAAGTCATACCCCATACCCGGTTCTTTCAGCAAATGATCCGCGAAGGCAAACTTCACCTGAATAGCAACGTATTCCAGGATAAAACCATTACCTACCACGATCCTTGCTACCTGGGCAGGGGTAATGGGGAATATAAAGCTCCACGCGATGTGCTCGATGCCATTCCTTCTACCAAAACGGAGATGCCCCGCAACAAAAGTTTTGCCCTATGCTGCGGTGCAGGAGGAGGACAGATGTTTAAAGAAGCGGAAGAAGGAGATAAAGAAGTTTTTATCGAACGAACCGAAGAAGCACTCAGTACAGGCGCCGATATTATCGCAACAGCCTGCCCCTATTGCATGGTGATGATAACTGATGGCCTGAAATACAAAAATAAAGAACATGAAATCAAAAACCTGGATATTGCCGAATTAATTGAACAATCCCTTGAAATATAAATCAAAAAAATAAAACATGGAAAAACAGCTAAACATAAAAGGATGTGAATTTCTGACCAAAAATACCGAAGCCAGTGAAATTTTCATCCCCGAAGAGTTTGACGAAGAGCAAACCATGATCGCCCAGACCTGCCAGGATTTTCTTGAAACAGAGGTTTTTTGTAACCTCGATCGGATAGACCACAAAGAAGAAGGTTTGATGAGAAGCATCCTGGAAAAATCAGGAGAACTAGGCCTTTTGGGCATTTCTGTCCCGGAAGAATATGAAGGATTTGGCCAGTCGTTTCTTACCTCCATGTACGCAGCAGAAGTGCTCGGTGCCGGATCTTCCTTTTCTGTGGCCTATTCAGCACATACCGGCATCGGTACCCTACCAATCGTATATTACGGCAGCGAAGAACAAAAACAAAAATATCTGCCCAAACTGGCTTCCGGCGAATACATGGCTTCTTTCTGCCTGACAGAACCCGGTGCCGGATCCGACGCCAACGCCGGAAAAACCAAAGCTGTGCTCTCTGAGGATAGCAAACACTATATCCTTAACGGACAGAAAATGTGGATCACCAACGGCGGGTTCGCCGATATTCATGTGGTATTTGCCAAGATAGAAGGTGACCGCATCCTCAGCGCATTTATCGTAGAAGGCAATTCCCCCGGGATAGAGATCAATCCGGAAGAAGAAAAAATGGGCATCAAAGGTTCTTCCACCGTACAAATATTTTACAACGACGTAAAAGTGCCCGTGGAAAACCTCCTCGGCAGAAGAGGCGAAGGATTTCGCATTGCACTCTATATACTTCACATGGGACGTATAAAGCTGGGCGGCAACGTTATAGGTGCTGCCAAACGCGCCATAAGCCAGTCGGTAAACTACAGCAACGAAAGAAAACAATTCGGTAACCTTATATCCAATTTCGGCTCTATCCAACACAAACTGGCTGAGCTGGTGATCAATAGCTTTACCAATGAATCGGCAGTTTACAGAGCCAGCAAGAATGTTGATGAAGCCATTGACCTCTATATGGAAGAAGGAATGGAATATGGCAAAGCAAGTACCGAAGCTTTCGTCCAGTATGAGGCAGAAGCAGCTATACTAAAGGTGTATGGCTCCGAAACGCTGGATTATATCGTGGATGAAATGGTACAGATCATGGGAGGCATGGGTTTCTCATCGGAAATGCCCGCCGACAGAGCTTACAGAGATTCCCGGATCAACCGGATCTTCGAAGGAACCAACGAAATCAACAGACTGTGGATATCCGACACGGTTGTGAAACGAGGCCATAAAAAGCAAATCAGCATCTTTGAACAGGCCGAGGAAATCCTAAAAGAAATCAGCAACCTGAAAGCATATAAAACCCAAGGCTATTATGAAGATAAAACACATTATATCAACAACTTCAAAAAGACAGCCCTGATCATCATCCAGGCTGCTTCAAATAAGTTCGGACGTAAGATGGCCCATGAACAGGAAATTCTCAATAATCTGGCCGATATCGTTACCCTTACTTACGTGGCAGAATCCACCATGCTGCGTGTTAATAAACTGGAATCCATAGAAACACCGGTCGATCAGGAATATTATCGTGATATCCTCGATGTATTCGTGCTGGACACTGCCGATAAAATCCGTAAATATGCGCTCGATACCATCTACGCCCTTGACGCGGAAGAGGATATTAACAAATACGCCCAAGCCATTGATTATTATACCGCATTACCACGGTTCAACACAAAAGCAGCCCGCAGAAGAATCGCCGGTAAGCTGATCGAAGAAAACCAGTATTGCTTTTGATGGGATACGGTTGTGCCCGGTTAATGATACTGCAACGATATCCCAATGGTGTTACCCCGGCTGGCTTGGATTATATTTGATAATCTTTTAGCCTGCTGAATAACACCGTCTCCTTAAAATCCAGGCTTTTTCTCATTAATCGTATACACAATATCAATATAAATATAAATAATTAATTTTAAAGAACTTACTTTTTTTAGGTATAGGGGAGGCCAAAAGTCCTTTGGGTACTTCGTGCATTCCTGTGCGTGCCTTGAAGGTGTAATATCAGGTTGCCATAGGTGAATCACGCCACTTAACCTGTCTTGTTATTTAGCGATAATCAGGGTTCATATAATTAAATACTATCTATCAGGTATTAAGCGAACTGAAATCAATCTCCTCGGCTTTGCCGGTGTCTTCAATCTTACCATGCTCAAATTTTAACGTTCGTGCTTCGAACTTTTTAACCAGCTCATAAGCATGGGTGGCCATAATGATGGTTTTCCCATTGGCATGGATCTCCAATAGCAACATCAATAAATCTTCAGAAGTCTCCGGATCCAGATTACCCGTAGGTTCATCCGCCAGAATAATAGGCGGATCATTAAGCAAAGCCCGCGCTATGACTACCCGCTGTTGTTCACCCCCCGATAATTGATGGGGAAACTTATAGCCTTTATAAGTCAATTGAACCATCTCCAATACCTCCTCAATGCGAATCCGGATATCCTGTTTGTTTTTCCAGCCTGTTGAACGCAATACAAATTGAAGATTATCATATACCGACCGGTCTGAAAGCAGCTTAAAATCCTGAAAAACAATCCCCAAATTTCTCCTTAAAGCGGGAATGTGTTTCTTTTTCAAGTTTTTCAAATTGAAATCCAAAACATATCCGGTACCTTCATGCAGGGGAAGTTCAGCATTGATCACTTTGATTAACGTAGTCTTACCGCTTCCCACGCGACCTACAAAATAAATGAATTCATTCTCATAAATGCTCAGATGTATATCCTTGAGAATCAGATTATCATTCTGATAAATTCTTGCCGATTCAAATTTAATGACCTCATTCATACAATCCCCTTTTTATGGCAAACTATTTGTTTATACATAACAAATGTAGCGAAAAAATAAAATATTACGGGAAATTAACAGTTAAATGTTAATTAAAAGGTGGATTATAATCTGTTCATTTCAGTGATTTATTATAATTTTAACGGAAATTCAATAT
>CAYYLT010000130.1:0-9585 GCA_964472385.1 uncultured Bacteroidales bacterium
GCGGTTTAGATTTTTCACACGCCTCGAATTTGAACTTTATAGAACAAACACTTGACAGTATAGACAGACGCTAATGAACATCCAATCCTTCAATAAACAGCGAACTGTATAAAAGGACATTATCAGGTATAGCATCCAGAACCAATTCGTTGTGCTTGCTTATCAATTGACTTTCAATCGGGATCTCAATGTATCCCACCATGTAGTTCCAGGACTCAATGGTGGTTTCCGGTGTATCTTCCCAGTCCACCTTATAGTCTTCTCCGTTGAATGTAAATCCATACGAACCGGCCTCCTTTCTTCTGTCAATTCCTATGCGCAGCCATACCTTATCCTCCTTATCAGGAAGATAAGGCACGTGGATGTCTACTTTCGAGCTTTCTTCCATAGGTACCTTAACCTTATTGCCGTAATATTCTTTTGTTTTCAGGGTATGGGACAAATTTACCGGCTGGTACAAATCAATCTCAATGGCATAAGCGCTTTGCGGTTCCATTTGCAAAGCTTCCAGGCGATCTGCTTTCAAAACCTGCTCGGAATATGTGGCATTGCCCAGTTCAAAGTCATATACAGCTTTTCTTCGTGTAATCACAGCCAACATATCCGGGGATACTCCCGGGTCAAGCCGGACAGGTTGTACTTCATCCGTAGGATTGAGCAATCCGATAACCAGTTTTTGTTTTCCGGGAGAAGTGGCAAAAACCCGTATTTGATCGTTGCTGGACTCATAATGGATGTTCTTTCCTCTCAGGTTTTTATAGGTCCGAAGCACCCAATAGGGCGCTTCAGCAGTAAATCCGCGGTCTTTTTGATCGGTAAAAAAGGAATGATTGCCAGGAGAATTCAAAGATGCCATATAGGCGTGACGGGTTGCAAATTTATCGGGATGATGCAGCATCATGAATATATCATTGGCATGAAAGATGAACTGATTCTGATAAACTTTGGCCCTGGAACCTTTGATTGGGGCCGAGGTTTCTGTTATCACATAACGGGGTCTTACACCCCGGTTAAGTTCGGCATAATTCTGGGTCATGCTGGCATTCGCCAGTTGCCGGATAGAAGGGATACAGTATGAATTGCAGTTGTAATAAGCCAAAGCTTGTGGATTATCCACATGATCGATGAAATACTTTACCCAGGTGTTCCAGTCAATTATAGACGTATCCTGATTAAACCCCTCTTCCCAGGTATAACCGGGATCATATGGATTGATCCGGTAGGCTCCGTTGTGGCCCACACAGGTTCCAAGGAAAATCACATCCGGATATTTGGTTTTCAGGTAATCATACAATCCATTAAAAACACGGGTATAGGATGCCACGGCTTTTTTCTGGTTGCCATTGAACATCGCTGCCCAGAAACGGATTTGGTTGGGTTCATTCTGCAGTTGAAAATATTTAAGCTTTGATCCTCCACCGGGAGGAGTAAAGCTTTTAAGGGTTTTGATATAGGCATCAAAATGCCGGCGGGCTGCATCCATATCCCTTTCCAAACGCCCGTCGAACAAACTCGGGTGAGGGCCTAATGTAACAGAAACAGGACCATAGGTATCGTTAAAAAAGCCGTACAGGTTCTCATATACCGGTAGCAGATCATCCCAAAGCTGATACGGATCCTTCTGAATGAACCGGTCAAACCACTCCAGCGATATTTCTTTGGATTCAAATTGCGGACCCAGTCCTTTGGCCCAGGAAGGGTACTTATATCCCAGTTTACCTACTATATAATTGGCTTTCTTTGCCCAGGGACGATCTTCAGCCCAGGAGGGAAAATCATATCCCTCTTCCGATATGGGAATCCAGTTGATAATGTTCCTAATTCCCTGAATATTGGCTTTCTTAAGGTAAGCCTTAACCCGGTAATTCCTGAATCCCGTCATCATACCAAATACTTCCTGTACTTCGGTATATCCACCAACATCTTTTACCGTGGATGGATAGATTTGTATGTCTATGTAATCATCCACGGACAAATCATTTTGCCCCTGCGCCGGCAGGAAAGAGAACAAAATACAAACCAGTGCAGGGAAAGCGATCCAATGATCGCATTTTGTTTTCATGCTTTGCTTGAACATCATCATACAATAGTGAGTTTAATAATTTTCTGTTTGTAATCGCTTAAGTCAGTATTTCATCTTCCTTTCTTATATTTTTCAGCAAACCCTAACCCGGGCCTTTCTGCAGCAATCCCATGGCATGCCGGGCATAGTGACCTCTCAAGTCATTGGCATATTCCTGAAGAATTTGCTTTCCCAGTCCACAGTGATCTCCACACCGGTACAATGCACGTGCTAAGAAGATTTCTTTAAGACACCGGTTCCTCACTCCGGTCTCAATGGTATTGCCTGTTTTTGATATAAATCTGGCCTGTTCATACCGGGTAATGGTATGGCCGCTAATTCCGGGCATTTTAAGAAGTTCAGCCAAAACAGGCGCAGAACTTGAACTGCCTATGGTTTCACAGGCTACTGAAATGGCGCGGAAATGAGAAAAAGCACTAAAATAACTGAGATCACTGGCAAGGCTGTGAATACTTGATAATGCTTCGGTTTTCCTGCATTTCCCCAGGGCCATGATCAATCCGTCGAGGCGGCTGCAACTGGCACCAAACTGATGCATTCCCGTAAAGTGCCAACCTTCATCCCAGCCGGCATAAGCATCAACAGCATCTTTCAAAATATCCCAGCCGTCAGCATACCCATAGATCCCCAGCAGATAGGCATACATGACCTGATCTGCTTTTTCATCCGATCGCTTAAGGGCTTGACGCAACATGGGAAGGTTATCTTCCAGGCTCCAGGCTACTATCTCCAGGCCTTTGAAATCTTTCGCAAGACTATCCAGTGCTTTTTTAACTTTTTGCCGGGAAGGGGGATAGCTATCCCGGGCCCCCAAAACCCTTGCGGGCAGGTTACCTATATCCACCAGCTTTTGCTGAAAGGGTTTTAGGTTTACTTCCCGAAATTCCTTATTTTTCCGAACAGCCATAGCAGCAAGCATGCCGACAGCATAGCCCTGATTTTGAAGACAGGGCTGCATGCGAATCACCGGCATGGCATCGCGATGGGCACTGGTTCCCAATCCTGTAACCAAAATATTTTTCAATCCAGCAGGAAGCATCGCTCTGAGGGGTACTTCAGCCAGGACACCTTTATCGGATCCCTCAGGTGGTTTGAGAGTAAAGAATGGATCAATGGTAAATCCGTGGGTATCAAAGGAACTTTTATGCATGGATAGGGTATCCGGGTAGGTACGGCCATTGTATATATCGAGTACAGAAATCCTGTAATCGCCGGTTATTCTGCGCCGTTCCCTTGTTTGAAGCAGTTTTCCGATATCAAAAGCCCGGGCATATTTTTCCCGTCCACTCAAAAAAGTACGGGTAATATCAAATACATCCGAATCATTTATAAAGGTCCAGTCCGTGTTATTATGGCTGTCACCAGGATTATATTTTGGCAGGCCCGCACCCTGAATGGCAACGCTACCGGCACCGGTATAGTCATAACCTGAACCGGCAGCTATGGCAATATCTGCACTTCCGGTTGAATCAATAATTTTATCAGCCATTACTACTCCTTT
The DNA here is from genome assembly GCA_964472385.1 of uncultured Bacteroidales bacterium. GTDB lineage: Bacteria > Bacteroidota > Bacteroidia > Bacteroidales > UBA12077 > JAGXLC01. Next base: position 3,585 of record CAYYLT010000130.1, read on the forward strand.
GCCTTGTGGCGTTGCCACCACCACCCCTTTAACCGTTTTATTATCAATTACAGCACCACAGCCCAGGGCTCCAAACCATATCTCACCACCAGCTTTTCTTATCTCCCGGCGAAACCACTCCATTTTCCAGTCTCTGACCCACTTATCATTGCTGTCTATTTGTCTGGGATGATCCTTTCCTCCCATGGCTTTGACATGGCTATCCACCTCTTCCGTAAATCCCTTCCGGTAACCATGCCAGTATGCAGCGATAAGTCCCATAGTTCCTTCACCACCAAGGCCATGCAAATATTCTATGTTAAGGGTTTTCATTCCTTCCCTGGCAGCTCCAATAGCAGCCGGGGCACCGGAAGCTCCCCCTCCCATCACTACCACATCGTATCTTCCCCATACCGGGAGATATTCATCATGGATTGTAAGGTGATCGATGCGATAATGGGGACGCATATCATCGTGATGCTGGGTAATGATGGCATTGGAAGTGGGGTATTTCTTTTGCCTTTTATCTATGCGACTTCCCGGCAATCTTTTGCTCTCCCTGGCAGCCTGCATCCCGATACGTTCTCCCATAAGCAACATATTGGAAGGCTCCAGGAGCTTCCGGGCGGCCTCCGGGCTAAGGTCAGCGCAACCCCCCAACACATATAAAGCCTGGTGCCCTTCAGGGCGAAAGCAATCCACACTGATAGCGGAAAAATCATTGCCCGTCCCGTCATAATGCTTTTTCCCTTGAATACGATCCGGGGGTATTTGAAAAAGCCTGTCGCTGGCATCCACCTGGTCAGCATCCCATGTCATATCCCTTGCTTGCTGCTCTGCTTCGGCAAAAGCGGTAAAACTTGCATCCTTCATGGATAAATTAAGCCGGTAACGAAGGGCATGATACGATTTACCCTCATGTTGAACCGGCGGATTCAATTTCTCAGGAGCATATGCCTTTTGGGGACGATTGCCCAGCACGGTAAATTCAAAAGGATGTTTCCCTGACGGATAACTGGTGAATGGGGCGCCCATTAATCTTGCCCCTGCAGCTCGCTCTGTAGCATCAATCACTATATTCGTCGTGATGACCTGTTCTCCCGAACGGTTGGCAATAACAACCCCCGCAGGTTTACCTGCCACATCCTTTAGAATATGGCTGACATAACTGCACAAAACAAAAGGAACATCCTGTTGCAGCAACAGATCTTCCAGTCCTTTCTTAATCTCATTGGGATTATGCAGACCTTGATGATACAATTGCGATTCCAGAGCAGTCATACCTTTGGGTTCAATATCCCAGAGCCGGTAAGTACCACATATATCCCCGCCCAAATATGGATCTCCACATACCAAAAAGACCTTTGCACCATCCTTTGCTGCAGTTGCTGCAGCGGCAATACCGGCAGTGCTGCCGCCTATTACCACCACATCCGCATCATTGATAACGGGCAACTTGCATTCCGGCCGGCGTACATATAAATTATCACCTTTTTGGGGTGACTTACCCTGAAAAGAATTCACCGAATAGAAACCCGTTAAGCTGATAAAGGCTGTGCCGAGGGTTATGTCTTTTAAAAAATCACGGCGTTTCATAAAAAGGAATTTGGTATATTCATTAAAGGCAGGATGTTATGGGGCAATGCCTGATCCATAAGGGTCAGCTCACGCATGACATCATTGACAGAACCGATATATAGCTTTTGATAACGATCGCATAACTCTTCCTCTGATAGGGGCAATGCAACCGCTTCAATCTGATCGAACTTCTTTTTCAGCTCATCCAAATGCATCATCGAACGGTTTTTCTTTTCCATAATTATGAGTAAATTTAATTTTTATGTAAAAAGTTCTACCATAAATTTAATGTTTTCCCACTTTTTATGAATAATACAGTTCCCTTAAAAAGCAGGCTTTTTTCCCATTACTCCTATACAATGCCGATATAAATAATTTATTTTGAACGATTCATTTTATTGTATATAAGGGAGGTTAAATCCTCAAATACACAAGTATTCTGCGGTTTAGATTTTTCACACGCCTCGAATTTGAACTTTATAGAACAAACACTTGACAGTATAGACAGACGCTAATGAACATCCAATCCTTCAATAAACAGCGAACTGTATAAAAGGACATTATCAGGTATAGCATCCAGAACCAATTCGTTGTGCTTGCTTATCAATTGACTTTCAATCGGGATCTCAATGTATCCCACCATGTAGTTCCAGGACTCAATGGTGGTTTCCGGTGTATCTTCCCAGTCCACCTTATAGTCTTCTCCGTTGAATGTAAATCCATACGAACCGGCCTCCTTTCTTCTGTCAATTCCTATGCGCAGCCATACCTTATCCTCCTTATCAGGAAGATAAGGCACGTGGATGTCTACTTTCGAGCTTTCTTCCATAGGTACCTTAACCTTATTGCCGTAATATTCTTTTGTTTTCAGGGTATGGGACAAATTTACCGGCTGGTACAAATCAATCTCAATGGCATAAGCGCTTTGCGGTTCCATTTGCAAAGCTTCCAGGCGATCTGCTTTCAAAACCTGCTCGGAATATGTGGCATTGCCCAGTTCAAAGTCATATACAGCTTTTCTTCGTGTAATCACAGCCAACATATCCGGGGATACTCCCGGGTCAAGCCGGACAGGTTGTACTTCATCCGTAGGATTGAGCAATCCGATAACCAGTTTTTGTTTTCCGGGAGAAGTGGCAAAAACCCGTATTTGATCGTTGCTGGACTCATAATGGATGTTCTTTCCTCTCAGGTTTTTATAGGTCCGAAGCACCCAATAGGGCGCTTCAGCAGTAAATCCGCGGTCTTTTTGATCGGTAAAAAAGGAATGATTGCCAGGAGAATTCAAAGATGCCATATAGGCGTGACGGGTTGCAAATTTATCGGGATGATGCAGCATCATGAATATATCATTGGCATGAAAGATGAACTGATTCTGATAAACTTTGGCCCTGGAACCTTTGATTGGGGCCGAGGTTTCTGTTATCACATAACGGGGTCTTACACCCCGGTTAAGTTCGGCATAATTCTGGGTCATGCTGGCATTCGCCAGTTGCCGGATAGAAGGGATACAGTATGAATTGCAGTTGTAATAAGCCAAAGCTTGTGGATTATCCACATGATCGATGAAATACTTTACCCAGGTGTTCCAGTCAATTATAGACGTATCCTGATTAAACCCCTCTTCCCAGGTATAACCGGGATCATATGGATTGATCCGGTAGGCTCCGTTGTGGCCCACACAGGTTCCAAGGAAAATCACATCCGGATATTTGGTTTTCAGGTAATCATACAATCCATTAAAAACACGGGTATAGGATGCCACGGCTTTTTTCTGGTTGCCATTGAACATCGCTGCCCAGAAACGGATTTGGTTGGGTTCATTCTGCAGTTGAAAATATTTAAGCTTTGATCCTCCACCGGGAGGAGTAAAGCTTTTAAGGGTTTTGATATAGGCATCAAAATGCCGGCGGGCTGCATCCATATCCCTTTCCAAACGCCCGTCGAACAAACTCGGGTGAGGGCCTAATGTAACAGAAACAGGACCATAGGTATCGTTAAAAAAGCCGTACAGGTTCTCATATACCGGTAGCAGATCATCCCAAAGCTGATACGGATCCTTCTGAATGAACCGGTCAAACCACTCCAGCGATATTTCTTTGGATTCAAATTGCGGACCCAGTCCTTTGGCCCAGGAAGGGTACTTATATCCCAGTTTACCTACTATATAATTGGCTTTCTTTGCCCAGGGACGATCTTCAGCCCAGGAGGGAAAATCATATCCCTCTTCCGATATGGGAATCCAGTTGATAATGTTCCTAATTCCCTGAATATTGGCTTTCTTAAGGTAAGCCTTAACCCGGTAATTCCTGAATCCCGTCATCATACCAAATACTTCCTGTACTTCGGTATATCCACCAACATCTTTTACCGTGGATGGATAGATTTGTATGTCTATGTAATCATCCACGGACAAATCATTTTGCCCCTGCGCCGGCAGGAAAGAGAACAAAATACAAACCAGTGCAGGGAAAGCGATCCAATAATCGCATTTTGTTTTCATGCTTTGCTTGAACATCATATCATTAAACGTTTGATAATTTATAAATAGGTAGAGGATTATTCCTGTACTTTTTCAACAACAAAATTTCTGTTAAAGTAATATTTGGATGCAATTATTAATAATATGCCTCCTATAAGGTGGAAAACGGCCAGGAAGGATATACCGTTGGCCAATCCAAATAAGGTTTTTACCCAGCCCAGGAATACCGGCGCCAGGGCGCCAATGACAAATCCAAAGGCAAGCATGACGCCGGTAGCAGACGAACGGTACTTGGGATCCACCACATCAAAAAGCGCAGCAAACAGATTAGAGTCATAAATCCCCCTGAAAAAGCCAAAAAGTCCCAGGGCAACATAGCAGGTTATCAAATTATTGGTCATACCCATGAGGAAGATAAAAGGCACGCCAAGCAATAATCCTATATATTCGGTTATGATTCGCGTTTTCCGGTGTTTTAAAGCCCATTTGTCAGACAATTTGCCACCCACCAGCACCCCGACAAAAGCGAGTATAAAGTGATAGAACATGGAATTAAATCCCGCCTTGGAGAGGTTTAAAGAAAAATCTTCATACAAAAAAGTAGGCATCCATGTCAGGTAGCCCTGTTGTACGAATACCATGGAGGAAAAGGCCAGGCATAACATCCATACGGTGCGTTTTTTAAAAATATGAGATACAACCTCTTTAATGGGAATTCGCTCAATTGTTTTATGGGATTCAGAATCTTCGTTATTGGGCGGAGCATCCTTCGAATCAGAAAAAACATTCTTTGGGGTATCTTTTAATCCAAAAGCAACAATAATCGCCCAAAGAAGCCCAAATGATCCAAAAAAATAAAATGAATATCTCCATCCCAAGTTTTCACCAATATAACCTGCAATAAAACCACTTGAGATAATACCAACATAAAGAGCGGTTTGATGGATAGACATAGCCATGGCTCTGGATTTATGGTGAAACTGGCCTAACAATGAATTGGAGGCAGGATAATAAAAGGCTTCTCCACCACCTGAAACAATGCTTCTGAATAGAATAAGCATAATAAGTGATGAAGACACACCAGTAAATGTTGTTCCGAGACTAAAAATCAAAAGACTAAAAAACACCACCCATTTTCTCCGTAATACATCTCCTGCGTATCCTGCAAAAGGGACTAAAATCCCATAAAACATTGTAAATATAGTTGTCACAAGTCCGAGTTGTACATTCGAAAAACCCAAATCATCTTTAATTAGTGGCAGTACCGTATTATAGACTTGTCTGTCTCCTTGATGATTAAAAAATGCAAACCATAGTAAGATGACCAACACCCATTTGTATTTGATTGTAGATTTCATCTGTTTAAAATTTTTGTCATTAAAAAATTGCCAAAAATTTTGGCACATTCAGGAACTCCCGATGAACTTTTTTAATCATTTGCCTGTGCGTAATTTATGATTAATAAAGTTCATGGTCGTTTCATATAATAAAGAGATAATTAAAGATTTGTACGACAAATTAGGTTAATGAAAATTTCTATATACCGCCTACGTTTGGATACCAGTTGGGCCGCCGGGGATCTTTATGAAACCTGGCGTAATAATCCCCTTTTTCTTCATAGTATTTTGCATAACGCTCCATCTTATCTTCATCCAGGGAAACACCCAGGCCATAGCCTTCCGGTACCTTAATGGCACCATCCTCATACTTCATCAGTCCACCCTCAATGATATCATCTGTAAGGTAATGGTAATGAGCATCTCCCGGCATATTCATAGCCGGAATGGTGGATGCGGTATGGAGCATGGCAGCCAGTTCAATCCCGAATTCTGCTCCGGAATGCATTGCCACGCCGAGGTTGAATGTCCGGCATACTGCGGTCATATCCTTCACACCGCGAGGACCTTCCCAATAGTGCAAATCGGTCAGGATGATATCAATGGTATGCATGTGTATGGCGGG
>CAYYLT010000131.1:0-9404 GCA_964472385.1 uncultured Bacteroidales bacterium
GGGCTTTCGACGCCTTGCATCTACCCAAAACTTGACGCATGAATAATACAGGTTAAATCTTGTCCGTTTCCACTACCTTAGCCAAAATGTCAGCATAAGGAATGACCAGATATGTATTATCATCCATTTCAACCTCTACACCTGAAAATTCTTTATAAAGCACATAATCACCGGGTTTAATAGCAGCATTATCGATCTCACTTAAAGCCACTACTTTGGCCATTTTTTTCTTTTCTTTGACAGAATCAGGAATGATGATACCTGTAGCGGTCTTTTGCTCGGCATTTTCCTCGGTAAGATCCAAAACGACCTGTTCATTCAATGGTTGTAATTCTTTCATTTCTATTGCATTTTTTTAATTTGACTTATACGTGTTATGAAGTTTGTATCTGTAATATCTGATCAATTTTTTGCTTGTCAAATCCAACAATGATCCGTCCGTTGATTTCAGTTTGGGGTACACCTTGCTGTCCGCTTTTTCTTACCAATTCCTGTGCCAATTTTTGATCTTTGGAAACATCTACTTCTTTGAAAAGTATATGATTTCTGTTCAAATAATTTTTAAGATGGGTACAATGCGGGCAGGACGGGGTAGTGTAAACAATAACATTTTTTTTATGCTGTTGTTGCTGATACTGGGTTTTAAATACCTTATGGCGCATGAAAGATACATAGTGGTCGACTGTTTGACATCCTTTGATGGCTCTTTGAAATGATTTCTCTTCAAATTCAAGAAGAGCAGGGGCTGTCGTGATGTCATAAAGGGTATGAATATCCCGTACTGCTCTTACATCCGCAGCAAAAATGTTGATATTTCCACCCACTTGATCCGCAGCCTGGGACAGATTGGAAAAAGCGCATTCGTTTTTTTCACTACCGGATCGATATAACAATAAAAATGTTTTCCTGGCTTTATCAAGATATTGCAAAAGATCATTACGGGAATGCATGTGCTGTAATTGCATGACGATAATTTTTAATAAGTGTATATAGACAGACATTAATTATACATATCTGCATATTTACATATTTTGTGCCAAAATTGGTCCAGGCTACATCATGAAATTTTGTCAGCATACAGGCTCTATTGAAAAAAACTTTATCGCACAACGGAAAAGGCCTGGCTTTTTATTATTACTCCCAAATACAATGTTGGTATAAATGATTCATTTTAAAAGATTTACTTTTGTTGATGATAAGGGAGGTTAAACCAAATCCATTGATAACTGTTAATGGATTAAAAAGAGGAGGTCATTATGAGTTTAGCCAAATTAAAGATCGTCAATCTGCTGCACCAGGACTTTGAGGACCTGGAATTGTGGTATCCGGTAATCAGGCTTCGGGAAGAAGGTATTACGGTTCATCTTGCGGGAGAAGAGGCTAAAACACGCTATACCGGCAAATATGGCGTACCTGCTACTGCAGACATAGGATATGCCGAGCTGGATCCGGAAAATTATCACGGTATATTAATACCCGGAGGCTGGGCACCGGATAAATTAAGAAGATCAAAGCAGGTAACGGAATTTATCAGAAAGGTTCACCAGCAAGAGAAACCCATTGGTGAGATATGCCATGCCGGATGGGTACTGATCTCAGCAAATATCCTGAAAGGAAAACGTGTCACCAGCACTCCGGCTATTAAAGATGATATGCAGAATGCCGGAGCAACATGGGTTGATGAACCCGTTGTGATGGATAACAATTTGATCTCAAGCCGAAGACCTGTTGATCTTCCCATATACATGAAATCGTATATTGATGTTTTAAAAAAACATTACGCCGGATAAGCCAGCAAGTCATTAGAACTTGACGCATGAGCATTCAATTAAAAAAATCCGGGCAAGCTACTCATATCGCACCGCTCTACCGCCTACCCTTGCTTCCTTCCGGACCTGGGGGGATTCAGCAGGAGCTGGTCGTATGAGACCTGCCCGGAAAAAATGCAAAAATATAAAATTATATCTCATAATCCAACTCATGAGCTATAAAAATTCTATCTTTGCTTTCGAATCAGTATTATACATGCGGTAAGTTTATGGTAACCTTCAATCAGCATCAAGTAGCAGGCAAACAAGACAATACTTTCATTAAAAGTACAATGACCTACGGATTAATAACCGGGGTGGCATTGATCATCTACACCTTGCTATTGTACTCGACCAACAATTTACTCAGACAAAACTTTTTGCTAAGCTTGATGAATTATCTGATCCTTATAGGAGGTATTGTAGCCGGCACAAGGTCTTACCGTGACCGTATGCTTCAAGGATACATAACATATAGCAAAGCACTGGGCTATGGGGTTGTGATGAGTATTTTTACCGGTATCGTTCTCGGGATTTTTACTTATTTGTTGTATACCATGATTGATCCGGGACTGATGGAAAAAAGTATGGCTATGATCCAGGAAGAAATGCTTAAGCAGGGAATAGAACCCGGTCGGGTAGAATCGATCTCCGAAATGCAAAGACAAATCCGGTCTCCTTTCATGATGTTGATCGGTTCGGTATTAACTTATGCTTTTCTGGGACTCATCTTTGCACTGGTAACTTCAGCATTTCTCCGAAAAAACAAACCTGTATTTGAGCAATAAAATCAAAATCCAGCATTCCAATATGGACATATCGGTAGTCGTTCCGCTTTATAATGAAGTAGGATCCCTTGATGAACTAACTGAATGGATTCAAAAAGTAATGAAAGAAAATGCGCTCAGCCATGAAATCATTTTTATAGATGATGGCAGTACTGACGGCTCATGGGAAAAAATTAACCACCTCTGTAAGAAAAATCCAAACATAAAAGCCATCCGTCTCAGAAAAAATCATGGTAAGTCGGCGGCACTTCACCTTGGCTTTAAAGAAACAACCGGAGAGGTTGTCATTACTATGGATGCCGACCTTCAGGATAGCCCGGAAGAAATTCCGGAATTACACCGGATGATCATGGAGAAAGCATACGATTTTGTTTCCGGTTGGAAAAAACAACGATATGATCCCTTATCCAAAAAAATTCCCAGTAAATTTTTTAACAAAACGGCCCGATTCGTTACAGGAATCAAATTACACGACTTCAACTGCGGGCTGAAAGCTTACAAAAATGAAGTAGTTAAAAATATAGAGGTCTACGGCGAAATGCACCGTTATATCCCTGTCCTGGTTAAAAAAGCAGGGTTCGACAATATTGGAGAAAAGGCCGTCACCCATCAAAAAAGAAAATATGGGAAGACAAAATTTGGTATTGACCGGTTTATCAAAGGTTTTCTTGATCTGATGTCGATCATTTTCATCACCAAATTTGGTAAAAGGCCCATGCATCTTTTCGGTTCTATGGGTACCCTCATTTTTATCCTGGGATTTCTTGCCGCCATATGGCTGGGAGCACAAAAGCTATATTATTTACATCACGGTATTCCTGCACAATTGGTGACGAACAGCCCCTATTTCTATATTGCACTTGCTTGCATGGTTATTGGAACACAATTATTTGTAGGTGGTTTTCTGGGTGAACTGGTATCCAGAAATTCTGAAAGCCGTAACAATTATTACATAAAAGAAAAGATCAATTTGTAGGTACGATATTTGTAAGAATTGCTCAAAAAAATCACATGAACCGAATAACACGATCAACCAATCCTGCTCTGAAAAAGGAGATGTTTCATACCACGGGCAGGGCACATACCCAGGCTGAAGTGATGACTATTGAAGGCACCGTGAATAAGACCTTGCTCATGTTTGGGCTGGTCATTTTAGGTGCTTTTTATACCTGGCGGTTGTTTTTCAATGCCGTTAGTATGGAAGCCGGTGCTTCAGCGGTCATGCCCTGGCTTATCGGAGGTGCTATTGGCGGACTTATCATGGCCCTGATAACCATTTTCAAGCGATCATGGGCCAATGTTACGGCACCCTTATATGCCCTGTTGGAAGGCTTATTTCTCGGTGGGCTCTCGGCTCTACTGGAAGCCCAGTTCAGTGGGATTGTCATCCTGGCAGTTAGCCTGACTTTCGGAACCATGTTCGTACTGCTCGCTGCCTACAAGACCGGTCTTATTAAAGTAACCAAAAAATTCAGGATGGGTGTGATTGCTGCAACGGGTGGCGTAGCCCTGGTTTACTTCATCACCATCATAATGCAGCTCTTCGGGGCAAATGTAATCCTCTTCCAGGCAACACCTTTAGGTATCGGAATAAGCATCGTGATAGTGATTATTGCAGCCCTTAACCTCGTGCTCGATTTTGACTTCATTTACCAGGGGAGCAAAGCAGGCGCCCCAAAACAAATGGAATGGTATGCGGCTTTTGGCCTCATGATCACCTTGGTCTGGTTATATATCGAAATACTGAGATTACTCTCATTATTTGCCGGCAGAGAGTAATCCGTATTTGTCTATAAAGTCCAACTTCTTCATTGTTGCTTAAAATCTAAATTATGCGCAAGGCTCATGAGATCGCTTCGCTAAGTTATCAAATACACAACTGTTCTGCGGTTTAGATTTCTCACACGCCTCGAAGCAGGCGACTACGTCGTCGAATTTCGGCGCCTTGCATCTGCCCAAAACTTGACGCATGAATAAAACAGGTTAGATTTCAAATTAGTGGAAATAAAATTCGCTCCACAATATTTTGATTTGTTAATATTCCTGTTTAATTTTGCTGCCCATTATAAATTAAGAACAAGCAAAAAATAATTCAAGATGAAAAAGGAGGCACATCCAAAGAATTATCGACTGGTGGCATTTAAAGATATGTCAAACGGTAATACCTTCATATCCAAATCTACCGTCGACACAAAAGATACCATTAAGATGGACGATGGGAACGAATATCCCCTTGTAAAACTGGAGATTTCTGACACATCACATCCATTTTATACCGGGAAAAGAACATTGATTGATAGCACCGGCCGGGTGGATAAATTCAGGAACAAATATAAGAAACATTACGAAAGCCGAAAAACGAAAAATAACCAATAACGGTAAAAATATTAAGCTCCGATTTTTTCGGAGCTTTTTTTTGCTAAATTGGCCATCTTAATCATTAATCGAATGAACTATATCGTTTTTGATGATCATAGCTGGGAATCCTTGTTGCCGCTAACTTTTACCAGGCCGGTTTCGGAAATCAGAGTAGGCATACTAACCATTCGGGAAAAATGGGAGAAATATCTTCAGAATGGATTTTCCTTTCTCACCAAAGATTATCTGTCAAAAAAATACCGCCTGGAAAAACAATCCCAAAATATGCTGATCAACGGAGCTGTATTTCCCAATAAAGATTTGGTTGATCAGGTGGATATGCTGAATAAAGATCAGGCTCTGGTTTATCAGAACGATATTGTGGCAGCCAATTTGTCAGAACAAAAAGTAACGGATTTTTGGAATAAAGAACTCAGAGATATCGATGTTATCGAATACCCGAAACATAATATTACCAAAATAACCCGCCCATGGCAGGCTTTTCAGTACAACGGATGGGCCATTGAAGAAGATTTCAAAATGTTGACTGAAAACAGGGAGTCTCAGCCTGTCAGTAACACCAACCATGTTTACGGCGGAAATCAGCTTTTCCTGGAGCCTGGTGCAAAAATGGAATGTGCTGTGATTAACACCACGCAGGGTCCCGTTTATATAGGAACGGATGCAGAGATCATGGAGGGGTCGGTGGTAAGAGGGCCGCTGGCCATGTGTGAGCACTCCGTGCTAAAAATGTTAACCAGAATTTATGGACCCACAACCATCGGCCCTTATTGCAAAGTGGGCGGTGAAATCAACAACTCAGTACTGATCGGTTATTCAAATAAAGCCCATGACGGATTTCTGGGAAATTCAGTGCTCGGTCAATGGTGCAATCTGGGTGCAGATACCAACAATTCGAATCTCAAAAACAACTATGCTGAAGTCAAATTATGGAATTATGCAGAAAAAAAATTCATCAACACAGGTCAGCAGTTTTGTGGATTGATCATGGGCGATCACTCCAAATGCGGTATTAACACCATGTTTAACACAGGTACCGTGGTTGGAGTAAATGCCAACTTATTCGGTGAAGGATTCCCGAGAAATTTTATTCCTTCTTTTACCTGGGGCGGAATTAAGGGCTATAAGGAATATTCATTGGAAAAAGCGCTGGAAGTAGCCGAAATTGTAATGAAAAGACGAAACATGATATTGGATAGCGATGAGAAACAAATGCTTCAGGAGATATTTCATCAAACAAAACCAAACAGGCAATTTTAATCCCACCAAACGAACACGCAAATGCACAAGAACAGAAAGTTAATCTGAAAATGTCAGTTCCAAGATGTACACAAGGGTATCAAGCACAATCCGTTGAAGAATGATTTGCTGAAAAAACCCAAAATGAGCTATACCAACAAATCCATTGGATATCATAAATATATTGCTGTGGTTTTGATTTGTGATGCATTTTAATTTCTTGTAAAAAACCCAGATGATCTTCAGCCTTCATGATCCACCCCCATGTCGTTCATATTCCGCACAACTTTGGCTTTCATAAAAACCGTAATGACGGATGTTCATGAGAACTTTTTGGCACAACTATTGTCAGAGGTTTAAGCATAGAACATTTTAGCGTAAAGGTCATTTTGACATTATAAACTTCATAGATTAAAGCAAACGATCCATATGAACTGGAATAAAAAACAAAAAAACAATTGGGAAGATTTGATCTTATTTGATGAGGATACAAACAAAGGAGAATTCATACCATTGATAACAGATGAGGAAGAAGAATCGATGAATCAGGTGGAGGTTCCGGAATCTATCCCACTTTTACCATTAAAAAATACGGTTCTTTTCCCCGGTGTCATCCTGCCTATTACCATTGGCAGGGAAAAATCATTAAAACTCATCGATGAGGTATATAACAATGATAAATTGCTGGGAGCCATATCCCAAAAGGATCCGAACAAAGAAAACCCCAAATTTCATGATCTGTACCACGTTGGTACGGTAGCCCAGATTATCAAGATACTGGAAATGCCCGACGGCAGTACCTCTGTGATTATACAGGGTAAAAAGCGCTTTCAGCTCGATAAAATTATAGCCCATGAGCCCTTTTTTCAAGGGCAGATTATGACCGTAGAGGATAAAAAACGCGGTGTAAAAGGCAAAGAGTTTGAAGCCATTATTGGGTCACTAAAAGATCTGTCCCTTAAGATCATTCAGCTTTCAAGCCATATTCCCCAGGAAGCCTCTTTTGCAGTAAAAAACATTGAAAATTCCACTTTCCTCATCAATTTCATCTGCTCCAACAGTGAAATTGATCTAAAAGACAAACAAAAATTATTGGAGACAGATGATATCAAGGAGAGGGGCGTTAATTTGCTTGAACATTTGACAAAAGAAGTGCAAATGCTAGAGCTGAAAAGCGATATCCAATCGAAAGTAAAAAATGACATGGATCAGCAGCAAAGAGAATACTTGCTGCAACAGCAGATGAGAACCATCCAGGACGAGCTGGGAGGCAGTCCGATAGAACGAGAGGCTGAAGACTTAAAGAAAAAAGCAAAAGAAAAGAAATGGAGCCAAGCCGTCCAGGAAACATTCGAAAAAGAGCTCGACAAGCTTCAACGTTTAAACCCGGCTGCAGGCGAATATTCGGTACAGCTGAACTATTTGAATACATTGCTGGAATTGCCCTGGAATGATTTTACCCAGGACAACTATGATCTTAACAGGGCAGAAAAAATCCTTAATGAAGATCATTTTGGGCTGGAGCAGGTCAAGGAAAGGATTTTAGAATATCTTGCCGTACTGAAACTTAAAGGCGATTTGAAATCTCCGATCTTATGCCTTTATGGTCCGCCGGGTGTAGGAAAAACATCTCTGGGCAAATCCATTGCCAGAGCGCTGAACCGCAAACACATCAGAATGTCGCTTGGAGGCCTACGGGATGAAGCTGAAATCCGGGGCCACAGAAAAACATACGTTGGTGCCATGCCTGGCAGAATCATCCAAAATATCAAAAAGGCCAAATCCTCAAATCCTGTGTTTATTCTTGATGAGATCGATAAAGTGGGCAGTGATTTCCACGGCGATCCATCCTCAGCCCTACTCGAAGTGCTTGACCCGGAACAAAACAATTCTTTCTACGACAATTATCTGGAACTGGAGTATGACCTCTCAAACGTGATGTTTATTGCTACTGCCAATACCACAGAATCTATCAGTCCGACACTGAGAGACCGTATGGAAATGATCGATGTGAGCGGATACATTGTTGAAGAAAAAGTAGAAATAGCCCGTAGGCATCTGGCGCCTAAACAACTGAAAGCTCACGGCTTGAAAAAGACCCAGATCACTTTTCCCAAAAAAGTGCTGGAATATATCATTGAAAATCATTCCCGGGAATCCGGGGTCAGAACCCTGGACAAAAAAATTGCCAAGATCATCCGGAGCCTGGCAAAAGAAATTGCCCAGGACAGGACAATGCGCAAAAATCTTAGAACCGAAGACATCAGAACAATATTAGGACCTCCCGAATATTTCAAAGAAAAATACCATAACAATGAATTTGCAGGGGTTGTTACAGGCCTTGCCTGGACTGCCGCAGGTGGTGAGATCATGTTTGTCGAAAGTAGCCTGAGCAAAGGTAAAGGAAAACTTACCCTTACCGGTAATTTGGGTGAGGTGATGAAAGAATCCGCCACCATAGCCCTGGAATATGTTAAAGCCCATGCCCGGGAGATAGGCATACAGCCCGATATTTTCGACAACTGGAATCTCCATATCCATGTGCCTGAAGGTGCTATTCCCAAAGACGGCCCTTCTGCGGGAATCTCAATGGTCACCTCGGTAGCCTCTGCCTTTACTCAGAAAAAAATAAAAAAGAACCTGGCTATGACCGGTGAGATCACACTAAGGGGTAAAGTACTGCCCGTAGGCGGTGTGAAAGAAAAGATCCTGGCTGCCAAAAGAGCAGGAATCAAAGAGATCATCATTTCAGCAGAAAACCAAAAAGACCTGGAAAAAATCAAGGATGTCTATATCCAGGGCCTAAAATTCCACTTCGTCAATACCATTATGGAAGTGCTCGACATTGCACTGCTCAAACAAAAAGTAACCAACCCGGTGAAGTTGAATTAATGCGTCAATGGGTGAATGTGTGAATGCGTGAATGAATGCTATAATGGCTGGATGAGTGAATAAATGAGACCATGGCAAATGTCTCATGGCTCGAATGTTGGTCTCTGAAAAAAATAATATTCGATTTGGAAAATGCGGGCAAACAAAGCAACAGGCTATACATAATATATTGTTTATAAAATGCAAGGTTTTTCGTAAATATCCGTAAAAATCCTTGCATTTTTTACTATTTTTTACGTTGATGTTTTTTGTTAGCCTTTAGCACATCATCTACTTCGTTGGCTTCAGCTCGCAGTAT
>CAYYLT010000132.1:0-9381 GCA_964472385.1 uncultured Bacteroidales bacterium
CACTTTATATTGAACCCCGCCTATAGAAATCCCTCCGGATATCCGGATACTGCTGTTTACAGGAACATTGTATGCATAAGAACCTTTAAAAGCCAACCTGCTGTCAGGCCCGGTATAGTCGGAATAGATGTATCCTCCGTATCCCATAGGTTCTTCTCTTGTAGGCCCGTATACACTAATGCTGTAAGTTTGGGGGGCTCCGCTGATCCCCAGCCATTGCATCCTGGAAAAAGCACGAACCTGCAAATAATTGTGCGTTCCTGCGATCGCCGGATTGATCATGTAATCATTCCAGGTATACTGCGTATAATGTGGCATCTGCTGAGCCTCGATAGTCCCTGTACCCGCACATATCAGCAGAGCGATAATCATATATATCTTTCTTGCTTTCATACTATCTGATTATGGTTACAGTTCCACTTAAAGGTTGAATTCCGTTCTCATGGGTTAGAATGATATAGTAGTAAGTCCCTGAAGGAAGCTTCTTACCTCCGGATGTTCTTCCATTCCATCCATCCTCGTTGGTATAGGGCTTTCTTTGGAATACTTCCACTCCCCACCGGTTTACGATCACAACCTCCAGATTATCATACTGCTCGGCATATTCTATCCGCCAGGTATCATTGTGACTATCATCATTGGGAGAAAAGACATTGACCGGCTCAACATTGGGTATCAGCCTTACCGTAGCTGAATCTCTTTCCTCACAATTACGGGTTTCCGCAATGATCCAGATCTTTTGCTCGCCCAATTCCTGTTGGCGTAGCACCTCAACCTGCAGTTCAGTTTGAATTGAATCTTCAGGATCGAAAAAGGCTGCCGGCCTCCAGGAATAGGTTGCCTGAATCTCCGGATTGGCTACCTCCACATTTAATACCTTAGATGAAACATTTTCCTTGACAGGAATTTGGCCATCGTCATCTTCATCCTGCTCTTCTATCTCAATACCCAGATAGGGATACAACTCAACCCGGAGGGTGGTATCAAACAAACACTGTGCATTTTTGGCCTCAATAGCAAAATCACCGGAAGCGTACATTCTTTGGCTTAAGGTATCCTGAGCCTCCGGAGTAGTAAAATCGGAATCCTCCCATCTGAGCAAATCGGCGTTTTCTGCACTTTCAACAAAAAGATTGACCCTGTCGCCATAACAAATGCTATCAACCCATCCTCCGAATTCCAGGTCAATGACATATCCTTCCTGCAGGGGAACATTGATGAAAGTATCTTTGGTACAACCCATGCTATCGATTATGGTAACCTGATAATTGCCTCCACCAATCCCTGTCAGGCTATCCTTGCCCGGTGTTGTAACTCCTTCACTAACCCAACGGTAATAATAGGCAGAATCAGGATCTGCATAAGGTGTCCCTCCCTCAGGGAATAATCTAATGGCCCCTATGTCATTTTCCACATTGATCGGCGTATGATTCAAACCGTGGCACAGGGCCTGATCCGTATCTACGCTATCAATATGTATGGGAGTGGGTTCAATGATCTTCACTGAATCGGTCAATTCAAAACCCTGGTGATCTTCAACCACCACATGTTGCCAGCCTGCAGGCCGATCAGTCAAGCTGTCAATGCGCAAAGAATCGGTTCGAACAGTGGCGCCCCAATGGTAAGTGAAAGGCGGTGTTCCTCCAGCTACTTGAACTATGGCAATACCATCACTATAACCATTACAGGATATATTGTTTCTGAGCATATCCAGTTCAAAATAGGTTAAATTCACGGTATCTGCTAATTGCCCACAGTTATTTTCATCAAAGACCAAAATTTCATGCCATCCTTCGGAAAGACCCGAAAACAGAACAGTTGCCGTATCATTTACGCTGACTAATGTAGTATCTATGGATCTTGTTGGATCATTCAGATTGTCTACTGCAACAAAAATGCTGTCGTTACCGCCTGTCGCAGTAATATCAAGCGAGCCATCGGACTGTCCGGGACCGGACAGCGTATCCACTGTCACGCTCATTTGTAATGGCTTGGGTTCAGGAATGCTTGCTGTATCCTGTTTGCTATTGCCTGTATTATCTCTGACATTTAAAATATATCGACCACCGGGCAATGAATCAGAAGGGGTATTGATGTTTTGGGAGGTATTGAACACACCCAGTGTATCTCCATCAATGGTAGTCCATTCATAGGTGAAAGGCTCGAAGCCTCCAATCAATTCGGCGGTTACACTGCCGTCGCTGGCATAAGCGCAGGTAACCGGCTTTACATCGAATTGTATATTCAGAGCGCTAATTTCAATATCACTGCTTTCCACCGTATCACAGCCAATGGCATCATTTACCCGGACAAAATAATTCCCTTTTGGTAATCCACTATAAGCTCCGTCGCTTGTGGTGTCAATGCCAAGCGTATCGGTATCGGAGAATAAATAGAGGACATATTGCAGCGGGGGTATACCACCGGTAGCATCTATATCAATGGTTCCGTCGGTAGCTCCTTCGCTGGTTAAGGGCGTGAAGGACTCCCCCGTAATCTGCAGACTGTCGGGCTGCGTGATGGTGACACTGTCGATATGAATGCAATCAAGGCTGTCCGTTACAAGTATGTAATAGGTTCCTGCTTTCAAAGAAGCCGTATCGTTGACAGATACCGTATCCAGCGTGCTTTTATCCTGCCATGCTACGCTGTATGGCGGTATACCACCGCTTACACGGGCCACAAAGATCTCTTCTTCTCCAAAACAAGTTATGCTGCTGTCGGGTGTTATGCTGTCCACTACAATGGGTTCGGGTTCAAGCACATCGATGGTATCGCGGTTGCTTATACCGGTGCTGTCGGTAACATTCAACAAGTACCTGCCGGCGGTCATATCTCTCAATGTATCACTGATCAACATCGTATCGCGCAATACCTTCAGGGTATCTTCCACCATAGTGGCTGTATCCAGATGCGTCCATTCATAGGTATAGGGCATTACCCCTCCGGTTACCCCTGCATACACAGTGCCGGTAGCACTACCGGCGCACAATACGGAATCAGCATCCAAAATAATATCTATAGCACTGATATTGAAATACCGGCTTATAACAGGTCCGCAGTTATTCGTATCCAATACTTCCGTAAAATAAACGCCTTTTTCCAGACCGGTAAAATAGGCTGTATCCCCGGGTGGCAATGTTAAGATCATTTCCAGTGTGTCAGGGTCAGGTAAAGTATCATATAGGGTATAGGTTAACGAATCGGTGCCTCCCTTTGCATAGATATTAATGGTACCATCGTTTGTTCCGCTGTCTGTAAGGGAAGTAAAAGATTCATACTGAATAGCAAGGCTGTCAGGTTGTTCAATAGTAAGGGCGGAATCTTTCTGACAATATCGCTGATCGTAAATTTGAAGCAGGTAATGTCCGGCAGGAAGGTTATAAAAATTACCACTGGTATTGGTTGCTATCGTGTCAAAAGGCATCTGGGAAGTATCCATTAAGGCGTAGTTTAATGTACCGGATCCACCATGGGCACCTGCTTCCACTGTGCCGGTACTATCACCGAAACAACCATTATTGTCGATAACAGAAACGACATCCAATGAATCAAAAACAATCTCAGGAGGCTGGGTTACGAGAACGGAATCGATTACCCTGCAGCCTAAGGCATCTGTAAACTCAACATAATATTTACCTGCACAAAGATCCGCGGTATCTCCGGTTGCAAAAACATTACCGACACTATCTCGCCATTCAACGTCGGTATAAGGCGGTGTACCTCCAAATTTAAAGACCACCGCAGTAGCATCGCATGAACCATAACAAGTTGTTTCCAGACCATAAGGGACGGTATATTCTGTTCCTGCAGGAGGATCACCGGCAAGCCCGCTGTATTCCCTTATGGGTTTATCAATGGCTAAACCCTCGTAGGTGACGGTAACCGGATCACCAGTAACATCATGGTCATCGGTGAACTGAATACTGGCTTCGGTTATCTTACCGACATACTTATCAGTTGTATAAGCGGTATGATCTTCTACCCTCACCTGCCATGCACCATTGGATGGATCCTCTCCGTCAATCTCACTTCGGTCACCGGATAGCTTATAAGTTCCTGTTAAGGGATCACTACAAACATCAAAAGTATCCGCAGCATTGCCGGTAAAAGTTAACTCACTACCTGCAAGAAAGGTAAAACAGCTATTGTACGAGGCGAGTCGCAATTTATTCCCCCCAGGGGATACAAGGTAATAGCTCAGATCTTCAATATAATCATGATCTTCCACTTTAATGAAAACCTGCACTTCTGTTGTGTTCTCATCGATGAGAAAAGGTCTGGGAGAACCGATAGCTGCCTGCAATTCAGGTGGGATAATCACTACCACCGAATCGACAGCGGCACTGCAGGAGCCGTTACCTGTAGCTTCAAGGAATAACGTCACTGTCCCGTTGGCCAGGTCATTGGTACCGGGTTGATATCCCGGGTTGATAGCGCTGGAATTGCTGAAAGTGCCATCACCGCCGGTAGTCCAGTTAACAGAAGTGGCATGGGAAGTATCCGCATTGTCGAGATAAAGCGAATCTCCATAGCAGATGGTCAGCGTATCCTGGCCTGCATCTGCGGTGGGAGATTTTGTGACGGTCAGGTTCATATTATCCGATACGGGATTACAAGAACCATTTCCGTTGGCTGTCAGGGTAAGTGTAATGCTCCCGGCAAAACCCGGAGGGGTTGTATAAACAGGTTCCACTGCTGATTGATCGTCAAAGCTTCCTCCCGCACCTCCGTCATCCCAGGTCAGACTGCTATAATCAGAGGCAGTGGGTGTACCGGTTGAAGTGCTCAGATCAAAATTTGATCCTTCGCAAGTTTCCTCATCAGTGCCCGCATCAACAGCGGGAGCTGTGGTAACGGTCAGTTCCATATTATCAGAGACCGGTGTACAATTGGCATTTCCGGTTGCAGTCAGCGTGAGGGTAATGGTGCCAATATAATCGGCAGGCGGTGCATAAAAAGGTCTTAAAGCCGTGTTGTCATCAAAGCTACCTCCGATGCCTCCGTCATCCCAGGAAAGACTATTATAGTCTGAAGCGGTAGGTTGTGTTGCCGAGCTGCTTAAATCAAATGCAGTGTTTTCGCATATCTCCTCATCACTGCCTGCATCGACTGAGGGTTCGGAAAACACGGTTAATTCCATATCGTCAGAAGCCGGAGCGCAAGATGCATTACCGCTGGCATTCAGGGTAAGGGTAATGGTACCACTGTAATCAGCAGGAGGTGTATAAACAGGTCTTAAAGCTGTATTGTCATCAAAAGCGCCACCGGCGCCGCCATCATCCCATAGCAACCCACTGTAGTCGGACGCAGTGGGTTGTGTTGATGAGCTGCTCAAGTCAAATGCGGTATTTTCGCAGGTAGCTTCATCACTTCCGGCATCTGCTACAGGCGCGGCGGTAATGGTCAGATCCATATTATCGGAAACCGCACTGCAATTGGCATTGCCATTAGCGGTTAAAGTCAGGGTAATGGTGCCGGTAAAATCTGTGGGTGGCGTATAAACCGGGGTTAAAGCAGCATCATCGTCGAAACTGCCGCCCACACCGCCGTCATCCCATTGTAAAATGCTGTAATCAGAAGCTGTGGGTTGAACCATGGAAGTGCTGAAGTCAAAACTGGTATTTTCGCAGGTCTCCTCATCGCTACCAGCATCCACTGTAGGTTCCGGAGTCACTGTGAGCTCCATATTGTCGCTGGCGTTAGCACATGTGCCATTGCCATTGGCGGTAAGGGTAAGGGTTATCGTTCCGGTATATCCGGCCGGCGGCGTATAGACAGGCTTCAACGTTGTGTTATCATCAAAACTACCACCCACACCGCCGTCATCCCAGGATAAACTGCTGTACTCAGAGGCTGTGGGCTCGGTTACTGCATTATTAAAGTCAAAGACAGTACCCTCACAGGTCTCCTCATCACTACCGGCATCAACAGTAGGAGCTGCTGTAACGGTCAGTTCCATATTATCGGTAGCAGCAGGGCATGAGCCATTGCCATTGGCAGTGAGGGTAAGGGTGATCACTCCGTCATATCCGGCTGGTGGCGTATAGACAGGTTGTAATGCGGTGTTGTCATCAAAACTACCGCCGGTACCGCCGTCATCCCATTGCAAACTGCTATAATCAGAAGCACTGGGCTGAACAGATGAAGCAGTGAAATCAAAACTGGTATTTTCGCAGGTTTCTTCATCACTGCCTGCCTCGGCTGATGGCTCAGCCGTAACGGTCAACTGCATGTCATCCGTAACCGGGCCACAGGATCCGTTGCCATTGGCCGTAAGGCTGAGAGTAAGCGTGCCTGTAAAGCCTGCAGGCGGAGTATAAACAGGTTTTAATGCTGTATTATCACCAAAACTGCCACCCGCACCCCCGTCATCCCAGGACAAACTGCTGTAACTCGATGCACTGGGCTCAATACTGGATGTACCCAAATCAAAAGGGTTACCTTCACAGATCTCTTCATCGCTGCCGGCATCGGCTGAAGGCGCAGCAGTTACGCTGAGTTCCATATCATCAAAAACTGATGCACATGGTCCGTTGCCATTGGCTGTAAGGGTGAGGGTGATGGTCCCATTGTACCCGGAGGGTGGCGTATAGACAGGCTTCAATGCTGTATTATCATCAAAACTGCCACCCACTCCTCCATCATCCCACGAAAGACTGCTGTAATCCGAAGCACTGGGTTCGGTAGCAGCGGTACTCAAATCAAAAATGCTTCCTTCGCAGATCTCTTCGTTACTTCCTGCATCCGCTGTAGGCTCGGCATGTACCGTAAGTTCCATATTATCTGAAACCGCAGAACAAGAACCATTACCGTTAGCCGTTAAGGTGAGGGTAAGGGTACCTGTAAAGCCTGCAGGCGGAGTATAAACGGGTTTTAACACAGTATTGTCATCAAAACTACCACCGATACCCCCGTCATCCCAGGATAAGGCACTGTAATCCGAGGCGCTGGGCTCGGTAGCTGAAGTGCTTAAATCAAAAGCTGTCCCTTCACAGATTTCCTCATCACTGCCGGCATCAGCAGCCGGCGCCGCTGTAACGGTCAGCTCCATATCGTCGGTAGCATCAGGACAGGAACCTTCACTTGCCGTAAGCGTAAGGGTAAGGGTACCATCGTATCCGGCTGGCGGGGTATAGACAGGCTTTAACACGGTATTGTCATCAAAGCTGCCACCAGCACCCCCATCATCCCAGGCCAGATTACTGTAATTGGATGCAGTGGGCTCGGTGGTTGAACTGCTCAAATCAAATGCTGTCCCTTCACAGATTTCCTCATCACTGCCGGCATCAGCTGATGGAGCAACATTGATGGTGAGTACCATGGTGTCACTTACAGCAGTAGCATTGCAGGCACCCACACCCTGAACAACCATAATCAAATTAACATTGCCCACCTGACCACCCGCAGGTTGATAAACGGGCCTCAAAAGACTGGGATCATTAAACGCTCCAGGAGCTCCGTCATCATTCCAGTTAATTGAAGAGGCATCGGTGGTGTCAGGCAGATCAGAAGAAGTACTTAGATCAAAATCAACCCCTTCGCAGGTTACCTCATCGCTTCCGGCATCAGCGGTAGGTTTGGGATGAACGCCCACCGTTCTGACCGTAGTATTTTCGCAATTGTTCGCATCATAGGCCCCTATCGTATATTCACCGGGTTCAACATTATTGAAATTGCCATCCGGATCATAAGTTGAATCCAAAGTGGCATTCAAAACAATAAAATAATCTATTTCGCCGGTACCCCCTGATGCGGAAACGGTAATGGAACCATTGTCCTCTCCCTCACAGGAAGGGGTAATATCTATATCATCAAAGGTTATCTCATCCGGAATGCTATCGGAATAATCCCCGGCATAAGGAAGGAAAAATTTCTGAACACTTCGGGTGGGGCATGAATTGGCATCTTCAACAGTCAACAGAAAGGCTCCCTGAGCCATATCTGTCACAACAGCTGAATCAGAACCAAGGGTTATTTCAAATGTCCCATCCAAATCTTTATCCAACTGCCAGGTATAAGTATAGGGTGGCGTTCCGCCTGAAACAAAGGATTCAAACCATGCATCCTCGGAATTAAAACAGGAAAGTGCCTTAATACATTCAATGGTATCAATTTCCAGGGTGTCGGGAGGTACCGTATTGAGCTGAACCTGTTTAATCCCCCCATCATCAATGACCTCGACAAAATAGGTTCCAGGATACAGATTGTTGAATGTATGATTGTCAGTATTTCGATTCAAAACACTGTCAACCAGATCACCCCCAATGTCATCATATAAAATATAATCAAAAGGCATTAATCCGCCACTTACAACGCTAACGGTGAAACTTCCATCATCTGTTGTCCAGCAGGTAGCAGAATCCGTAGAGGTTGAAATGGTGAAACCGGATTTTAACAAAGAAACCTGACGGTATTCGATGTCTTTAGAGGAAGAAAAATTTTGCTTATTGACTTCTTCTTTGAAGTTCAAATCCAAATTGGAGGCATCTATCTCCAATTTTTCCGTATTGGCAAAATCCCATTTTTCAACTTTGACTTTAGAGGCTCCAAAATCGATTCCCCTTTTCTGCGAACCCGAACCCCTAAAAATTTTACAAGAAATTTCTTTGTCATTGGTATTCAGATTACCACGTTTAACCTCTATATCTTTTGTGGTCTCCAGAGGATTTTGAAGGATCCACCGGCTTTTTGAACCGCTGAAAATGATATCTGAACGAAGTTTGCTCTTGATATCTATGTGGTTGGTTTGATAACTTCCTTTGAGAATAAGATCGCCATAATATTGATTTTTAATTTCTTCTGGTATCTGAACCGAACCGTGAACATATATTCCGGCGTTTGTCCATTGCTTGAAAATAAAATACCCATTCTTGAGCGTCGGTAAATCGGAAGTATGCTTCCAGATAAGGTCTTTACAAACTGTTTTTCCGGTGATTTTAATATAAGGCTCAGGATCCGAAAAGGAATGGTCATCAATAATGACATCATTGTATTTATCGGGAATACCTGCACCGCCCGGGCCACCGCTGACTTCTGACCAGTGTGCCGGGTCATTCCAGTTTCCACTTCCGTTGACCCAGTAAAATTCTTGTGATAATGTTGAGGAAGAAAAAATTAAGAAAAGGAATGTGAAGTAAAGCAATGCAATACAAGGTTTTACCTGTCCAGCCATCTGGTCAATCTTTTGAATATTAGTATTCTGATAACGCAATAATAATTAAATTTTACGATAAATCTTTGTTTTTGTTGCAAAAAATCAGACTGCACCCAATTTTCCGGCATTTTTTATCAACAATGCCATTAGCTATTTTCTACGTAAAATGGCTATTTTGTTAAAAACTGATTTACCCTGTATTATTCATGCGTCAAGTTTTGGGT
>CAYYLT010000133.1:0-9341 GCA_964472385.1 uncultured Bacteroidales bacterium
TGAGGATTTTTTAGTTTTTATTATGTTGAATTATAAACCTTTAATAAACTTTTATTCTTGTGAATTTTGTAGAGGAACTCAAATGGCGCGGTATGTTGCACAATATCACGCCCGGAACAGAAGAACAGCTTAACAAAGAAGTAACCACGGCCTATGTGGGTATAGATCCGACAGCCAGGTCTTTGCATATCGGGCACCTTACATCGGTTATGTTGCTCAGACACTTTCAGCATGCCGGTCATAAACCGATTGTTCTGCTGGGAGGTGCTACCGGTATGATCGGAGATCCTTCAGGTAAATCCAAAGAAAGAAACCTGCTCGATGAGCAGGAGCTTAGAGTCAATGAAGCAGCTTTGAAAACCCAGCTTTCTAAATTTCTTGATTTTCAGTCCGAACGAAACAATAAGGCCGAGCTGGTGAACAATTATGACTGGATGAAAAATTACAGTTTTCTGGAGTTTATCCGGGATATTGGAAAACATATCACGGTAAATTATATGATGGCTAAGGATTCTGTAAAGAAACGGATAGGTGAGGATTCCGAGACCGGCCTTTCCTTCACGGAGTTTTCCTATCAACTGGTTCAAGCAACCGATTTTTTTCATTTGTTTAAAACCCAAAACTGCAAGCTGCAGATGGGCGGATCTGATCAATGGGGTAATATCACTACGGGTACCGAACTGATAAGAAGAAAATCGGGAGGGGAAGCCTTTGCTATTACCTGTCCGTTGATCACCAAAGCCGACGGTGGGAAATTTGGCAAAACAGAAGAGGGCAATGTGTGGCTTGATCCGGAAATGACTTCTCCCTACAAATTTTATCAATTTTGGCTGAATGTAAGCGATGATGATGCTGAAAAACATATCAAGATATTCACCCTCTTATCGCAGGAAGAAATAGAAGATTTGATTCAAGAACACCGGCAAGCGCCTCATAAAAGGAGACTCCAGGAAAAACTGGCCGAAATCTTAACTTTGATGGTTCATTCCAGGGAAGAGTATGATAAAGCTTTAGAGGCCAGTAAGATCCTTTTTGGAAAATCGACAAAGGAATCATTGCAAACGCTGGATGAAAAAACTTTTTTGTCGGTTTTTGAAGGGGTACCTGTATACGAAGTTTCCCGTGATAAGCTTGATGCGGGCATGAATGTCATGGATCTGTTATGCGAAGCGGCACCGGTATTCGGATCTAAAGGGGAAGTAAGACGCCTGATCAAAGGAGGGGGCCTGAGCATCAACAAAGAGAAGGTATCCTCTTCGGAAAGCACGATAGATCCTACCCAACTGGTCAATGAGAAGTATTTGCTTGTGCAGAAAGGGAAAAAGCACTATTATATTGTTAAGGTATCAAAGTAGGGAAAGCCGGACAGGTTCCGTTGTCATTCGGTTGTTTTTTGAGTGTTTGACAGGAGTTGGCGGTGGGCAGTTGGCAGAACATTGCCCAAGGCAGGCAGCAAAAAGTTCCTCAGTGTGCTTCCAGCCAGTTGTTGCCAGCACCTATTTCCACTGTTAGGGGAACCGTTAATGTACAGGCAGATTCCATCTTATGCCGAACCATGGTTTTCATTTCGTTAAGTTCCGTTTTGCGGGTATCAAAAATCAGCTCATCATGAACCTGCAGGATCAGTTTGCTGGAAAAATGTTGATCCCTTAGTTCCGCATAGATATTGAGCATGGCAATTTTAATAATGTCTGCTGCCGATCCCTGTATGGGAGCATTGATGGCATTTCTTTCCGCCATCCCTCTGAGGGTTGCATTGCGGGAGTTGATGTGTTCTAAAAATCGCTTTCTTCCCCAGATGGTCTGCACATAGCCTTTTTCTCTTGCCATGGCAATAGATCGGTCCATATATTTTTTGACTCCCGGAAAGTTTTTAAAGTATTCTTCAATAAGTTTCCGGGCCTCCTCCCGGGATATATCGAGGCGTTGTGAAAGTCCGTATGCAGAGATTCCGTATATAATGCCAAAATTGGCTGTTTTGGCTTTTCTGCGTTGATCTTTGGTCACTTTTTCAAGGTTGTCGAGATGAAAGATGTTGGCTGCAGTGGCCCGATGTATATCCTGGTTGTTTTGGAATGCCTTGATCAGGTTGGTATCTTCGCTCATATGGGCCATTATCCTGAGTTCGATCTGAGAATAATCTGCAGCCATTAGCAGGCAATCATCATTGGAGGGAATAAAAGCTTTACGGATTCTGCGTCCTCTTTCTTCTCTAATGGGTATATTCTGTAAGTTGGGATTATAGGAACTAAGTCTTCCGGTCGAAGCAATGGCCTGATTAAAGGAAGTGTGTATTTTACCGGTATTATTATGGATTAGTTTGGGCAATGATTCCACATAAGCAGAGGACAATTTCCGAATCGACCTGTATTCCAGCACTTTACTTATGATGGGATGTTTATCGCTGAGTTGCTGAAGGGTTTCTTCGCTGGTAGCATATTGTTTGGTTTTGGTTTTTTTCGGGTTTTCGACAATTTTCAAACGGTCAAAGAGTATTTCACCCAGTTGTTTTGGCGAGTCGATGTTGAATTCCACACCGGCCATGTGTTGAATTTCCTGTTGCATATGTTGCAATTCATCTTTCAGTTGCCTGGCGTAATCCAGCAATTCTTTGACATGAATTTTCACCCCATTGATTTCCATATGGATCAGCACATGGATAAGGGGCATTTCGATTTTTTTTGCCAAATTCCAAAGCGCATTATCATGGAGTTCTTTGATCAGCATGTCTTTGAGCTGCCAGGTTAAATCTGCGTCCTCACAAGCGTAGGGTATAAGCTTTTCTATTGGTACTGAACGCATTGAAAGCTGGTTTTTGCCTTTTTTGCCAATCAGTTGTTCTATGCTGATAGGATTGTGGTTCAGGTATTTTTGGGCGAGGAAATTCAGGTTATGGCGTTGTTCAGGTTGGAGCAGGTAATGGGCGATCATGGTATCAAAGAGTTCACCACTAACGTGTATATTGTATTTATTCAGGGTAATGATGTCGTATTTCAGGTTCTGTCCGATTTTTATAATATTCGGGTTTTCAAGCGCTTTTTTTAATATTTGGGTTATCGCATGGGTTTTTTGTTGATTCTGTGGACAGGGGATAAAGTAAGCCTGATGCGCTTTGAAGGAAAAGGAAATACCTACCAATTGTGCTTCATGGGGATTAATGGAGGTAGTTTCGGTATCAAAGCAAAAAGCATCGAGGGTTTGAAGCTTTTGCACCAGGGAGTCAATTTTTTCCGGAGAATCCATCAGGTGATAATCTTTTCCCTTCAAATTATCGGTTTTTCGAGAAAACTGGTTTTCGGTTGGGGAGGAAGATTCCTGGAACATACTTGTTTGCAATGCATTTGTTTTGACATTGTCAGCTAATTCTTTTTGGAAAAGTCTTTTGGCAAGGGATCGGAATTCAAGTTCCTGGAATAAAGTGATCAGTTGTTTCTCTTGCGGGGGGCGGCGTTTTATATCTGAAGTATTATATTCAATAGG
This sequence comes from uncultured Bacteroidales bacterium, assembly GCA_964472385.1. GTDB lineage: Bacteria > Bacteroidota > Bacteroidia > Bacteroidales > UBA12077 > JAGXLC01. Next base: position 3,481 of record CAYYLT010000133.1, read on the forward strand.
AACATTCAATACTATAGTAACCAGTTTTTTACTTAATAATATTTGATCTTTATATTCTATTAAGTTTTCTTTTTGTTTTCCTTTTAAGTCATTTATGTTATCATATAAATTTTCAATGGAGCCATAACGGGCAATGAGTTTGATGGCTGTTTTTTCTCCAATGCCCGGAGCACCGGGTACATTATCGGATTTATCACCCATTAGGGCCATAATATCAATGATTTGATTGGGTCGAGTGATATTGAATTGTTCACAAATTTTATTTTTATCCAGTATTTCCGCCTCATTGCCTGGTTTTTTGGGTTTGTAAAGGAATATGTCATTTTCCAGTAGCTGTCCATAATCTTTGTCGGCTGACATCATATAGGTTTGAAACCCTTCTTGTTTTGCCTGGTGAGCAAGGGTACCGATCACATCATCCGCTTCATAGTTTTCCTGTTGGATGACGGGGATATTAAATGCATGAATAATTTGCATAATATACGGAATGGATCGTTGAATGTCTTCCGGCATCTGTTCCCGGTTGGCTTTATATTCCGGATAGATCGCATTGCGGAAAGTTGGCTTTGAAGGGTCAAAAACAACAGCAATATGGGATGGATTTTGTTTTTCCAACACTTCTACCAGGGTATTGGTAAATCCAAGGATGGCTGAAGTATTCAAACCCCTGGAATTGTAAATAGGATTCCGGATGAAAGCATAATAAGCGCGATATATGAGCGCATAGGCATCGAGCAAGAACATTTTTTTGGGCATGATATGCAAGCTTATAGTGTTTTATAGGCAAAAGGTAAGAAAAAAAACACACATGTGAAAAATACCGGTATATGCTGTTTTGTTCATGAATTGTCAGCGGCATACCATTCGGCAAAAGATGAAGCGGTTTCATGCAGTTTTACGCTATGCAGGTTTAAGCATTCCGGCAACTTGGCGGATATGCGTGAAGCAATATCTATTACCATATTTTCGCAGGTTGGCTGATAATCAACAATAAACCGTTTATCAAACATCTGATCCACAGCTTTCAGTTTATCGGAAAATGACCGGACGTTAAGTATAACAGCATGGTCAAGCGGTTCAACCACGGTTTCCTCGACAATTTTTTTCAGGTCGCCAAAATCAATGAGCATTCCATTTTTGGGATGAGCCGGCTGATTCAGGGGAGTTCCGGTGACGGTAACGAAAAGTTTATAGGAATGGCCGTGGATGTTTTTGCAGTGGCCATCGTAATTCCATAAGGCATGGGCAATTTCAAAGTTGAATTCTTTGGTTACCCGTACCCGGTTTGTCTTTTGGGGTTGATTTATATGGGGATGCTGGATGGAATTCATATCCGCAGTTTGAATGTGTATTTTGCTCCTGTCCTTTTTCACCGGGGCCATGGTTTATGTTCCGGTTTACCCTGTATGAATAATACCGGTAGGCAGAAGGCGTCAATGGGAAAAAGGAAAATAAACCGGAATATTATTTGTCGTGGGTACATTGGCTTAAACAATGTATAATGTTGCTTAGATTTTTGTCTTTCAGATAATAGAAAGTATTTTTTCCTTCTCTTTTTGAGCACAGCACGCCTTTGTCTTTTAATATTCCCAAATGATGTGAAGCTGTTGACTGCTCAATGTCCAAAAGTTCATGTATTTCAGTGACCGATAGCTTCTTACTTCCTTCGAGGTGGTTTAAAATGGAAATCCTTAAAGGATGAGCTATGGCTTTGAGCATGTTGGCAGCTTCCTCCAGCTGATCAGGAGATAATTCCTTTATTTTCATTGGCATTACGAATAATGTTACATAAATCATGCAAATATATAAATATATTGTTAATTTATGAAAAACATTTGCGGGTAGTTTTTCTGCAGCATGCTATATAGCAGTGAATTTTATTCATTAAATTTGAAAAGGGTTAATTTGCAGAACAAAGCCCGTATTGTTTTGTTTGGTCTGATATAGGATCATTCAATATTATTGTTATTTTTGGTGGTAAAGCATTTTTAGATTCATGAACCAGGTTGCTCACATCAAGTCTCCGATAAGGGAAGAGCTAAAAACGTTTGATACTTATTTCCGGGAATCCATGAAAACGGATATACCTTTGTTGGATATCGTATTGAATTATATGGTGCGTCGCAAGGGTAAGCAAATCCGGCCGATGTTTGTCTTTTTATCGGCGCGTGTATTGGGAGAGATCAATTCGTCGACTTATACGGCCGCTTCCTTGATCGAGTTGCTGCATAATGCTACGTTGATTCACGACGATGTGGTGGATAAATCTTACAAACGCAGGGGCCATTTCTCCATCAATGCGTTATGGAAATCAAAAGTAAGTGTATTGGTAGGGGATTATCTTCTTTCGCAGGGGCTTTTGCTTTCTGTTCGAAATAAAGAATACGATCTGCTGGAGATTGTGAGCAATGCAGTGAAAGAGATGAGCGAGGGGGAACTGATGCAGGTGAAAAACAAGCGCAAAGTATACATTAGTGAATCAGAATATTTTCAGATAATTGCCAAGAAAACTGCCTCCCTCATTGCTTCCTGCACTGCATGTGGCGCTCGTTCGATAGTGGCGGATGAACGAATTGTTGATGACTTCAGGCATTTTGGTGAAAAGGTGGGCATAGCTTTTCAGATAAAGGATGATTTGCTGGATTACGAACGTTCCGGGGCCATCGGGAAACCTGCAGGGAATGATATTAAAGAGAAGAAAGTTACCTTGCCGTTGATATATGCCTTAAATCATGCGCATGATAAGGAAAAAAAGGAGATTAAGAAAATTTTTGGCCAGCCAAGGAAAAACGGACGGGAGGTGAACAGAATCATTGAATTTGTCAGACATAAGCATGGCTTGGAATATGCCCGCCAAAAAATGGAAACGATCAAAGCAGAGGCCATGCAGATGCTTCAAGCATATTCCGCGCAGGGTGAACCATACCATGCTTTGATGGATCTGGTTCGGTTTACGACAGAAAGAACCCGTTAATTAGAAGGGTTTGCTGAAAAACACAAAAACGCTTATAATCTATCCTGTATTATTCATGCGTCAAGTATTGGGTAGATGCAAGGCGTTGAAAGCAAACGATGTAGTTGCCTCCTTCGAGGCTTTCGCAATGCATCAGATGCCTGAAAATTAACGCACGGGGAAAAAATGTAAGTTTTTCAGCAAACCCTCAATCGATTAGCTATATTAAGCAGTATAGCTTCCTGATGTTGTTGAACCTCCTTCTCCGGTCCAATTGGTATGGAAAAATTTGCCCCTGGGTGTATCCACCCTTTCATAGGTATGGGCGCCAAAATAGTCGCGCTGTGCCTGGAGCAGATTGGCTGGTAATCGTTCGGCGCGGTATCCGTCGTAATACGATAGAGCCGAAGTCATGGTCGGAACAGGAATACCATTTTGCAGGGCCTGAGCGGTAACGCTTCTCCAGCCATCCTGAGCCGCATCCATTTTTTCTTTGAAAAATGGATCAAGCAGCAGGTTGCTCAGGCCGGGGTTATGATCAAAGGCTTCTTTGATTTTACCCAGAAATATCGAACGGATGATGCATCCTCCTCTCCACATAAGTGCAATATCTCCGTAATTCAGATTCCAGTTGTATTCATTTGCTGCAGCCCGCATCAAGCCATATCCTTGTGCATAAGAAATAATTTTGGCAGCATACAATGCATTCCGCAAATCTTCAATAAAAGCTTTCCTGTCACCATTGAATTGGGGTTTGGGTCCGCTCAGAATTTTGGAAGCTTCAACGCGCGATTCTTTTAAAGCAGACAGGAAGCGTGCGTAAACAGCTTCACCAATCAGCGTCAGGGGTATCCCCTGATTCATCGATTCTATAGCGGTCCATTTACCGGTACCTTTCTGTCCCGCTGTATCCAGTATTTTATCGATAAGATATTCACCGTTCTCATCTTTAAATCCCAAAATGTCCCTGGTGATCTCAATAAGATAACTGTTCAGTTCTCCCTCGTTCCATTGCTTAAATACTTCATGCATCTCTTCATTGCTCATACCCAAATACATCTTCATGATCTGATAGGCTTCACAGATCAGTTGCATGTCGCCATACTCTATACCGTTGTGTACCATTTTCACAAAATGACCGGCTCCGTTATCGCCAACCCAATCACAACAGGGGCTGCCGTCTTCTACTTTGGCTGCGATACTTTGAAAAACAGGTTTGACATGTTCCCAGGCTTCGTTCGTTCCTCCCGGCATAATGGAAGGACCTTTCAATGCCCCTTCTTCACCGCCTGATACACCCGTACCTATATAGCGAAGCCCTTTGCTTTCCACATATTCGGTTCGCCTTATGGTATCCGGGAAATGGGAGTTGCCACCGTCGATGATGATATCTCCTTCCTCTAAAAGGGGAATTAGGTTGTCAATGACCATATCTACCGGTTTACCGGCTTTTATGAGCATCATTACTTTGCGGGGGCGTTCCAGGGCTCTGACAAGTTCCTCCAGCGAATGGGTGCCGATAATGTTTTTATTTTTTCCCCGGCCATTCACGAAATTATCGACCGCTTCAACGGTCCGGTTGTACACTGCTACGGTAAATCCTTTGCTTTCCATGTTCAGCACAAGGTTTTCTCCCATTACCGCCAATCCGATCAATCCTATGTTTGCTTTACCTTCCATATTCGTTTTATTTTTTATTGTTCAACAAATTATAATTTGGGGGAAGATTTATGTTTTTTGCATTGGAAACCAAGTTTATGAAGCTTATTGCTTAATTTTTCAGGAAACCCATCCTTCATAAGAATTTCATAAGCGTTGAATTCTCTTCTTACCGGATAATTTCCCCGCAGCATTTCAAATCCCCGGGATTTTTCCCGTAACTTCCGGTCATCTTTTTTAACATCGTAAGTGTTCAGAATAGCTTCGTACAATGCTTGCTGTAGAGATTTGTTGTTTTGGTCGATTTTGATGTCTGGGTTTTCAGGGGGTTCAATGTCAGGAGGATACCACTGATCAAGTTCCAGTCCGAAAAACCGGCTTAGTTGCTTAACGCTGTAGGCTGTACCATTGGCTTTGCCGTCTCTTGAATAACCTGCAATATGGGGTGTACCCAAATACAGCAGTTCATGCAATGAACGGTCGATGTCCGGTTCATTTTCCCAAACGTCCAGCACTGCTGCCTGGATTTGTTTTCTGGCAAGCGCTTGTTTCAAAGCCTGGTTATCTACCACCGCACCTCTTGAGCTGTTGATCAGGAGGGTTTGGGGTTTGAGTTTGTTCAGCACATTTTTGTCAATCAGGTGGTAAGTCATATCCCTTCCTTCTGTGTTTAGGGGAACATGTAAAGTGATGATATCTGATTTTCGGATGATATCATTGAAGCTGCACCATTGAGATCCTCCCTCCTGTCTTTCACGGGGCGGGTCATTCAATAAAACATGCATATCCAGGACTTTTGCTAATTTTTCGATTTTTGAGCCCACATGGCCTACACCGATAATGCCTATGGTAGGTGTTCTGGTGGTTGTCGGGAAGATCAGGTTCAACCTGGCCAGTACGGAAGCAATGTATTGCTGCACAGAGCCGGCATTACACCCAGGTGCGTTGGTCCAGTAGATTCCGTGACGACGGCAGTATTCCCTGTCTATGTGGTCGTATCCGATGGTGGCTGTAGCAATGAATTTGACCGAAGAACCCTTTAGTAATGCTTTATCGCATTTGGTACGTGTTCGGACGATCAAAGCATCGGCATCAAGAAGGTCCCGGTTTGAGATATTCATTCCCGGCTTATAGACCACCGTTGAATAAGGCTCCAGCACTCCCCTCAGATAGGGAATTTTATCATCTGCCACGATTTTCACAAGAATAAAAGTTTATTAAAGGTTTATAATTCAACATAATAAAAACT
>CAYYLT010000134.1:0-9322 GCA_964472385.1 uncultured Bacteroidales bacterium
GTCGCCTACTTCGAGGTTGCTAAAACACAAAAAACTTATAATCAACAGGATGCATGATTTTATGGTTGGCAAAACGCAGAATGATTAGCAAATATTCGCAATACATCTTGTATTTATATGATATTTTTTTGGCCAAACAACTATAACCAGTATCATATGCATGACAAGATTATTTTGTATTTTCCGGCAAACCCTGCGTTTTCGAACGTTAAGGGGTGATGCTATTCCCTCCTCCAGGTCATATCTATTTCAGTTATCATTTTATCTGACCCATCAGATTGTTTGTTTATTCAAGAATTGCATAAACATCCATGTGGTCAAGCAACATGCCCAATATGGCTACCAAATACCGTTATGCAGTCCTAGCGGAAAGCAGATCTTTTATATAACCTTCCCCTTCCTTGGTAAACTGATAGTAAACTTGTCGACCTTCTCTTGAAACCTGCTCAATAATTTGCTTTGATTTGGCCACATTTTTGATGAGACTCGAAGGATTCGTTATTTTAATTTCATGCTTCTTCAGGGTATTATTCATGTCCCGAACACGAAAAAGATTATTTCCCGACAGCAACTGATTATAATATGCGGCAACAAGTGCCTTATCTCTATCCTTCAGTCCTTTAGGGAGCTTTTGCAACCACGCACCAAAATCGTCTTTGGTCGTTTCTTTTGAAGCGGGTTTTCTTTTTTGGGCTGGTTTCACAGATTTTTTCGGCGCCGGAGACTCTTCCTTTTCCTCAGTCCCTTCAGGTAAACCGGAAGAGATCTTCTTGCCGAGTTTTAACTCCTTTTCCATCTCCCGGTATTGCTTGCTTACAAAGTCAGGGTTGCCTTCAATAGAAATTTCTATTTCCCCAACTTTTAAGTGAATTTTTGTGGTATTTCCATTCATAAGGCTAAGATTTTTGATGATTATTGATATAGGATAAAAAATATTACAAATGGGTGAACAAATAATGAACCACCTATATATGCATAAAGCGTTATTAATCAATTGAAAACTTTAAAAAGAACCTGCTTGATAGATAATTCATATTGTCATATTTTTTCATATTACCCTCTTTTGCATACTTGAAAAAACCTCTGAAATATTTCATTGTCAAAGATAACAATTATTTATTGAATTAAATAAATAATAAACAGAATTAATAGTTTTTTATTGCAATTTCGAACTTCAAATATTACTTTTGAAGAATACAATCAAAAACACGAGCATATATAGAAAACAAGGCCTTACAAATCCAAATGATGTTTAATGCTAAAAAAAATCAAATAAAATGATTACGGTAAACAAACAAGATGAAAATACCTTTGAAGTCGAGGTAGAAGAAAGTGGTTCTCAATCACAGCATACGGTAACGCTTAATGATAAGTATTACAAAAAACTAACCGGCGGGATTATACCCAAAGAAGAGCTCATAAAAAAATCATTTGAATTTTTATTGGAACGGGAATCCAAGGAATCAATCATGTCGCGGTTTGATTTAACCGTGATATCTAAGTTTTTCCCGGAATATGAATCGATTATTAGCCTGGAGCATTGATCACCAGAACCTGTATGATTCATGCATCAAGTTTTGGGTTCCCTGGCTGTCACCAGGAAAGGGGATCTACTCAATCCGGATTATTCACCAATGTAGTCCGGCAATTGGGCTTTCAGGGTAATTTTAATGTGTTATCAAACCTTTTTGCTATTCAATTGTTGTGCATTTTAGATCTCGTTAAATCTTAAAATTTCAACATTATGAAGACAAAAAGTTCCATGTTAATTCTTCTATTTTCAGCCATTTTATTCATGATGCAGGGTAAGACCTCCTATGCCCATTGTGAAATTCCCTGCGGAATTTATGGTGATTCATTGCGTATTGAACAGATCGAAGAGCACATAAGGACGATTGAAAAATCGATGAATCAGATTAAAATGCTTTCCCAGCAGGGGGACAAAAATTATAACCAGCTGGTCAGATGGATTACGAATAAAGAAGAACATGCAAAAAAAATCCAGGACATTGTCAGTCAGTATTTTCTGCATCAGAGGATCAAGCCGGTGGAACCATCTAATGAAGAAGCCCACGAACGGTATGTAACCCATCTTAAATTGTTGCATGAACTACTGATCTATACAATGAAATCCAAACAAACAACCGATATGGGATTCATTGAAAAAATGCGTACCACGGTTGATAAATTTGAAGATGCTTACTTTCATTCACACGAACACTGAAATGATCTTCAAGGATGTCAACCTTTATTATTCATGCGTCATACGCCAAATGCTAGGCAGTATCTGTGCATAAAGGCAGATATGCGTTACAGATGCAAGATGCCGTAAGCCGACAATGCAGTCGTCTGCTCCGGCTTTACTAAAACATAAAAAACACTTATAATCAACAAAATGCAGGATAATTAGCAAAGATTCGTGACCATCTTTGCATGTTGTTATGATAATTTTTCTATCCGCTCCGGTTCCAACCAGAAAAAATTTGCACCATTAACAAATTTTGTCTAATTTTGGAAAACCGTATGTTGAACCTTATAACCTGCATTATAACGCAGGATAAATAAATCAAAAAAATTATTATGGTAACCCTAGGACAAATGTATCAAAGTGCAAACTGGAAAGAGGAAAAGCATGTTCCGGTTATCGAGTGTCCCGACCAGGTCAGTGCCGGTGAGATGTTTCAGGTAAAAGTCTCATTGGGAAAAGAAATTGCTCATCCGAATACCACTGAGCACCATATAAGGTGGATTCAGCTTTATTTTAAACCCGAAGAAGAGAAGTTCGCTTATCACATTGGAAATTTTGAATTCACAGCCCATGGAGAATCGGTTGAAGGAGCCAATAAAGGGCCTGTCTATACCAATCATTCGGTTATTACAGAATTTAAAACCGATAAACCGGGTATTCTTGTGGCAACTACCTATTGTAATATTCATGGTTTATGGGAGAATTCCAAGGAAATCGGGATTCAATAAAGAAATAACAGCAAGGGGCGAAGTTTTATCTTTTCAACAAAAGCAACCCGTCAACCTGTTCAAAATTAAGCCTGACTGAACAATAAAGTTTTTTTGAAAGCAACGCCAGGGTTTGTTTTTGTAAAGGATCTCTTATGGTTGAAAAACAGGCCATCTTTGATGCAGATCCCAAGATTAGCGTTCCGAACCCCATTCTAGCTAACCGATATCAATATCCGTTTTCTAGCCTGTATTATTCATAAAAAATGAATAAAAATTTATAAACACTATAATATTAGTACTTTACGTATTATATTCAAAAAATTCTATTTCCATATATTTTTTCCGAGTGTGCCAATTTTGGTCATCTGCTGCGTTGCGAAAACCTCGAAGCAGGGTGTGCTGAAAAACACAAAAAAATCTTTAAATCAATAGGGTAAACATATCTGTTGTTTCCAAAATGAAAGGTTTTCAGCAGACCCGAAGTAGGCGACTACGTCGTCGGCTTTCGACGCCTTGCATCTACCCAAAAATTGACGCATGAATAATACAGGCTAGTGTTTTTTTCTGTCTTTATTTTTTTCAGAGCCAGCATGTATCGAATATTCATTACCCTGTCACATTATTTTTATTCTTTCTAAATAATCTCTTACACCCTCAAACCTGCTATAAATCATCTATTATTTTATAAACCTATGTAACTTTGGCCCGTTGTTAATTAAGTACTTCGGGATGGATATGACAGGTACAATAACATGTCAAATAATGTGATTGAACATAGGGGCCGTATAGATGCGATAGAAGGGAACTGCATAAAGGTACACTTTATCTCTATGAGTGCCTGCTCAAACTGTCATGCCGGGAGCGTATGTTCCGCTTCAGGTATGGAAAAAAAGGAAGTCGAAATCATTGCCGACAGCAGACGCTTTCAGGTAGGGGAGGAAGTCAATGTATTACTCCGGCAATCTATGGGCTTTAAAGCATTATTTTACGGATATGTGCTCCCCTTTATCCTCCTGGTTACCGCATTGTTTTTATTTTCAGCCATCTTCCAAAATGAAGTGGTTGCTGGTTTACTATCCCTGGGCATGTTATTGCCTTATTATCTGTTCGTTTATCATAGTAAGGATCATTTTCAGCGGACTTTAACCTTTGATTTGAAGAAACTAAATCATACTTCTACATGACAACAATTGTTATCTATACCATTATTTCATTAAGTGGGTTGGGTGCAGCAGCGGCAGTCATATTATTTCTGGCAGCACAAAAATTTAAAGTTTATGAAGATCCCCGTATAGATGAAGTGGAAGATGCATTACCCGGGGCCAATTGCGGGGGCTGTGGTTACCCTGGTTGCAGAGGATTTGCAGAGGCGCTGGTAAAATCCGATGATATTTCGAAATTTTATTGTCCTGTAGGTGGCAATGAAACCATGCAAAAAGTGGCAGAGATACTGGGTCAGGAAATAGAAGAAAAAGAACCGCTGGTAGCCGTTGTCAGGTGCTCCGGTTCCTATGCCAACAGACCGGTAACAACAAATTATGACGGACCTGCAACATGTGCCATTGAAGCTTCTTTATACGGAGGAGAAACGGGTTGCCATTACGGTTGCCTGGGCAAAGGGGATTGCGTTGAAGCCTGTGACTTTGACGCCATATTTATGAATGAACAAACCGGGCTGCCCTATGTAATTGATGATAACTGCACGGCCTGTGGGGCCTGTGTTAAAGCCTGCCCGAATGACATCATTGAATTACGTAAGAAAAACAAACGAAACCGCAAGATTTATGTATCTTGCATCAATCAGGATAAAGGTGCATTAGCGCGCAAGGTCTGCAAAGTAGCATGCATCGGATGCGGAAAGTGTGTCAAGGTCTGTCCATTCGATGCCATTACCATGGAAAACAATCTGGCTTATATCGATTCTTATAAATGCAAGCTTTGCAGAAAATGTGTGGACGAATGCCCCACCAACGCCATACTGGAAATCGGATTTCCACAAAAAAAGAAAAAAACAAAAACCAAAGAAGAATCGGTTCAATCAGAAAGTAAAACCAAAGATTAACCCAAAATTGATTCAAATTTAACATACAGGATGCCACAACATCTCAAAACATTCCCCAAAGGTGGGGTACATCCTCCCGCAGAAAAGTTTTCCGCGAACAGTCCGGTTAAAAAACCAGGTACTCCGGAGCAAGTATGTATCCCCATAGCTCAGCATATAGGTGCTCCCTCCAAACCGGTGGTCAAAAAAAAAGATCAGGTAAAAGTAGGCGATAGGATAGCCCAAAGTGAAGGTTTTGTTTCATCGAACATTCACGCTTCTGTTTCCGGAACCGTTCAAAAGATCGATCAAATGATTGACACCACCGGATTTCGTAAACCATGCGTTGTGATCAGGGTTGAGGGTGATGAATGGAACGAAGACATTGATACCACAAAAGATATTATCAGGGATTTTTCGCTTTCAGGCCGGGAAATTATCGACAAAGTACTGCAGGCTGGTGTGGTAGGAATGGGAGGAGCTACTTTCCCTTCACATGTTAAACTATCCATACCCGAAGGCAAACATGTGGACACCCTGATTATAAACGGTGTGGAATGTGAGCCCTACCTTACTTCCGACCACAGGATCATGCTAGAGCGCAGCGAAGAATTGCTTATCGGGATTAAGCTGCTCCAAAAAGCACTCAGTGTAGACCGCGTTATCATTGGCATTGAAAATAACAAACCAGATGCCATTGAGCATATCCGCAATCTTATATCTCATGAAGCAGGTCTGGAAGTTTCTGCCCTAAAAGTGAAGTATCCCCAGGGAGGAGAAAAGCAGCTGACAAAAACCATATTAAACCGGGAAGTACCACCCGGAGGACTGCCCCTTGATATAGGCGTAGTGGTGCATAATGTTGGAACGGCATTGGCCGTATATGAAGCTGTACAGAAAAATAAACCCCTGATTGAAAGGGTCGTTACCGTTACAGGCCCATCGGTGATTAAGCCCTCCAACTTTATGGTCAGGATCGGAACACCGGTAAAAGAATTGTTAAATGCAGCCGGTGGTATTCCGGAAGATACCGGAAAAATTGTAAGCGGAGGTCCCATGATGGGGAAAGCCCTTACCAACCTGAACGTGCCGGTTGTTAAAGGCACCTCAGGGATTCTGGTTATCCCGGAGACAAAAGCCAACAGAGCAGAGGAAACCCAATGTATTCGTTGTGGTAAATGCGTGGATGCCTGTCCTATGGGACTTGAACCCTATTTACTAAAACAACTTGCTAAGCTTGAAAGATTTGAAGATTGTGAAGCGCAAGCTATAATGGATTGCATGGAATGTGGTTCCTGCAGCTTTACCTGTCCTGCAAAGCTTCCTTTACTCGATTATATCCGTCTTGGAAAAATAAAAGTTAATCGATTGATAAGAAACAGAAAAAAGATATAAAATATATAATGGACAATAAGGCACTTACAGTCTCCCCCTCTCCACACATTTATGAAAATACCGGCGTACGAAAACTTATGGTATGGGTAGTCATTGCCCTCTTACCCACCTTGGCCTGGTCTGTCATCGTTTTTGGTACCGGGGCAATTTTGGTCACACTCGTTTCCGTTTTCTCCTGCATCGCATTTGAATATCTGATTCAAAAATATCTTTTAAAACAAAAACCTACGGTAACAGATGGATCGGCGCTGGTTACCGGACTGCTTTTGGCATTTAATGTGCCTGCCAACTTACCGGTTGGTATCCTTATCATTGGTGCACTTGTATCTATTGGAATTGGAAAAATGTCTTTCGGTGGGTTGGGTAATAACCCGTTTAATCCGGCACTTGTGGGCAGGGTTTTTCTATTGATCTCTTTTCCCGTACAAATGACCAGCTGGCCTATACCCAAAGGCTTTAATACCGGATACACTGATGCCCAAACAGGTGCTACCCCGCTGGGTATACTTCAGGAAAAGGGAGATACACCTATAACCCAGGTTATGGATCAAGTTCCGCCCTATTCTGATCTTTTTTACGGACAAATGAGTGGTTCACTGGGCGAGATGGCTGCCTTTGCGCTTCTCATCGGATTTGGGATACTACTCTATTTCAGAATAATCTCTTATCATATCCCGGTATCAACCGTATTATCTGTAGGCCTGCTTACCGGTATACTTTGGCTTATTGATCCGACTCAATATGCTGACCCGCTATTTCATATCCTCACAGGAGGTTTGCTTTTGGGGGCCATATTCATGGCCACGGATTATGTGACATCGCCAATGACCAACCAGGCCAAATGGATATATGGTGCCGGAATAGGAATACTAACAGTCGTCATCAGGGTATTTGGCGCTTATCCCGAAGGGGTATCATTCGCCATTCTGATTATGAATGCATTTGGTCCCATTTTGAACAGATATATGAAACCTAAGCGATTCGGAGAGGAGGTACAATATGGCCAATAAAAAATCAACCTTTACCAATATGGTGCTTACCCTGTTCATTGTTACCCTGGCAGCTTCTACCACACTGGGCTTCATATATGAATTGACCAGGGAACCCATTGCCAAAGCTAAATTACGTGAAAAAAATATGGCCATCAGACAGGTTGTTCCCGTTTTTTCCAATCAACCAAACCAGGAAGCTTTTCAGGTTAGGGCTGAAGGGGATAGCCTGACGTTATTTCCGGCCAAACAAAATGACAAACTTGTAGGTATAGCGGTTGCGACATTTACAGATCAGGGTTTCAGCGGAAAAATCAGATTGATGGTAGGCTTTAATCCCGATGGTACGATCAATGATATATCGGTATTAGACCATGCCGAAACACCGGGATTGGGAGACAAGATTGAACAAAACAAGTCGAATTGGAGCAAGCAGTTCAAGGGTAAGGACCCTGAAAACTTCAATTTACAAGTAAAAAAAGATGGAGGGGATGTCGATGCGATAACTGCAGCAACCATCTCATCCCGTGCCTATTGTGATGCTGTTCAAAAAGCTTATCAAGCATTCAGAAAAGGAGGATATGAATAATGAACCAATGGGAAAATTTCAGCAAGGGATTGATAAAAGATAATCCGGTATTTGCCTTATTTCTCGGACTATGTCCCACACTGGCCGTTACCACCTCGGCCTATAACGGACTGGGCATGGGCATGGCAACAACCTTTGTGCTGGTGATGTCCAATTTGGTGGTATCTCTCATTAAAAACCTTATACCACCCAAAGTGCGAATACCTACCTTTATAGTAGTTATAGCTTCCTTTGTCACAATCGTACAGATGGTCACCCAAGCATTTGTGCCGGATTTATATGAAGCACTGGGAATATTCATTCCCCTGATTGTGGTAAACTGTCTTGTTCTGGGACGCTCGGAGGCCTTTGCCTCAAAAAACGATATTTTTTCTTCCATCATTGATGGTTTGGGTATGGGCCTGGGATTTGCCATTGCGCTGACCATTCTCGGTGGTGTAAGAGAAATACTGGGTAGTGGCTCATTTACCTTGATCCCCGGTACTATCGAAATGACAATCTATCAAGGAGACGGTATGCTGGTTTTTGTACTTGCCCCTGGTGCTTTTCTGGCCCTGGGGTACCTGATTATGCTGGCCAATAAACTGAAAAAGAAAATATATTAGCCATGGAATACATCATCATTTTCATATCGGCAGTATTTGTTAACAACATTGTGCTAAACCGGTTTTTGGGCATTTGCCCTTTTATTGGTGTTTCCAGTAAAGTGGAAACGGCCATTGGTATGACCGGAGCCGTAGCATTTGTCATGACCCTGGCTACCATTATTACCTACCTTTTGCAAACCTATATACTGGTTCCCTTAAGCATCTCCTTTATGCAAACCATCACCTTTATCCTGGTTATTGCTTCGCTAGTGCAGCTGGTAGAGATTATCCTCAAAAAGGTCAGCCCTCCTATGTACCAGGCACTGGGCATCTTCTTACCCCTTATCACAACGAATTGTGCCATACTGGGTGTAGCCCTGCTGGCTGTGCAAAACAACTACAACCTTCTTGAAAGCGTGGTCTTTGGCATAGCCAATGCCATTGGATTCGGTCTTGCACTGATCGTTTTTGCCGGTATCCGGGAACATCTTGAATTGATGAATGTACCTAAAGCGATGAAAGGTGTACCCATAGCCTTTATTGTGGCAGGCCTTCTCTCTTTGGCGTTTATGGGTTTTTCCGGTATTGTTTGAAATCACCGGCTCATTAATCTAAAAACAAACACTTGAGTTTATAGACAGACGCTAAGGAGTTAATGGGGAGGATGCGAATATCGTTATCAATCCTCCAGAGAAGATATGCAGAAGCATATAGAAAAGTCGTGATCCGGAAATCTGATCCTAACAGATCAGGATGTATTAAC
>CAYYLT010000135.1:0-9257 GCA_964472385.1 uncultured Bacteroidales bacterium
CGCTTTGCCGCCTCGTAGCTGATGCACTAAAGACTTTTTCAGCAAACCCTAATTAATTTCAAGAAATTTAGTTATATTGTGTATAAGGGAAGGTAACAGCATCGTATGCTTGATCATATGTTTATAACAGATTATTTGCATGATGGATTTATTCAACCAAATAAAATTTTTCTTGCTGATTACAAGTATAGCGGTATCGACTGAAACTTCAGCACAGTTTTTTATATCAGGGCAGGAACCTGCTTCTGTCAAATGGAAACAGATAAATACCGGGCACTTTCAGCTGATTTTCCCGGAAGATTTTTCAGAAAAAGCCCACTATGTAGCCAATATCCTGGAATATGCCTATGATCGGGTAGGTTATTCACTTGATCATAAACCGGAAAAGATATCTGTCATTATACACAACCGCTCAGTCAGGTCAAATGGGTTTGTAGCCCCGGCGCCACACAGGATAGAATTGTATCCGGTTCCTCCTCAAGACAACTTATCCATGGCCTGGCTTGAGTATCTGTGTATTCATGAAATCAGACATGTTGTTCAGATCGATAAGTTGAATCAGGGTATCACCAAAATTCTTACCTGGTTTTTTGGGGAGCAGGCGAACGCTGCTGTAGCGGGAATGTTGCCAATGTGGTATTTAGAAGGGGACGCAGTAATTGCCGAAACGGCTCTCACCCATGATGGCAGGGGCAGAGCTCCGCATTTCACCAGGCAGGTCAGAAGCCGGCTTTATGATACGCTCCCTTTGTATTCTTTTGATAAGATGTTGTTGGGATCTTACCGGAACAATACGCCAAATCACTACGAATTGGGTTATCATATGGCTGCCTATGCCCGAAGTTTATATGGTAAAGAACTTTGGCAGGAAGTAGAAAATTTTGTTGCCCGCCATCCCTATAAAATTTTTCCTTTTAATTTGGGATTAAAGCGGTTTACAGATTTATATGTCGGGGCCCTTTACGACAGCACTATGTCTTTTTATAACCAATATTATGCCCAGCATGATGGCCATGCTGCCGGAGCTCGACATCAGGAAATCTTTACGCCAACACATGATGATTATACCAGTTATCGATATCCCCGGTATACCATTGATGGCGATATCCTCGCCCTGAAAAAAGATTTCAGCCGCCTGCCCCGGTTTGTAAAAATTTCTCCGGAGTCCCAAACGGAGCATGTTGTACATATACCCGGAAAGATGAGTTTTGAAGGCTTTTCCTATGCCCGGGATCTTATCGCCTGGTCTCAGGTGATCCCGGATCTCCGTTGGGGAAACAGAAGTTATTCCGTGATTGAAGTATACGATATGCAGGAAGGGCGGAAAAAGCAACTAACCACCAAAACCCGGTTATTTGCGCCCGCTATTTCCGAAAAAGGCGATAAAATTGCAGCAATAAGGGTTACCCGGGCGAATGCCTTTTATTTGGCTATATTGGATAGCCGGGATGGGGCAGTCATGAAAGAATTTACCCATCCTGCCGGTATATTCGTACAACAACCGGTTTGGTCATTGGATGGTAAAGATGTTTTTGTCATAGGGCTTACGGATAAAGGTAAAACCCTATACCGGGTTAACATCCATAACGGCAAATGGGATCAACTGCTCCAGCCGACTTTCAGGGAAATTCGGAATTTATCGGCCGGCAGGGGCCGTCTCTATTTTACTGCGGCACTGAAGCATAAGGAGGAGATATGCGCTCTGAATTTGACAGACAATAAAGTGTATCGTTTATCCCATACAAGGATCAATGCCAGTGATGTTACCTGTTCCCCTCGTTCAAATTCTATTTTGTATGTTGATTATGAGCCGGAAGGATATAATATTTATGAACGAAAACCGGATACAGATCATTTTGAGCCAATCAGTATATCAGGTTCCCATAGCGATTCCATGGTAGAATCCATGAAGGAAGGGGAAAATCAATTCTTTTATTCACGGGATGTACCCCGCAAGAACTATGATATATCATCCTATAGCCGCTTGAAAAACCTGTTTCATTTTCATAGCTGGGCTCCATTATATTTGGATTATGAGATGAATCAAACAACTATCTCCAATGTTACACCCGGCATCACCCTTTTTTCTCAGAATCTTTTGAGTACAGCGCTTACCACATTGGGTTATTCATACCGGTCGGGAACCCATGCCCTTCATACAAAAATGATTTACAGGGGCTGGTATCCGGTATTTAGCATATCCGCCCATTACGGGGGTTTACCTGAATTGCACCGTCCTTATTATGTTGATTGGTTGCCGGAATTGAGGGAAGACAATCTGACATTTGATTTTTTGGTTTCATTGCCCTTAAATTTCAGTGATGATCAATATATTTCAGGGGTGACCCCGTCTGTAAATTATACATTCGACCGCGATCTATACTATCATTACAGGCGAAATTATTATTTGCGCGGACAAAAAGTCCTTAACTATAATCTTTGGTTTTACGCTTATCAGCGAATGGCCTACCGCGATTTGATGCCCCGTTGGGGTTATACGTTCGATCTGAATTTCCGGTATTCTCCTTTTGGCAAAGGCATATTTGGCAATATGATAAGTGGGGCCGCCGGTTTATACATGCCCGGACTGATAGAAGATCACGGAATAAAATTTTCTCTGGGATATCAGAAGCAAAATCCTGAAATTGCGCTATTTTCAAATTTCGTGTCTTTTCCCAGGGGCTATACACCGATTGTTAGCCAGGAATTATTGGGTTTGACAATGGATTATAGATTCCCTTTGTTGTACCCTGATTGGAACATTCCCGGGCTGTTGTACGTAAAGCGCATTAAGGCAGGTATTTTTCAGGATTATGCCTCTAATCAATATTATTCTGAAGTGAGCAGCCAAAGATCCGGACTGACGGAAGGCAATTTTTATTCTATGGGGACCGAGATTACCAGTGATTTTCATCTGGCCAGATTTATGTTCCCGATAACGGCAGGTGTGCGTTATGCTTATCTGCCGGAATTTTCTGATCATCGTTTTGAGTTGATTTTTGGGGTCGATTTTTACAGAATTTACAGCAATGTTTTCTAACCTGAATATACAGGCTAATTATGGAGACAATAAGTGAAATAATCAAAGCGCTGGGTTTTAATCCAGGCCTGTTTTTTTTCGAAATATTGGTTTTTGTTATTGGTTTATTGGTTTTGCTGATAATCCGCAGAAGTTTAAAAAGTGTAAGAAACAGGGGCAAAACCGTTATCAGCAAAAACCGGTTTTTTGAGGCGGTAAGATCCAAAGCACCCTTTAAATCCCTGAAAAAGCAAAGGGAAAAGGCTTTGGAGGCTTATGAGCAGCGGTTTTCCATCATTCGAAGAATTATATTGATCACTTATGTATTGATATGGATACTCATTCTGATTTCCCCTTTATTTGGTAAGATCTCTGCCACTGTTGTCTCTATATTGGCTGCGATACTGGCTGCAGTGATAGGTATTGCCGCCCGGCCCTTTTTGGAAAATATGATTGCGGGGGTGGTCATTACTTTCAGCAAGCAGTTTCGCACAGGAGATACCGTTTTAATTGATGATCGGTATGGTACAGTTGAGGATATAACCATTACCCATACCGTTATCAAGCTATGGGACTGGAAGCGGTTGATCATACCCAACAGTTCCATGTTGACTAAGGAGATGATCAATTATACCACGAAAGACAGCTATTTGTGGGCTTATATAGAATTCTGGGTTTCCTATGATACGGATATTTTCCTGGTAGAGGAAATTGCATTGGATGCTGCCAGTAAAAGTTTGCATTTTGCCAGAGCAGGAGTACCCAGATTCTGGATCATGGAGATGGATAAAGAAGGGATAAAATGTTGGGTGGCTGCCTGGTCGCTAACACCTACCGATGCCTGGTACCTCAAAATAGATATGCGAAAACGGCTTATTCATGAATTTCAAAAGCATAACATCAAAACCCATGTATTCAATTTCGAGCAAAGGAATAATCTATCCGGCAAAAAATCCGATGAAGGATGATCATTGATTACCAGCTGTTTCATATCGAAAGGATCTTTTTGGCATCAGCCTCATAAATGATATTCAATGATGTTCAGCAATTGCTTCAATTGAATGGGCTTGGTATAATAGTCGTCGCACCCTGCCTGTTGCGTTTTTTCCTTAAGGTTGTCGATATTATGGGCAGTTTGAGCTATAATGGGTATTTGTGGCCTTAGTTTTTTGATTTCTCTTGAGCAGGTAAAACCGTCCATTTCCGGCATGTCAATATCCATGAGAATCAAATCGATCTCCTCGTGGTTTTTAACCCTTTGAATGGCTTTTTTCCCATCTTCTGCCCGGATGATATTCACTTTGGTTTTTTTCAGGGCTTCGGAAAGGTAAAAATAATTCAATTCAGTGTCTTCAACGATCAGGATGGTATGACCCTGCCATGCTAAATGCCCGACACCGGATTTTTGCTTTTGCTGATGTGTTTTAAGCCTGAGCCCGATAACCAATATATCATCCAGTTGATCATAACCATTTTTCCATTTCAGGAATTGGTGTTTTAAAAGGTCTTTTTGCTCATCCATGGGTTTTTGATGAATATCCAACAACAGTTTTTTGAAATTTTTGGACATAAACTTTCTTCCCTTTTCACCGCCCAGCTGATCATAAAAACCATCAGAAAAGAGATAAATAACATCATCATCATAAAACCTGAATTCGTGATTGGTAAAGGGTTGCTCACTTCGTCGGTGGATGGCAACAGGCATTCTGTCCGGTTTTTTTTCTGTTAACCCCCCCTTGCGTATCAAGTATAATGGGTTATAAGCTCCTGCATATTGGATATGGTTGTTCTGAAAATCAATGATTGTTAAAGCCATATCAATTCCATCTTTAGAGCTGCTCGACTCCTCTTCCTGGTGCAGTGAATTGATAATATACTGTCTTAAACTATTCAGCACTTCATTTGCCTGAAGCGTATAAATATGCTTGTTTTCGATGTTTTTGTTGACAATTTCATTGAGAAAGGCTATGCCCAGCATGCTCATAAATGCACCGGGCACCCCGTGCCCTGTACAATCAGCTGCGGCCAGAATAAGCTTGTGGTCTTTTTGGGTTATCCAGTAGAAATCACCACTTACCATATCCCGTGGTCTATAAAAAATAAAACAATCCGGGAAGATATTTTCCAGAACCTGCTCCGGAGGCAACAATGCTTGCTGAATGCGGCTGGCATATTCAATGCTGTCGGTTATGTTCTTTTTTTGAAGGTTGATCTGTTTATTTTTTTGTGCCAGCTTTTCATTGGCCATTTTTTTGGCTTTGTTTTGTTTCAAAATGATGATCAGAAAGAAACTGACCAACAGGGCGATGCCGATCAAGCCATAACGGATAAGTTGTTCATGCCGAAGTTGTGCTTCCTTTTTTTCCAGTAAGAGCCTGTTATTTTGTAAGGCCAGTTGCTGTTGCCTGGTGATCTTTTTCGTCCGTTTTAATGAATCTGCAGTAATTTCCAATTTTTGCGCTTTATCTGCCAGCTCTTTTTCCTTTTCTTCTTTTTCTGTTTCAATTTCTTTAACTTTCTCTGTGGTTTGTGATTCGATTTGTTTGTAAGCTTTTTCCTTCAAATGCTTATCCAGTATACTGTACTGATCGAAATATTGCATTGATTTTTCTGTGTTCCCCAGTGCTTTGTGATTTTCAGAAAGCAAACCGTAGCAGGTGCGCAACAATTTAAGATTATCCAGTTCTTTTGCCAGGGGAACAGCTTTATTGATCACCGATATAGCCTCCCGATGATGCCCTGATCCCTGATATGCAGAGGTCTTATTGATGTAACCGTTTAATATACCCTTTTGCTGATGGAGATTGCGGGCAATTTGAATCCCATCATCAAAAAATTGGAGTGCTTGATCATAAGATTGGCTTTCTACAGCGATCAATCCCAAATTGTAATAAATCGTTTTCAGACCATGTTGATTTTCCAGCTCTTTATTGTACCCAAGGGCTTGTTGGAAATGTGTTTTAGCTTTTTCCCGTTCGCCGATATTCCAGTATTTATAGGCAAGTTTTCCATGGTAGGCAGCCAGTTGAGGTATATTTTCTTCCTGGCGGGACTGCTGAATTTTTTCCTGATAAAATTCAATTGCTGCCTTATGTTCTTTAGCCATTTCCTGCGCTCCGACAGGCAAATCAACAAAGACTAATGCAATAAAGAGTTGGATATATTGGAGGTTGAACCGGAGATTGAAGTTATTCAACAACAAAACGGACTTTTTTGTCATTTTGATTCCCAAGTTTGTCAATTGCTGTGATAACCAGGTTATGTTTTCCTTGATTGAAACCCTTGATCAAGCTGCTGTATATTTGTTGGCTGGAACCATTTAGGGCATAGTACATTTTTTCAAAACCGACTTCTTTATCCGTAGCAGAGAGGAAAAGCACCATATGTTCGGGAAAGACCCTGTATGCTCTCCCTTCAATGGTTTTTTGTTCCACAGGGCTCATACTGAAGCGGTGAAATATCTCAGGACCCTTAACATCTACCTGGCAAACAAATTCATTAATGTTGGTGTTCCCGAGGTTATCATAACCTGTATATTGAATATGAAAAGTACCCTCCTGCCCGATGGAGAAGGGTTTCTCATATACTTTTAACGGTTCGTTGGCGCCTGTTTTGTATTCAATTTTTTTAAGTCCTGATTCATCATCCTTTCCTGTGAATTTGATGCGGGTGTCTTTTGAGATATACACCATGTTGTCGGATACAAATACAGGCCCCTCAAAATGTTGTGTTATCTCCGGCCCGGCAAGATCCACATAAGAAACATGGGATCGATCGGTCAGTTTTTTTCCTCGCCGTTTGTTATTCACATTGTCAATAACCAGTGTTTCAATGCTTATATTCCCCGATTGATTCAAATAGAAAGGTTTGGTATACTTCTGGAAGGGACCCTGGTTAATGGAATACAATATCTCTTTTACTCCGGCTTTGTTATCCATAGAGATAAATTTAAGCCTGTTTCTTCCTGAAATGTATTCCTTGTTATTAGCAATGAAAGTATTGCCCATAAGTTCCTCAACAACGCGGGGTGGTGTTTTGTCCACAAAGAACGCAAATGTTTTGCTTTTTTCTTCGTTATTGATTTTATCAACAGCATAATAAGTTATAGTATGTTCACCTTCTGCAAGATTCGTGCTGCTGATGGGGTGTTTGTATACTTGCTCTTTCTGTCCGTCCAGTGAATAAAAGGTTTGCTTTACTTCAGTCTTTGCGTCAGTGCTTTTAAGCACCAATGCCGATCTTTCAGAAATGATATTTTGATATTGATCTCCCTGGATTTCGTGGGTTGTTTCGGGTTCCGAAAGGTCAATGACAACCGTTTTGTTTTTGGGTTTTTCAGCATTGCCGACATGGTCTATAGAATAGTATTTGAGCAAGAAAGATTTTTCTGTATCTACCCCGATGGGCCGGGAAAATTTTTGATAGGGTGCCTGGTCAATGGAATAATATGTTTGCGCAACGCCTGAAAGATTATCCGCTGCATCAAACCGTAATTTGGTCTTTTCCCCAACAATCAGCTTTTGACCTTCTTCAACGGCATTGTTTGTTTCCACTTGAAGTTTGGTTTCCGGGGGTTTGCTATCTGCATATACTTCAAAAATTACATCTTCTTTCGGAAAGACGTATTCTTTGGTTTCAGGATCAACCTTCCAGGGTGAACGGATGGAATTGTATCCCTCCGTATCAAAATACATCGGGTTTATATATTTGGAATTTTCTTTACCCTCTAATAAGAAGCTTTCCGTATCTTCTCCGGGTGAAGTGGCAATTCGCAGATAAACCGGTTCCTTTTTGTTGATGTACAATTTTCCTTCAGGTGATCTGTAAATCTTATTTTCATGTATTATGGGCTCTTGGCCCGTAAGAACAAGTGAAAACATGAAAAACAGCAGGGTTAAGATGTATTTCATACGCATGGGATTCAGTTTGTTTTTGCTAAACAGCATAGGTTAAAGGAATAAATATTTGCCTGGATTATTGCATGTTTTTATCGATAAAACCGTAATTTCAATCCTTTTGTCAGTGTCTTTACGTGTTTTGCATGCAAAATGTTTTAAATTTGAAACGGTGAATAGTTTTTATCTGGCTAACAATTTCTTGATGTGGCTTTTGGTCAATTGAAATGGGTTTTTCCCCTTTGCAGTTGGCTTTCGTCAATAAAGTAAGATTTTGTGCGGACATTTTTCATTCTGGTGATGATTAGATACCTGACGGGGCAATTAGCCTGTATTATTCATGCGTCAGGTTTTGGGTAGATGCAAGGCATCGAAAGCCGACAATGTAGCCGCCTACTCCGGGTTTGCTGAAAAACACAAACAATACCTACAACAAAATGGGATGAATACATTATAATTTTTGCATTATGAGAAAGTATAACAGAGTATTGATCAAACTGAGCGGGGAATCCTTAATGGGGAACAAAGCATTTGGTATTGATGCGGAAAGATTAAATGACTATGCATTTCAAATCAGAGAACTGGCAGAGGAAGGTATTGAGCTTGGTATTGTTATAGGAGGCGGGAATATTTTTCGGGGTTTGGATGGCGTTGGGCATGGATTTGACAGGGTGAAAGGTGATCAGATGGGCATGTTGGCAACCACAATCAATGGGTTATCTTTGCAGTCGAGTTTAGAGGATATGGATGTAAAGGCAAAAGTATTTACAGCCATTAATATGGAACCATTTGCAGCATTTTATACTAAGGAGCGGGTCCTTAAGTCACTTAACCAGGGGTATGTGAACATATTTGCGGGGGGGACAGGCAATCCTTATTTTACGACCGATTCTGCTGCTGCTTTGAGGGCCCTTGAAATTCAGGCAGATGTTCTTTTAAAGGGTACGCGGGTGGATGGCATATATTCGGAAGATCCGGAAAAACATCCCCATGCTACAAAATTTACCTCCCTGACCTACAACATGGCTATCGAAAAACAACTAAAAGTAATGGATATGACTGCCTTTGCGTTATGCCGGGATAATAACCTTCCGATAGTGGTTTTTAATGTCCATAAACCGGGTCAGATGAGAAGAGCAATTTATGAGGATAATGTGGGAACAATTGTTCATCGGTAATTTGGTTGTTGAGGAATATTTTTATTATTTTTGTTGAATTCAGACAGGAAACTAAACCTGTATTATTCATGCGGCAAGTTTTGGGTAGATGCAAGGCGTCGGAATCCGATGACGTAGCCGCCTACTTCGAGGCTTTCGCAACGTAGCATATGCCCAAAAATTGGC
>CAYYLT010000136.1:0-8887 GCA_964472385.1 uncultured Bacteroidales bacterium
TACATCGCATAGACAAAAATACTACCGGATTACTGGTGGTTGCCAAAAATGAGATTGCCCTTAATAAACTGGCCCGGCAGTTTTATGAGAAAACCACCCACAGGGAATATTTGGCTCTGGTGTGGGGTAGCTTCAAAGAGCAGAAGGGGACTATCGCCGGACATATTGGCAGAAGCCTGAAAGATCGTAAGGTCATGCAGGTTTTTCCGGCTGAAGACCGGGGGAAAGATGCCATTACCCATTACCAGGTTCTGGAGGATTTTGGATATGTCTCGCTTGTTAAGTGCTGGCTTGAAACCGGCCGGACACACCAGATCCGGATACATTTTAAATATGCCCGTCACCCCTTGTTCAACGATGCAGAATACGGAGGGGATAGTATCTTGAAGGGTACTCCCACTGCGAAGTATAAACAGTTTGTCCACAATTGTTTCAAAATCCTTCCACGTCAGGCCCTGCATGCAAAAACTCTGGGTTTTGTTCATCCTGCCACAAACACATACAGGTATTTTGATTCGCATCTGCCGGATGATATGCAACAGGTGATCAGCAAATGGAGAAATTATACGGATAACCGGCAGATTGAAGCATAAATCCGTTTTTTTTGTCCCACAATAATCTTATTTTTGATCCATATATCTGATATATGTTTTGTTTTATTGACTTTCACCCTAATCCGTAACTACCTGTGAAAAATATTGCCATAATTGCCGGTGGGGATTCTTCCGAGTTTCCTGTATCTGTTAACAGTGCCAAAACCATCCGTGACCATTTAAATCCCGAACAATATGCAACCTATATGATTGTGATACAGGGTACAGAATGGAGGCTAAAGGTAGAAGGAGAAAAACCAGTTTACATCAATAAAGATTATTTTAGCTGCATCCATGAGGGGAAGAAGCTTCTTTTCGACTGCGCTTTTGTTATGATTCACGGAACACCCGGGGAAAACGGTCTGTTACAAGGATATTTCGAGACGCTTCGTATGCCCTATACCAGTTGCGGTGTACTTTCTTCTTCCATAACTTTCAATAAGTATTTCAGCAAGCATTATGTCAGCCATTTTGGTATTCCAACCGCCCGTTTTTATATCCTAAAACAAGATGAATCTTATGATGTAGACCAAATCATTCAGCATACCGGTCTCCCTTGTTTTGTTAAACCCAACAGGGGGGGGTCCAGTTTTGGAGTCAGTAAAGTATTTCAGTCTGAGGAATTGGATGATGCAATTCACAAAGCTTTTGAGGAAGATTACGAAGTACTGGTGGAAACCTTTCTGGAAGGGATGGAGCTGACGTGTGGCTTGATGAAAACTAAAGATCAAACCTTGATATTCCCGCCGACAGAGATCGTTAGCAAAAAGGAATTTTTTGATTATGAAGCCAAATATAACACTGGTATGGCGGATGAGATCACCCCTGCCCGAATTAACAGAACCCTGGAAAACGAAGTTCAGGAATTGTCGTCACGTATTTATGACATTTTTGATTGCCGGGGAATCGTCAGAATAGACTATATTTATGCCAATGGGGTATTGCATTTTATGGAAGTAAATACCATACCGGGTATGAGCGCTGCCAGTATTGTTCCGCAACAGATAAGGGCCATGGGCAGATCATTGGAAGACATATTCGGCCTGGCTATTGAAGACGCCATTGAAAACAACTTAAAAGAAGGCATCAGAAGATAAGGGTCATGTTTTCGGACATAGAGCATGCTGGAAAACACAAAAACCTCTTAAGATCAATAGGATAAACATGTCTAATGTCTGCAAAATGGAATGTTTTTAGCAAATATTCGTCAAACACCTTACCTTTTTTATGATAATTTTTTGTTAGCCTTTAGCACATCATCTACTTCGTTGGCTTCAGCTCGCAGTATTCATATACAGCTTCGCTTTGCCGCTTTGAAGCTGATGTGCCATAGACTTTTTCAGCAAACCCTACATGCCAATCCAGTGATCCGGCAAGATTATTGAAAAGTTGGTCGTTTTTCTGTCTCAGGTTTGCATTTCATTAAAGGTAAGCAATGATTCGCGGTAATCTTGTATGGGTGCACAGCTGCAGATCAGGTGCCGATCGCCGTGCCCGTCATCAACCCTGCTTACCGGGGTCCAAAACTTATTATCGGCAATCCATTTGAGAGGATATGCGGCTTTTTGCCTGCTATAGGGTTTATCCCATTTATCGGAAGTAGTAACTTCAGCAGTATGGGGTGCGTTTTTCAGCACATTGTTCTCCCAATCTGCTTTGCCTTCTTTAATTTCCATGATTTCGCCGTAGATGGATAACATGGCTTCAATAAATCGATCCAGCTCTTCGAGGGATTCGCTTTCAGTAGGTTCAACCATCAAGGTGCCATGGACAGGGAAGGAGAGGGTAGGGGCATGAAATCCGTAATCCATTAGACGTTTGGCAATATCGGCCTCAATGACGTTGGCCATGGATTTGAACTGCCGGCATTCCAGTATTCCTTCATGTCCAACCATGCCGGTCTCTCCCGAATAAACAATTCCGTAAGTATCTTTCAGCGATGCTACGATGTAATTGGCATTTAAAATGGCCGTTTGAGCAACTTTTAACAAGCCCTCGGCCCCGAGCATCTTGATGAAGCCGTATGAGACAGGCAGAATGCTTGGGCTGCCAAATGGTGCTTCTGCCATAGGGCCAATACCTTTTTCGCCACCCATATTAAAAAACGGATGCTTGGGCAGATAGGGGGCCAGTTTTTCTACCACACCCACGGGACCCATACCCGGTCCACCACCTCCATGGGGAATAGAGAATGTTTTGTGCAGGTTAAGGTGACCTACATCAGCACCTGTAACCACCGGATTGGTTAGTCCGAGTTGGGCATTCAGATTGGCGCCGTCGAAATACACCAGACCGCCATTTTGGTGAATAATGTCGTTCATCTCCCGGATACGACTTTCGAAAACACCATGGGTGGACGGATAGGTAACCATAAACGCTGAAAGATTGCCTTTATGTTTTTCGGCTTTTGCTTTGAGGTCTGCTATATCGATGTTGCCATTGCTGTCGCATTCAACAACCACTACGTTCATTCCGGCCATGACGCCACTGGCCGGATTGGTTCCGTGCGCAGAGGAAGGAATAAGCACCACGTTCCGGTGTCCTTCATCCCTGTCGAGATGATACTGCCGAATAGTCATCAGGCCGGTGATCTCACCTGCCGCACCTGAATTTGGCTGAAAAGTGAAGGCGTGAAATCCCGTAATAGCCTTCAACTGCTTCTCCAGTCCTTCTATAAGTTCAAGGTATCCCTGTACCTGATCTGCCGGCACATAAGGGTGAATGCCCGAAAATTCAGGCCAGCTTAATGGAAAAACTTCCGAAGCTGCATTAAGTTTCATGGTGCAGGAACCCAGCGGTATCATGGAATGAGCCAAAGAATAATCCATTCGCTCCAGCTTTTTGATATACCGCATCATTTCTGTTTCAGAATGATAACGGGCGTAAAGGTCACGGGTAAGAAACCGGCTTTCCCGCCTGAATTGACGGTCAAAATAAATTTCATCGGGTATATCGGAGACCTCTGGTGGGGTT
This sequence comes from uncultured Bacteroidales bacterium, assembly GCA_964472385.1. Lineage (GTDB taxonomy): Bacteria > Bacteroidota > Bacteroidia > Bacteroidales > UBA12077 > JAGXLC01. The sequence continues at coordinate 3,567 of CAYYLT010000136.1, forward strand.
TTGTCCAGGGCTTGCGCAAAAATTTTAAGGATCAGATTAAGCGCTCGGGCATCTGTTTTTTCGTCCAGGCTGATGCCAATGGTTTGGTGGTCGATATACCGGAGATTTACCTGATGTTCCAGGGCAATGTGCTGAATCTTGCCGGATTGAACAGAACCCGGTAATTTGATTTTAAGGGTATCGAAATAGTTGTGGTTTTCCTGTTCATAACCCAGATTTTGTAGTTCTTTATCCAGACTACCAGCCGCAGCATGGATGTGCCGGGCAATTTGTTTAAGTCCTTCAGGGCCGTGGTATATGGCATACATGCCGGCCATAGAGGCCAGGAGTGCCTGGGCAGTACAGATATTTGAAGTGGCCCTTTCGCGTTTGATATGCTGTTCCCGCACCTGAAGAGCCATTCTCAGTGCATGTTTTCCGGTGGCATCTTTGGAAACGCCGATGATCCTTCCGGGTACTTTCCTTTTATACTGGTCTCTGGTGGCAAAATAGGCAGCATGTGGGCCACCGTAACCCATGGGTATACCAAAACGTTGACTTGATCCTACCACCACATCTGCACCCCACTCACCCGGGGGAGTTAGCAGGGCCAAACTCATCAGGTCCGCGGCTATAGCAACAAGGGTTCCGTTCTCGTGTGCTTTTTCCACAAATGCTCTGTAATCTTCAATCTTGCCATCTCCATCAGGATATTGCGCTATGGCACCAAAGGTTTTCTCGCTGAAACGGGCTTGATCATATCTACCGATCTCCAGCTCAATGCCGAGGGGTTCCGCGCGGTTTTTAAGTACCTCAATGGTTTGGGGAAACATGTTTTCATCAACAAAAAATACATTCGCTCCTTTCTTTATGGCAGCGCGGGATCTCAGATTGAAGATCATAACCATGGCCTCCACAGCCGCCGTGGATTCGTCTAGCATAGAAGCATTTGCCAGCTCCATACCGGTCATTTCCATGATCACCGACTGGAAATTCAGTAAAGCTTCAAGGCGACCCTGCGCTATTTCGGCCTGATAGGGGGTATAAGGTGTGTACCACCCCGGATTTTCCAGGATGTTTCGTTGAATGACTGACGGCAGGATGGTGTCATAGTAACCCAGGCCGATAAATGATCTGTAAAGCTTATTCTTTGAAGCAATATGACGTATATGCTGGAAATATTCATATTCACTCATGGGCTCATCCAATGTTATCGGTTTGGTGAGCTGAATGGATTGGGGTATGGTTTGATCAATCAATTCCTTCATTGAACTGACGCCAACCTTTTCGAGTATCTTCTTGATGTCAGTGTCTCTGGGTCCTATGTGACGGTCTGCAAATTTTTCTATTGCCATAATTATCGTTTTTAATAAAAATTTCATTCATTGTGTTATACATCATCTGGTTGTGGCCCCAATAAAATCACAGGTTAGAAACAAACCAGGTTATTGGTTTGTTTAACCGTGGTGTGGTGTATTCAGAAAAGGATTTTCATCTTTTTCCTCCCCTATGGTAGTAGGTTCGCCATGACCCGGGTAAACCATTGTATCGTTGTTTAGTTTTAGTAATTGATCCTTGATGCTATTTAAAAGTTGTTGATGATTGCCTCCGGGGAGATCCGTTCTACCGATACCCCTTTTGAATAACACATCACCGACAAAAATCAGGTTTTGATTTTGGTTGTAAAGGGCAATGCTGCCAGGGGAATGGCCGGGTAGATGGTATACATGGAAAAAATCATGACCGAATTCCAGCTTTTCAGAAGCTTTGATCCAACGGTCCGGTTCTTCAGGTTCTTCTGTTTGAATGCCAAGCATATTGCCAAAATCACGGCCACTTTTTAAAATTCCCAGATCCTCCGGGTGCATGATCACCGGTATATCGTAGTGGCTTTTTACATAGTTCATGCCAAGGATATGATCTATATGACCGTGCGTGTTGACAATATATTTTGGTTTCAGCTTATTGTCTGCAATGAACTGATTTATTGCTTCTTGTTCCTCCGGAAAGTAACAACCCGGATCCAGGATGATGGCCTGCCTTGTATCATCATATAAAACATAGGTGTTTTCTGACAATGGATTGAATACAAAAGTTTTAACCTGTATCATATAGTCGAATTTTCATGGTTGTTATTTTCATTGGAATCCTTACCGTGGATCAGGGGAACAAAGATAAAGCTGCCGTAGTTATGTTTTTCAATATTGCCGGAATCTTTTTTAATGATCACAGTCATCACCTGGCCAAGCTGTGAGCCAAGTGGCAGTACCATCTTACCGCCGATTTTAAGCTGATCGAGAAGCTCCTGGGGTATCTCATTTGCTCCGGCGGTAACCAGAATCTTATCGTAAGGTGCATAATTGGGCTGTCCCTTGCACCCGTCGCCATAAAACAGATGGGGGTGATATCCCATTTCTTGAAGAATCTTTTGCGCTTTCAGGTACAAATCACGGTAGCGCTCGATAGAATATACATTGGCACCCATTTCAAGTAAAATAGCAGTTTGGTATCCCGATCCCGTACCAATCTCCAGGATTTTGTCGTGCTTATTAACCTCCAAGAGTTCGGTCTGGAAAGCCACGGTATAGGGCTGTGATATGGTTTGACCCTTGTTGATGGGGAAGGCCTGATCTTTATAAGCAAATTGTTCAAAACCACTTTCCATGAAATAATGCCGGGGCACCTGCTCTATAGCCCGCAATACCCGCTCATTCCTGATGCCTTTCCGGGTGATCTCCTTAACAAGCTTTTTTCTTTGTCCCTTATGTTTGTAAGAATCAACCATTTTTTTATTTTCTTCACAAAGATAACAGGAAGTTTGTTCGCATAAAAGGTTCTGTTCAATAAATTTCAATAATCAAGTTATCAACAAGATAAGTTGATAAGTTGGTATTAAAAAGTGTGCATGCTACAGGAAAATGCGTTAAATTTGTAAAAAACCGTTTATGAATGTAGGATTCATTGGAAACAGCAGATTTCTCCGCCGGATACTGCCGGTTTTGCAGCATAGCAATTGTAACGTCTGCGGAATATACAATCCGCACGATGTTCCCCTCCCGGAAGGACTGGTCAAATATTCGAGGGTAGAAACGTTGATTTCCTCAGCAGATATTTTATATCTGGCGGAAGGCGATTTGCCGCTTGAGAAGATAGCTGAGATGGCCGTGAAAGATACGAAAGCTATATTTTTTGAATCTCCTTTTATCCTGGATTACGAAAGATTTAGCAATTTGTATCAACTGGCCAACGAGTCCAAATCCATTATACGGCTTAGCCAGCCATTGCGGTCTCATCCCGTTTATACGCATGTTAAATCCCAGCTTAATCCCTCATTGATTCATTTTAGAGTGGACTCTTACGAGCTCTATACCAATATAACTAACTTAAGACAGGTTCTTTTTGATATTCTGTCCATCATACAAAATGTGGTACCATCAAGGTACAGAAAAATAAGCTATCGACCTGTACAGGATTACCATGCGCCAAATCAGGGTGCTTGTACTTTTGATATGGATTTTGATAACGGTACCAATGTGCGTATATTGATTAATTATCTTACGCAGCAGGAACATTTACAGGCTGAGTTCATCCAGCGGGCGCAAAGATTTATACTGGATTTTAGCGAAACCCGTTTATGGATATATGGACCGGAGAAAGATCAATCAGGTTCTGTTACCGGTATAGATGAAATTCAGCGACCTTTGGTCATCGATGATTTCATCCGGTTTATTGGTGATGTGAGCAGTTCCCGGTTGCCCCTGACTGTCAATGAGGATAACCAGGAGGTGCTCGCTTATGCCTATTCCTTCTTACATGAGATGCAAAATCAGGTTGATCTACTGGCCTGAATCAAGCAGTGTATATTTTTCTATCGCTTTGTATACAGGACCCTGAGGTTTAAGTATGCTTTCGAAGTAGATGATCTCGTTGATGGTTACCTCATGAAAATCTTCATCTTTGTATTGATCCAACAAGTTTTCCAGCTTTTTTTTATTGTTGATCCATTTGATACGGCCCAATGTAAGATGCGGTTTAAATTCCCGTTTTTCGGGGCTAAAACCTAACGCCTTCATCTGCCTGTCAATTTGTGTTTTTATCTCTTTCATCCGCTCGAATTGGTGGATACCCGTCCACAAGACCCGGGGCTTGTGGATGTTTTTAAATAAACCCAAACCCGAAAGATACATGTTAAATGCGCTAAAGGGAGTCAGCACTTCTCTGAGGCTGTTCCGGATATAAGGTATCTGCTCTTCATCGGTATCACCCAGGAAAAATAAGGTTATATGAAATTGTTGGCTGTCCACCCATTTGATCTTTTCATTTTCCAGTTCATCTTGTATGTACCTGTAAGCATTCATCAGTTTATCACCGGGCGTTATTTTGGTCGCTATAAATGTTCTTTTCATGATTTGCTGTTTTCAGATTCTCTCAGAACCTGCAGATTATCGACCCTTCCTTCCATATATCATTCACCCATTTACGCATTCACGCATTTATATCTGGTTGTGCTCGATCAACACGACAATTCTTTCGATCATCCAGTCACTGCCGGAGGGTTCATATTCAGATTTGAGATTATGACCGAATACGCGGGCGAGGGTTTGCCAGAAGAAAGCGGAAAAATTGCCTTTCAGTTCTTCCAAAAGCTGATAGGAGGTATTGCCGGTTTCCCGGTCAATCAGTTTTAATAGCAGCCTGCCCTGGGTAATGGTTAACTTCTTGATGTCATCCTTGAATTCATCTTTGAGCTCCTTCTCCACTTGTTTGATATAACGCTTACGTTCCTTATCCGTTTTCAAGCTTTGAAATTCCCTTTCCATTTTGATAAGCTTGTATTTAGCTTGTTGCGCATAAGGATAAACTTTCTTTAAATCCCGTATAAGTTTTTGATATCTTCTGTAATCCCGCCGGCTGTTAAACTTTAGTTTCGGGAACACAACAACTTTCTCCAGCTGAACGGTGGCCAGGTGCTCACCCTCCAACTTTTTCACGGCCAAAACATGCTTTCCTTTGAGATCAAGGGTATCCAGTTCCGCGGGATTTAATGTTTCATCCGGCATATCTCCATTCTGAGCCATTAGGTGAAATGAAAAAAGATGAAAGAACAATATGAGCCAAAAAAAATGTTTTTTATTTCTGTTACGTGGCGGCATCATAGGCTTGTTTTATGGATCAACAAGTTAAATGTATTTGTTTTTATGGACAAAACAACAATTCCATTTGCGTTTTCTTATCGTTTAAACGGAAAAAATGGCTTTATGTTTTAACCTGTATTATTCATAAAAAATGAAACGTCCATGACAAAATAATCATTTCCTTTTGTGATATTAATGATTATTTTG
>CAYYLT010000137.1:0-8846 GCA_964472385.1 uncultured Bacteroidales bacterium
TTTTAATCTGCTATTGAGGAACAAGATAAATAATACCATGGGAAGCTTGGTAAAATTGAATAGAAATCTTATTTTTGACAAACTTTGTTGAAACAAAACCAATCATCACATATGAATTCAAAAGAACGTGTTCAAAAAGCCCTAAATCATGAAGTTCCAGACAAAATGCCTTTAGATATGGGCAGTACCGGGGTTTCAGGCGTCCATTGTCTTGTTGTTGAAAAACTCAGAGAACATTATGGATTGGAAAAGAAACCTGTCAAGGTAATTGATCCTTACCAAATGCTGGGAGAGGTTGATAAGGAACTGGTCGATATTATTGGTATAGATGTGATTGGTGCCGGAGGCAGAACCAACTTGTTTGGTTACGCCAATGACAATTGGAAAGCGTTTACCACCCCATGGGGGCAAAAAGTACTCATGGGGGGCGATTTCAAATACACTTATGATGAAGAGGGAAGTATCCTGAGCTATCCCCAGGGTGACACTTCAGCCCCCCCAAGTGCCCGCATGCCAGAGGACAGCTATTTTTTCGACACGGTCGTCAGGCAGGAACCCCTTGACGAAGATATGCTTAATCCGGAAGATAATCTGGAAGAGTTTAATGAGGCAGGGCCGGAAGAAATAGCACACTGGACAAAGGTGGCTGAGAGTCTGAAAGGAACGGATAAGGCGGTTGTTGGGAATTTCGGGGATACCGGCCTTGGCGACATCGCCCTGGTACCCGCCCCATTTATGAAATATCCCAAGGGGATAAGGGATATCTCCGAATGGTATATGTCAACAGCCATGAGACAGGATTATATAAAACAAGTCTTTGATAAACAAACCGATATTGCCATTAACAATATGTCGAAACTCAAAGATATTGTTGGGGATACATTTGATATCCTTTATGTGTGCGGAACGGATTTCGGAACACAGGATTCACAATTTTGTTCACCCGAAACTTTCAAGGAACTTTGGTTACCCTACTATCAAAAGATCAATAACTGGGTACACCAAAATACAAATTGGAAAACCTTCAAGCACTGTTGTGGTTCTATTGATCCCCTTATACCCTCTTTCATTGAAGCGGGCTTTGATATCCTCAATCCGGTACAAATCAATGCAGCCGGCATGGAGCCCGATCACCTGAAAAAGCAATACGGGGATCAGGTCGTTTTTTGGGGAGGAGGTATTGATACCCAAAAAATGCTGCCATACGCACGACCTGATGAAATAAAGAAACATGTCATTCACAATTGTGAAATCTTTTCAAAAGGCGGAGGGTATGTTTTCAATACTGTTCACAATATCCAGGCAAATGTACCCCTGGAAAATGTAGTGGCCCTCATTGAGGCAATAAAAGAATTTAACGGAGAGCATTAAGGATGCTTTTATCAATTAAAGGATATAAAACCATATTGCATCACTGAACATTAAACATCTATTTTTTATGGAAAAATTATTAGAAGATGTCGCTTATTGCATTGAATTTGGAAAAGTAAATCAAAAGTCTCCCTATCCTCCCGACATGAAAGGAAAGGATGGAGCAGATGAATTAACCAAACAGGCATTGAATAATGGATTAAAGGCCAAAGAAATTCTGGACAATGCACTTATACCTGCCATGAACAGGGTTGGTGAAAAATTCAAAAACAACAAGGTATTTGTCCCCCAGGTACTCATGTCAGCAAAAGCCATGAACGCCTCAATGTCGCATTTGAAGCCTTTCTTCCAGTCAGGTGAGATTAAACAAAAAGGAACATTCATCATTGGCACAGTGGCCGGTGATCTGCATGATATTGGAAAGAATCTGGTATCTATGATGGTAGAAGGCAGTGGTTGGAAAGTAGTCGACCTGGGAACAGACGTGAAAACTGAAAAATTTCAGGAGGCAATCAACGAGAATCCGGGTGCTATCGTTGGCATGTCAGCTTTGTTGACAACCACCATGGCAAACATGGAAAAAAGTGTCAAAGAGATGAAAGCCCAAACACCGGAAACAAAAATTATTATTGGAGGAGCACCGGTGACCGACAAATTTTGTGGCGAAATAGGCGCCGATTATTATTCACCGGATCCCAACGGAGCTGTAAGCTATCTGAACCAACTGGGTTCTTAGCAGCCTCATTCAAATTGACAACCTAACATCCTTGAACAATGAATGGATACAGGATGTCGATAATGGAGTTACCGGATAGCAAAATCATTTTATGCGCTTGAAAAGCGCAAGTCAATCAACCAATTTTGTTCAAACGACAATATATATTTAATACATGAAAGGCAAAGCATTAATCAATCAGGCGTTTCAACTGGAAACCCCTGATCGCACCCCATGGGTTCCCTTTGTCGGAGTTCACGGGGGCTTTCTAATCGATGTCAATGCAAAAGAATACTTACAATCCTCAGAAGATATCGTCCGGGGTATTTCAGAAGCCATTAAGTTGTATGACCCGGATGGCATCCCTGTTATGTTTGATTTACAGATAGAAGCGGAAATACTGGGTTGTGGATTACAATGGTCGGAGGACAATCCGCCCTCCGTTGTTTCTCATCCCCTGATGGAGGGAATAACCCTGGAGCAATTGCCGGAGTATAACGAAAAAAAAGGCCGTCTTCCGGTAGTTCTGGAAGCCACACGCCAGCTTCGCAAAAATTATCCTGATATTGCATTGTATGGTTTAATTACCGGGCCTTTTACATTAGCCCTCCATTTGCTGGGGACAGAAATTTTCACCAGAATGATGATGGAACCTGACTCCATCAGGGAGATACTGGAATACACCAAGCAAATAGCCCAAAAAACGGCCAAATATTATATGGATGCCGGGGCCGATGTAATTGCGGTGGTTGATCCGATGACCAGCCAGATTGATCCCGAATCGTTTGAAACCTTTGTTACCCCTCCCGCAAGAGAAGTATTTGATTTCATCCGGAACAACAATGCCTGGAGCTCTTTTTTCGTATGCGGGCATGCACAGCAGAATATAGAAGCTATGTGCGGATGCCGTCCCGATAATGTTTCCATAGATGAGAATATTCCCCTGGATTATGTAAGGGACGTGGCTTTAAAACATAACATAAGTTTTGGAGGTAACCTGCGGTTAACGATAGTACTACTGCTTGGCACAGAGGAAGATTCCCAGCGTGAAGCACTCGAATGTATGGATGCGGCAGGGAAAAAAGGCTTTATCTTAGCTCCGGGATGTGATCTGCCCATGGAAACACCACCCAAAAACCTGAAAGCAATAACCCAACTGGTAGAAGATCCTTATCAGCAGGATGTGGTCAGGACACTGGAAGAAAAAAAAGATACCGAAAAACGGTTAAACCTGGAAGATTATGGCAACACAGAGAAAGTGATTGTCGATGTGATTACCCTGGACTCCGAATCCTGCACACCCTGCATGTATATGGTGGAAGCAGTCAAACAGGTAGCTCCGCATTTTGAAGGCATAGTTGAATGGCGCGAACACTCGGTTAAAGATGTCCAATCGGTTAGCTTCATGTCGTCCTTATATGTTAAAAATATCCCAACCATCTGTATTGATGGCAAAATAACCTTTGTATCCCAAATTCCTCCTAAAAATAAGCTTATTGAAGCCATACAAAAGCGGATCAATGAAAAACTAAAACTCAAGATCCGTATAAATAAAGGTGAGCTCATGGTGATGGGGACCAGTGAGGAAGAATGTAATGAGATCTTACCCCTGATTGAACAAGCTCAAAATGAGCTGGGTTCGGATATCAGGATTAAGTGCGTTACCAACCAGCATACGATTGCCTCATTTGGTGTAACCAAAACCCCCGCAGTGGTAAGTGTTAACTATCACCTCAAATCCCAGGGCAACAAACCCACCGTGGAAGTTATCAAAGAATGGATCAAAACCATCGTCAATGTATGATACCCTTTTATCTGGTAACAGGATTTCTGGGCAGCGGTAAAACAACCCTGTTAAAGCGAATACTCAATGATTATGCCGACAATAAAAAGATCGGTGTTATTCAAAACGAATTTGCTCCGGGTAATGTGGATGGCATAGACTTAAAAGAGACCGGAAAATCTTTTGAAATACTGGAAATCAATAAGGGTTCTGTGTTTTGTGTTTGCTTACTGGCTGATTTCATTCATTCATTAAGGGATTTTATCAATCAGGAAAAGCCCGATATTCTTATATTAGAAGCTTCCGGCCTGGCCGATCCGGTTGCTATTGGCGAATTGCTAATGGCTCCCGAGTTAAACGACCAATTGTTCCTGGCCCATATATGGTGTATCGTAGATGCCTCCAAATTTCTGCAGATTGAACCCAAAATGACCCGTATAACCCATCAGGTAAGGATTGCAGATTCGGTCATCATTAACAAAACCGATCTGGACGGCGATAGAGAAGCAATCCAGCAAAGGATCCATACACTGAATCCATATGCCGGTGTCATGACTGCCGCTTATTGTGACATACCCTTTCAGCAGGTTTTGGATAACTACACTTCAGAACCGTTAGCTGTCAGGCGCAGGCAGGAGTTCTCAGGTATCGAACCGGGAGGCCGTCCCAACATTCATTCTGCCGTCATCAGAACCAACAAAAAAATATCTGAAGAGCAGCTCAATCGATTTCTGGAAGAATATATCCCCAACACTTACCGTATAAAAGGATATATCCGGCTTTCAGACGGGACAGTAAAAGCCATTCAAACCGCTTTTGATACCTGCAATATAGAAAACATTTCCAATTATTCGGGCAACACAGAGATTATTGCCATGGGGGAGAACATTGAACCCCGCAAAATGCGAAATCGTTTAGTAAAATCATAAATCAATCTGATGATGAAAAAACGCTCACAAATGGTAACCAACCAAAGCACAGTACTTTCAGATGGTGCATGGGGTACTAACCTCCAATATAAAGGTCTGGAGGCAGGCGAATGCCCTGAAGCCTGGAACCTGAATCATCCTGAGCTGGTGGAGGAAGTAGCCCGCGACTTTATCAATGCCGGAGCACAGTTGGTTAAAACCAACAGTTTCGGAGGTAATCGTATTAAGCTTGAGCAACATGACCTGGGTGAAAAGACTTCGGAGATCAACCGGCTGGCAGCCGAAATCTCCAAAAAAGCAGCCGGTGATGAGGTATTGGTAATGGCTTCCATCGGTCCTACCGGGAAAATGCTTATCACCGGTGAAGTAACCGAAGAAGACCTCTATGACATTTTTAAGCAACAGGCATTAGCACTGGAACAAGGAGGGGCGGATCTGATCCTTGTGGAAACCATGTCGGATCTGGAAGAAGCGAGAATCGCCGTTCAGGCAGCCAAAGATAACACGGCACTTGAAATTGCCTGTACCATGACTTTTGAAAAAACAGTTGAAGGAAACTACAGGACAATGATGGGCATAGGTCCGGCAGATATGTTTCCTGTAATACCCGATGCCGGAGCTTCATTCATCGGTGCAAACTGCGGAAATGGGATAGAAAGAATGATTGATGTGGTCAGGGTGATCAGAAACGTTAATACCGATTTGCCGGTGGTTATCCATGCTAATGCAGGTATGCCCGTTTATGAGGAAGGAAAAACTATTTTTCCCGAAACCCCGGATGAAATGGCTTCCTTCGTTCCTGATCTTGTCCAAGCCGGGGCCAACATCATTGGAGGCTGTTGTGGCACAACCCCGGAGCATATCAAAAAAATTGGGGAAAAATTGCGCTAATCCCCCGGATATAAAAAACATAAATTTTGCCTGAAAAATTTTTTACCATACGGCTTGAACCTCTTCACCGAACCTTTCAGGTTTTAGAAGGCACCCCGCTGATCGATGTATTGCATGAATATGGCGTGGAGTTTCCCTGCGGTGGTAAAGGTACATGCGGAGGTTGCAAGGTCAAATTGCTGGAAGGCAATATACCCCTTGACCAGGAGCATCAGGAGGCAATTGATAAGCTGGGATTGTCACAGGAATGGCGGCTCGCCTGTTTAAGTAATGTTTTCGATGATGTTACCCTTGAGGTAGATCAGTGGAAAACCATTATTCTTGCCGACAATAGTGTATTCCAGTTTACACCTCAACCCGGGCAGGGTATTGCAGTTGATCTGGGTACCACGACACTAGTGGCTCAACTGGTTGATATGCAAGAAGGAAAAGTGATCAATGCAGTTACCGGTACCAATCCCCAATCGCGTTATGGCGCTGATATCATGTCGCGGGTAGAATATGTGGTAAACAAAGACCGCAAAAAGCTTACGGTTCTCATACGTGAGAAATTGCACCAGATGATTCATCAGTTGATCAGCGACAGAAAAACTGACTTGAAAAAAATCCTTATGGTGGGAAACAGTGTCATGCATCATCTTTTTTGTGGTTTGGATCTGACACCGCTGGCTACCTATCCTTTTGAATCACCGTATAAATCATTACAAACATTTGATCCTCAGGATCTGGAATGGGATATACCTGGCAGTCCAGCAATCATTGTTATGCCCCCTATAGGCAGTTTTGTGGGTAGCGATGTACTGGCAGGGATACTGGCTTCACGCATTCATGAGCAGAGCGAAATAAGTTGCCTTATTGACCTGGGTACCAACGGAGAGATCGTAATGGGAAACAATAAGCAATTAATATGTGCTTCCACTGCTGCCGGTCCGGCATTTGAAGGGACCAACATATCTATGGGTATGACTGCCACTACCGGTGCGCTTTCTTCCATACAATTCAACAATGATACGTTTGATTACCATATCATTGGCAATCGCGCTCCAAGGGGAATTTGTGGCAGCGGATTGATAGACGTCATAGCCTGGCTGCAGGCTACCGGTAAAATCGATATGTGGGGCGGATTGATTAATGAACAGGAGCGTATAGAAATCATGAAAGGTTTAATCCTTACCCAACAAGACATACGTGAAATGCAGTTGGCCAAAGGAGCCATATCCGCAGGCATTCAGATCCTTGCTCAAAAAATCGGTATTTCCCCTGAAGATATCGATAAAATTTATATCGCTGGAGCTTTCGGGAATTATATCAATCTTGCCAATGCCCGCACAATTGGACTGATCGAACATGCCGAAGAAAAAGTGACAAAATTGGGTAACAGCGCGCTGATTGGAGCTAAAATGCTGCTTTTTTACCAACCTGATGATCTCCCTCCCATCCTGGAGAACATCCAGCACACTTCCCTGGAAACAGATCCGGAATTCCAGGAGATATATGCCATGAAAATGCTTTTTCAAGCCTAGCGATCCCACACCTGTCAATTTCGAAGAATGCGAGAATGGTTGAATGGGTTGCTGTCAATTAATGCGTGAATGTGTGAATGATTGAATGGGGAATGAGTGAAATGACAACGAACCATGTCCGGCACCTAACGGATACAATTGAATGACCATTGAATGACAACCGAGTGACAACGAACCGTGTCCGGCCCCCTGACGGAACTTGTCCGGCTTTTGACGGATGACTAAAAACAACCATTTTATTTCAAACGCTCACCCCCCGCAATATTTCATTCCTGAATTGTTGTATATATTCGGAATTTATTGGTTCTAACAATGCTGAAAGGGAATGATTGTTCCGGTCATTTTCAATATTATGGCAAATGTGCTCAAGTATTTTAAGGTTTTCATTTCGGATAGTTGACGGGCATTGTTGAATAGAGACAAAAAAGTTTCTTAATGCATGATATCTTGCAGATTGTTCCTGGACAAAAAGCTCGAAAAACCGGAACTGCTGACGAAAATTTTGAAATCGTCGTTCGGCATTGGCAATAACCTGACCTGGTATATGATGCATGGGTATATCTCTAAGCAAATAAATCTCAGCATATCTGATCACCCCAACGAAACCAAAAGCATCCATATCATCCGCAGCAGAGAGAATAGAAAGGATCGTCGCATTATTTTCAATGGATTCTGTGGTATTGTATTGTTTATTATCATGTTGTTCAATAGCTTCCAACCCAGCCGTAAACACTTCGATGTTATCTTTTTGGCTGGATTTAAGAAAATTCCGGCAAATATCTGCTCCTGCTTTGCCATGGTATTCATCCAGGGTTACAGTTAAGCCCGTATCATGAAAAAATGCAGCGATCATTAAGTTTGTTAGCGCTTGATCTTCAAAGACAATTCCTTTTTGTTCAAGCTGAAAAAAGATAGCTTTTACATTTTGCCATACCCTAAAATGATGCCAGTGGTTGTGTGAAGGCAGAGCAAGATGTGAAAAAATATTTTTAACATAAGCAAAAAGCAGCTCCATCCATGTTTTTTCCAGGATATCGAATTTGTCAGAAGTATAATACACCATTGCCTATGAGCTTACAAAACAAAAAAAAAGCAGAAAACCTTATTTCTGCTTTTTTTCATTTGCCCCATGCGGGTTAATTTTGCTGGCCGTTTTCCTTTTCTGCAATTTTTTTGGCCAAATTCAGAATCGTAGGATCATCAATGGTAACCGCCCCGCCATCAGGGCCCGGACCAAAATGGATACCAACACTTTCACCGTACTCATAATTCGTAGCTCCAAAATAATTTCTAACGGTTTCTTCATTGATATTCAGCTGTTCGGCAATTTTTCTGATGGCTCCGTGGGGTAGGCTGTCCTTGATTTTCCTTAATTCATTGAATGTTATAGTCATAGTAAAATCATTTGGTTTGAGAAATGCTTATAAAGATAATAAATTTTCTCATAAATCGTGAAAATAATCATAGGATTTTATGAACTTATTTTTTTATGATATTGCCAGGCACTTTAGCCCTGCCTAACCTGCATTATTCATGCGTCAAGTTTTGGGTAGATGCAAGGCGTCGAAAGCCCACGACGTAGTCGCCTACTTCGGGTTTGCTGAAAAACACAAAAAATGGCTATAATAGATAGC
>CAYYLT010000138.1:0-8831 GCA_964472385.1 uncultured Bacteroidales bacterium
AATTGGCGCACTCGGAAAAAATATATGAAAATAAAATTTTTTGAACATAATACGTAAAGTACTAATATTTTTGTGTTTATAAATTTTCATCCATTTTTTATGAATAATACAGGCTCAAAAACGCATTAACATTTGTTTATTGTATGAATAGGACTGATTACATCAATCGTGGTACGCTTTTATCTTTGCTATAAGCACGCTGCATATAAAATTAATTATCAATCATTGCTCCTGAAAGATGCAGGTTAAGTTATTTTAACCCTTATTAAATCATCTACCCGGTATTAATTACAAAAATGCATAAATTTTTGTAATCCAAAAAATATTAGCATTTTGCTTGTTTTATCCAAAAAAATTTAATTTTATACAGTTTTTTGCGGATAATCCAGGCTAAAAACTTTTTCAGCAGACCCTGCATTAGAAAAGACCTGGGTAAAAAGAATAAACCAAAACAGGTAGCCGTTTGTTCATAAATACACGAAATACATGTTATATTGGTTCCATAATTCACCCATTTTAAGGCTGTGAGATACCCATGCAAAATTCGAATATACTGACTCTGCCAGCTTTATTCAATGAGTCATTAAAAAAGCACCGTACAAAGAAAGCGCTGGGCTTTGCCGGAGAGAAAGCAAAAACCTATCAAGCTGCTGCACAGGATATAATCAGTACAATGGCTTTTCTTGAAAAGATGGGCGTAGAACCTGGAGATCGTGTAGCTATACTAAGCACAAATATGCCCAACTGGGGTATTGTTTATTTTGCTATTACTTTTATGGGGGCAATAGCCGTTCCGTTGTTACCCGATTTTCATCCCGATGAGATAACCCGTATCCTGAACCATTCCGGCTCCAAAGTACTGTTCGTATCAGAGAGTTTAAGAAAAAAACTAAATCATTCGCATGGCCATGCATTAAGATATCAGATCCGCATTGATGACATGAAATGTATAGAGCCGGAAATAAACAATATAGCCTATACGCCGAATGAAAATCATAATAATGATTATTCAGTTCATCCGGACGATCCAGCAGCCATCATATATACATCCGGAACGACCGGCAAATCAAAAGGCATCATACTGTCGCACAGGAATTTATCCTTTACAGCTATCCAGACCAAAAAAATCCAACCCGTAATATCTGATGACCGGTTCCTGTCAATACTGCCGCTTTCTCACACTTATGAGAATACGCTGGGATTTATCATTCCGATGATAAGCGGTGCCAGTATCTATTATCTCCATACCCCTCCTACCCCTGGAGTATTATTACCTGCTCTTAAAATGGTTAAACCAACCATTATGCTATCCGTTCCAATGATCATGGAGAAAATATACAAACAAAAGATCTTACCTGCATTGACCTCCAAATGGCACATGCGTATGATCTATAAATTCCCGCCAGCACGTAAAAAACTGAACAAATTGGCAGGTCGAAAGTTAATACAGATGTTCGGGGGTGAATTAAAATTTTTCGGCATTGGAGGTGCCAAACTCAATCCAAAAGTGGAAAAATTTCTAAAGGAAGCAGCATTCCCTTATGCCATTGGCTATGGCTTAACTGAAACTGCCCCCCTGCTGGCCGGCAGCAATCCTAAAAACACCAAGCTGCAGTCAACTGGCCCAGCTTTAGAGGGGGTTCAACTTAAAATCAACAGCCCCAATAAACGTAACGGTACAGGCGAAATCTGGGCAAAAGGCCAGAATATCATGCTGGGATATTACAAAGAACCGGAACTTACAAAACAAACCATAACAGATGACGGATGGCTTAAAACAGGCGACCTGGGCAAATTTGACAAGGATAACTACCTGTATTTAAAAGGAAGATTAAAAAATATGATCGTCGGAAATAACGGAGAGAACATATACCCGGAAGAAATTGAATCGATGATCAACAATTTTAAACATGTGGTTGAATCCCTGGTGGTGGAAAAAAAAGGCAAGCTGGTGGCTATGGTTCATTTTAATAAAGAGGAAATTGCCCAAAAATATCACGCGTTCAAAACCGGTATGCAAAATTATATGGAATCCAGGCTGGATGAATTAAAAAAAGAGCTCCACGCTTATATTAATTCAAAAGTAAACCGCTTTTCCAAAATACAGTATGTCATACTTGAAGATGAACCCTTCAAAAAAACTGCCACCCAGAAAATCAAACGCTATCTCTATAACCGGAACAAAAATTAATATTGCGCAATCCTTGACGATTTCCCATGAGACATGCCGGCTTAGTTTTTCGTTTTGTCTTTTATCGTTGTAAGGATATACTTTTATTTTCGAATGATATGATGATGAAAAAAATACGTCTACTGGCCGCGCTGCTCCTTATTTTTGGGTCAGCTCCGGCAAATAAAGAAATCCATCTGGTTCGGTGGCTGAAAGCCGGTCCGGTTAAAATTTATGAACCGGCATTTTCCGGAAAGGGAAACCTTGAAGGTGAACCTTTCAAAATGAATGATCTGCTCGAAAGCCTGCACATAAATTTTGAGCAAAATCCCGGGGCAGCCCAACCGGTTGTCCTTGCCAGAAAGAAAACTTCATGGCAGGAACTCCATTTACATACCGATAGCCTGATCGCTATCAAACTCCAAGGCCATAACCTGATGTACCTGGCTACCTATATTGATCTGGATCGATCGGCAACATTGAATTTTCATATCACAACCCATTCCCTGTTCGAACTTTCTATTGATGGGGACGAAAAGCATGTAAAAAAGGGCCAAGGACCTGCCGGTTCGGAATTCTCCGTTGCACTGCACCAGGGTAAACATCTTATCGGTTTGAAATTGCTCAACACGGGCCCAAAAGTAAAATTTAAAGCAAAAGTAACCTATAAAAAGAAATTCGATGGGCTTTCACTGAAAAATACGCTTGATCCGGTCAGCGCATTGACCATCCATGATATCCTGGATGGTACAGATATCCAATCAGCAAGCATCTCCCCTACAGGCAAATACACACTGATCCATTATACAGAAACCTTCCGGGGATGCGGAGAAACGGTGGATTATACCGTATTGAAAAACCTGAACACCCTTTCTGATAAAGCGGTATTCAGAAACCAGGATATCAAAAAGGTAAAATGGCTTCCCGCTACTGACCGTTTTTCTTATATAGAGAAGACGGATGGAGCCTGCCATATTTACCTCTATGATATAGACAGGGGAGAAGAAATGCGGATAGCATCAGGAATTGAAAATTTGGATGAATACGCCTGGGGCCCAAATGAATCTTTTATGGTATATTCAGCAAAGAGAAAGGCAGGGGACCCCGGTAAGTTGAAGCGGATCTACGGACCGGAAGACCGTATACCAGGTTTTAGGAACAGATCGTACCTGTATTTGCTGGATGTAAACTCCGGTGATTCATACCCCCTTACAGCAGGCAATCTCTCAACCCGGCTACACGATATCAGGCCTGATGGAAAAAAGATATTGTTTTCCACTTCCCGCCCTGACTATACAGAAGTACCCTTTTCAAAACAAAATTTATATGAACTGGATTTGCAAAACCTCTCACTGGATACCATATGGAAAAACAAGCGCTATCCGGGTATGGCTGAATATTCTCCCCGGGGAGATCAACTGCTCATACAGGGGGGACCTTTGTGTTTCGGAAATATTGGCGTAAATATTTCCAATAATATGATGTCCAACAATTATGATGGTCAACTGTACCGCTATGATTTGAGCACGAACAAAGCAACGCCCCTGACCAAAAAATTTGCACCTTCCATCAATGCATTCGAATGGCCTGCTGAAGACCACATTTATTTATCAGTCACAGAAAAGGATTATGCCAACCTCTATAGATATAGTATTCATTCAGGAGAATTCAAACAGATAGAGCTTAAAACTGAGGTTTTGGGCGATATTGACTTTTCTAAAGGAGCTAAAAAAGCCGTTTATACAGGCTCCGGGATGATCACGCCGGAACAGCTTTATGCAATCAACCTTAAAACCAGCAACAGTAAACTTATAGATTATCCCAAAGAGAAAAAGCTTACAGATGTTGCCTTTGGTACAACCGCATCATGGTCTTTCACCAACAGCCAGGGAAAAACCATTGATGGCAGGGTTTACTATCCCCCTAATTTTCAACCCGGCAAAAAGTATCCGCTTATTGTCTATTATTACGGAGGGACCTCCCCTGTAGAAAGAAGCTTTGACGGTCGTTATCCCAAAAACATATGGGCTGGTAAAGGTTATATCGTTTATGTGCTCCAACCCAGCGGCGCTATTGGTTACGGGCAGGAATTCTCAGCTTTACATGTAAACGGCTGGGGTAAAGAGCAATTGAATGATATCATAGAAGGCACCCAAAAGTTTCTAAAAGCCCATCCTTCAGTAGATAAGAACAATATTGGAGCTATTGGAGCTTCATATGGGGGCTACACAACCATGATGCTTCAAACCCAGACAGATCTCTTTAAAACAGCTGTGGCACACGCAGGAATCAGCTCAATATCAAGCTACTGGGGTGAAGGTTACTGGGGATATACATATAGCGCTGTGGCTTCCGCTAATAGCTATCCATGGAATAATAAAGCATTGTATGTTGAAAAAAGCCCCCTGTTCAATGCCGACCAGTTCAGCAATTCCATCCTCCTGCTGCATGGTACGGAAGATACCAATGTACCTGTGGGAGAAAGTTTGCAATATTATGCTGCTTTGAAAATTCTGGGAAAAGAGGCGGAATTGGTATTGGTTGAAGGTCAAAATCACTGGATTATTGACTATGAAAAACGTATCAAATGGCATCATACCATCCTGGCCTGGTTGGATAAGAAACTCAAAGATCAACCGGAGCAATGGAGGAAAATGTATCCCAATCTGAACGCCTCTGGCACCCTGAAAGGCTTATAGCTCCAACAAAATATATTCTCCGGAACTCATGCAAATGCATAAAATAATCGCCTTTGAAAGGTATGCGAAAAACCTTATGCAAAAAATACTTTTCATGAACTTTTGCAGGAATAGCATCGCTCTTGAAAAAATACCAGGTGCAATTCTTGATGCCAGCCGACAGGTATCTATACCTCCAACTTCCCGGTAAAAGCCATAAAGACATCCCTGTTGCGGATTTTATCATTTACAGCAAGCAGATTGCTTAGCATGATACGGCCGACAACATAATTGGATGTCAAGCTGGTATATTTCTCGGAAATCGTCTCAAAATCAAACAGGTTAAAATCCGGAGTATTGCTATACCGCAAGTATATTTCAACCTCACAATCAGAGGTATATTCCAAGGGATGAAAAAAATTCTTTTTCTTGTATTCATAGCTGTAATCATAGCTACGGGCAGTAATATCCGAGAGTATGGAGGCTGCTGTAGGAAAACCCCCCGCGCCTTTGCCGAACATAAACTGTTTGTCGTAGCATTCCCCTTCGATAACCACACCATTGAATTCTTCTTCTACATTAAAAACATACTCTTCTTTTCGAACCAGTTTAGGCATGACAAACAGGGTAAAACGCTTCTTATCCAGCTTAGCAACATAAGCAATCAGTTTAATCCTGCATTGCTTATTCTGAGCGTATTCAATGTCAAATCTGGAAATGTTGGATATACCAAAAGAAAAGACATCATCGGGATAAACATAGGTTCCAAACCCGTGTGTTGCAATGACCACCAGCTTATAGAGCGCATCGTACCCCCCAACATCTATGGAAGGATCGCTTTCTGCAAAACCAAGCTCCTGTGCTCTTTTGAGAGAATCATCATAAGTATCATTGTCTTTGAACATCCGGGAGAGCATATAATTGGAAGAACCATTGAGAATTCCGGAGATAGACTTTAACAGATCATTGTCATAATATTCTTCAAGATTCCGTATGACAGGTATGCTACCACAGGCAGAAGCATCATACAGCAATGTAGAGCCGGTTTGCTCTTGCAATGCCATGAATTCTTCAAGGTTATGGGCTACCATCTTCTTGTTGGCTGACACCACGCTTTTACCTTTTATTAAAGACTTTTTAACGATGTGATAGGCTTCCTGATCGTCGTTGGTTAGTTCTACTACCAGGTTGACCTGTTCATCCTGTATGATGGTTTCGGGATCATAACAAAATTTGTCCGGACTAATGGATCGTTTTTTTTCAGGATCCCTGACACAAATATGTTTGATATGGGTTTTGGTGATCTGGTTGGATAAAAGCAGTTGATAAAGTGCTTCTCCGACCACCCCAAAACCGAAAAGTCCTATGATGGCTTCACGTTTCATTCGGATAAAGAATTATTAAAAATTTCTATTTCAGTATAATACAAATGATAAAATCGATTCTCATGCCTTACTCGTCATGGAACCTTCATGTTTATCTATGCTCTTGTTGCGAAGGTATGGTGCATGAAGGTTTCATTCGTAAAATTTAATTATAGCGTTTCAATTTTTTTCAGGTGGTTTTTTAGTATTCGGGTCAATTTCGATATTTCAAGCAAAAAGCCATCGTGCCCGTATCTTGAATCCACCTCCAGGTATCTGGCATGCGGTATCTTATAAGCTAAAAACTTTTGTTCTTCAACGGGAAACAATATATCGGTAGAAATCCCGATAACGAGGGTATGGGCTTTAATACGGCCAAGGGCTTCCTGCTCGCTGTTACGCCCCCTTGCTACATTGTGCGTATCAAGTGCCTTTGTAAGCATATAGTATGAGAATGCATTAAATCGCCTGGCAAGTTTTTCACCCTGGTATTGCTGGTAGGACGAAGAACGAAAATCATCCAGTTTTTCGTTATCCTTTTCACTTTGGGTCATCACATAGGTTTGGTAATTCCTGTAACTTAAAAGAGCAATGGAGCGGGCGACCTTCATGCCTTCCTGACCGGCGGTGGACTTTTTATCCTTAAAAGTAGGATCGGTATCTATAGCCATCCTTTGGGTTTCGTTGAATGCAATGGCCCATGGAGAAGCTTTTGGGCTGCTGGCGATGAGCACAAGGTTTTCAAATAATCCGGGATGCATAATGCTCCATTCCAGTGCCTGAAATCCGCCGATAGAACCACCGGTAACGACGTATATCTTGTTTATATTCAAATATTTGCGTAGCATTTCATGGGCATTTACCATATCCCGGACTGTAACTTCGGGAAAATCATGATAATAGGGCTGACCTGTTTCGGGATTCACAGATAAAGGACCCGTAGTACCATAGCAGGATCCAATAATGTTGGCACAGATAATAAAATGCTTTCGTGGATCAAATATCCTTCCCTCACCTAACATGCCCTCCCACCATTCGGCAACGTTAGAATTGGCTGTAAAAGCGTGGCAAATCCATATAACATTATCGCGGTTAGCGTTTAACTCACCCATGGTATGATAGGTAATGGACAGGGAGGGGAGCTCCCCCCCTTTTTCCAGATTAAATGGTTTATGGGTGAAATAAAGATGTTCTTCCATAATCTAAGCAATCTGATTTATCGATTGGTCAAAATCTTCGATGATATCCTGAATGTCCTCAATACCAACCGAAACCCTTAAAGAAGTAGGCAAAACACCCGCAGCCTTCTGCTCTTCCTCACTTAACTGTTGATGGGTAGATATGGAAGGTTGGATAATCAGGGTTTTTGCATCTCCAATATTAGCAACATGACTCACCAGTTTCAAATTATTTACCACTTTCTTGGTTTGCTCTTTCGTACCATCGATCTCAAAAGAGAGTACCCCCCCATATCCATGCGATAAATATTTATTCGCCAGTTCGTGGTTGGGATCATCCGGCAGACCAGGATAATTCACCTGTTTCACCCTGGGATGCTGCTGCAACCATTTGGCCAGTTCAAGGGTATTATCCAACTGTCGCTGCATCCTTAGGGAAAGGGTTTCTATACCCTGCAGAATTAAAAAGGCATTGAAAGGACTCAACGCAGGACCATAATCCCGCAACCCCTCCACACGGGCTCTTAATAGAAAGGCCAACTCTGCAAATGATTCATGGAATTTCAATCCATGATAACCTTCCGAACCTTCCGTAAATTGCCGGAATTTTCCGTTACCCCAGTCATAGTTACCAGCATCTATGAGGATACCACCCATAGATGTGCCATGTCCTCCTATCCATTTGGTTAAGGAATTGACAATAATATTGGCGCCAAAATTTATGGGTTTGCATACATATCCCGCAGCACCAAAGGTATTATCCACTACCAGAGGCAAATCATACTTCCGGGCTAAAGCAGAAAAAGCATTAAAGTCAGGTATTTTATAACTTGGATTCCCAATGGTTTCTAAATATAATAAACGGGTTTTTTCATCAATCAACGGCTCAAAATCTTGAGGATTCAGACTGGAAGCAAATTTTGCTTTTATACCCAGCCGTTTGAAAGTAACTTTGAATTGATTAAACGATCCTCCGTACAAATAAGGTGAAGTGATAAAATTTTCCCCACTTTCAAGCAGATTGGTCAGCGCAATAAACTGGGCCGAATGCCCGGAAGCTGTTGCCAATCCACCAATCCCACCTTCCAGGGCCGCTACCCGTTGTTCCAATACATCATTGGTCGGGTTCATGATGCGGGTGTAAATGTTTCCAAATTCCTGCAGACCAAATAAATTGGCCACATGATCCGAATCTTTAAATTGATAAGAAATGGTTTGATAAATCGGTACAGCTCTGGAGAGTGTATCCTGATCAATCTGCTGGCCTGCATGGACCTGCAATGTGTCAAATTGATATTTTTTTGTATCCATTGGTTAAAATCATTTAAATTCTACATTGAACGGCTTGTTGTTTTCACTTTAATCTCTTTAATCATTGAAACTGTCTTAACCTGCATTATTCATGCGTCAAGTTTTGGGTAGATGCAAGGCGTCGAAAGCC
>CAYYLT010000139.1:0-8682 GCA_964472385.1 uncultured Bacteroidales bacterium
TTTGGAAAAGGATCCCTATGAAATGGATAACCGTTATGATGAACCGGAATATCAGTCTATTATACAGGAAATGAAGAAAAAATTGGAATCTGTTCGGGAACGGTTGGATGAAACGGATGAGGACTATCCCGAAATCCGGAAAGTTATTCGGGAAAACTGGGAAGATTAACATTTGACAGTAAACCGTAGTTAGTAAAATATGATGCTATGCCTGTATGAATAAAGCCGGATAGCCAGACTGTTTTATAAGGTAGATATTTTGTCACACGAATAAATTTTTAAAGGCATGATTAACAGAAGTTCGATTAACCGGCGTTCATTTCTTAAAATGGGCGCATTGGCCGCGGGATTGTCTGCACTTAAACCCTCGTCCCTATTGGCCTCTCCTGCAGCCAAATCTTACAATGATTCAAGAATCAAACTGAGCCTTGCGGCTTTTTCTTTCCGTAATCAATTTAAAGCCGGTGACCTCACCATGGAAGCTTTTATCGATTATTGTGACAAGCTAAGATTGGATGGTACAGAACTTACCTCTTATTTTTTCGATGCTGAGTCTGATGATTATTTGTTAAACCTGAGAAGCAAGTGTTTTCATCTTGGATTGCCCATCAGTGGTACCGCTATCGGCAATAACTTTGTGAATCCCGACAAAAATGAAAGGCGCCAGGAAATTGAAGAGGTAAAAGGATGGATTGACAAGGCTGCTGTGCTGGGTGCTCCATCTATCAGGATTTTTGGGGGAGGCGGTATCCCTGACGGCTATACGGAAAAAGATGCTTATGACTGGGTTCTACCAGCCCTTCATGAATGCGTTGAATATGCCGGAAAAAATGGTATCGCTCTTGCTATCGAAAACCATGGTGGTTTTCCTACTACTTCCGAACAGCTTATCAAACTTGTTCATGAGATGGATTCTCCATGGTGTGGCGCGAATCTGGATACCGGGAATTTTACCGAAGACTGGTACCGGCAGATTGATGAAGTTGCTCCCTATGCTGTTGTGGTGCAACTGAAACCCCATGTTCGTCCCGGATGGAAATCCCCGGTCAAAGGCGGCAAACCTGTACCTGCCGATCCCGAACGCATCGTGCGAACATTAAAAAATGTCGGTTATAGGCGGTATCTGGTACTGGAATATGAAGCGGAGAATCCTTATGACAATATCCCCCAATGGATCGACAGGTTGAATGAGTTGATCGGATAAGTAAACCCTTCTATTCAGGGTTTGCTAAAGGCTAACAAAAAATATTAATTTTAAAGAATTCACCCTTATTGTGTATAAGGGAGGCTAAGAATACTAATCTATTCGTCTTAAAACACTTGAGTTTATAGACAGGCACTATTTCGCGTAAGGGGGATAATCGTCTTCAGGCTCTGCCGGTACGATGCGTATGGCCTGCCCACCGTTGGCTAGTAACTTGATATCGATCGTTGTATTGCTATCCACCATATTTCGTTGAATGCCTACACGGGTTCGGGTATTGACAGTTGGATCGTCATAATATATATGGGCCACATATTTTTTATCCGGTGACAGGAAGTCAAGGGGCAATTTCAGCGATCTTTCTTTTTTGTTGTTCATAGCCCCGATATACCATTCCCGGCCAGAGCGTCTTGCGATAACTGCATATTCGCCTATTTGGGCATGAGTCACCCGGGTTTCATCCCAAACTGTTGGCACGTGGTCGTAAAACTCAAGTTCCGGTTCGTCGCCAATGACCGTTTTCTCTCCTGCTTCTCCGAGGGGTTCGTCTGGTGAACGGCGTGGGCGGTCATACCAGTAGAGAAATTGCAACGGACTGTAGAAACAAACGGCTTTGGCCAGCTGGTGGGCATGTGTCCAGTTTTCATACACCCGTTTGGCAAAATAACAGATGGTATGATCTCCGGCTCCTGCCAGCATGCGGGTAAAAAGAGTGATCAGATCCTGCTTGCTGGAGGGGGTTCCTTCATCACCATAAATTCCTTCCTGGGTCATAAGGTTTGGATAGGTGCGACTGTAGCCGGTTGGACGGTATTCGTCGTGTACGTCGACCATGAGCTCATATTTTGCTGCTTTACGAATGGCTTGGTGCAACCATTTGGTCCATTTTTGAGAACCTACATTGACAAATCCAAATTTCACCCCGGCAATACCCCATCTTTGATAGGTACTGAAAATGCTATCCAGGGAATAATTTTCCAGCGCTACATGATTGACGTACAAAATGATGCCAATACCTCTGTGCCGCGCGTATTGTGAAACTTCCATGAGGTCAAGATTAACTTCCATGAAAACATCCTGGTTAGGGTATTTTCTGACCCTGCCCGAGGCAACGGTCATGGGATTTGCAGCCGTATCAAATTCCGAACCATACCAGCCGGTATCAAATTCGATGTAATCCAGGTTGTGGTTTGCAGCAAAATTTATGCATGACTTAGCGCCAACTGTGGAGTTGGTCACTTCACGCATAGCTTTTCCCGGCTTGATCCAGGTCGTATAATCAATTTGGCCGGGCTCATTCAGGTTCAGGATAAGCTCATTGTTTTCCAGCAATTCTCCAGGCCCTGAGGCTATCATCAAGACACGCCAGGGTGTCTCCATTGGAAGCTGCGCGCTGACCTCACTATCCAGTTCAGTCATTACCCCAAATGGGTCATCATCCGAGCGGGATAACCTTGCCCTGGCATAATCTACTAATGCAGCTTCAGTTAAAGCTGCAAATGTGGTATCATTGACCTTGATCGTAACAGGCCTGGATGCTCCCGATCCCATTCTTCTGAGCTTCTTTTTTTTGTGCGGACGCTGCGGCCGGTAGGTAAGCCATACCCGGTGATTATCCAGAAACCTGAATTCCGTTTTCTCCTGTTTTATAGCTATGCTATCACCGGCCAAAGCATTCTCCGGAAATCGATAGCGTATGGCTATTCCGGTGTTGTAACAGCGAAATACCACATCCATATGGCATTGGGGTGCATTTTCGTGGGAGAGATTAACAACCAGTTCATTGTAATTATTACGAATCACGGACTGCTCCCCGTATACCGGTTTCCAGGTTTTGTCATAGCTGCTTTTTTCTGCGGATAAACGTTTGAAGCTGCCGGTTAATGAAGATCCATCCGCCAGTGTGAGTCCCAACGGAGAATTTTCAATAAGCGGTTCTCCTCGAAAGGATACACTGTATACAGGCCTGTTTTCCAGTTCATCCAATGCTTTTAGCTCAAAGTTTATTTTGAGCTTCCCGTTAGGAGATTGAAGGGTGTCGGATGCCCAAACGCCTACTGATAGTATAACTGAAATAAACAGGGTTGCGATCTTTTTAAACTTTATGCCGTTCATAAGTAAGTGTTTTATTGATTTGGACAATCTGTTATGTCATCTGAAATAATGCATGCAAAGCTTTTAAGGTTCCCTTCCTCTTAAACCGACATGCGAAAGGTCGATGGGCTCGAACCCAAGATTGAATGCCGGAGATTGGGGTTTTAGATTATAATTGTGGTTTTCAGGATCGACAAAGAGCGGATCTGCGATAATGGAATGGGTATCGAAACCCTGTTTTTGCCAGTCTCTGAAAGTATTGACATCTAAAGGTGAGAAAAAATCTCTGATAACAAGGTTGCAATACATGCATTCCCTGTTGCAGTAAAAGAGATTGCTGTCTGAAACAGCCGGCAATGCGTTTTCCTTCTGTTTAAACCTAAAAAGTTCACAGTCTTCATTGGTGTTATAGAAAATGTTCCTGGTTACCCGGATGTTTTTATGGCTTAAATTTTCGGGATTGGCATAATCCAGCTGGGTCTCTTCGCCGTTTATGAAGATGTTGTTTTTGAGGGTATTGTTACGGTTTTTAAACCAGATGAGCTGGCCAGCCTGTGTGTTATACACTACATTTTTATAAACGCGTGTGCTGCGGGTTTCACAACCGAGATAAATGCCGTATCCTGCGCTGCCCAGTCCCAGGGTAGGTGCAAAACAATCATAAATCAGGTTATTTCGGATGATGATGTTGGAATCCCGGATAAAGATACCGGCACCATCGTTCACCTGCATCATGGGATGATGCAATTCGTTGTATTCAATAATAAGGCTTTGCTCCTGATTGGCTCTTTCTATTGACTGGGTTTCTGTTGCCCAGTGCCGCCCATATACGCAGGAATGTCCTGTATGATGTACCAGATTGTGCGCTACAATACCTCCTCCATCATCGATATTGATGCCCACTGCGCTGGGATATACCGATCCGCAATGGTGGATATGGTTGTAGGAAATGATGTTGTGTTTTTCATCGTAGTTTCTGCTGATGATGCCTCCGCTGCCGGTTGAGTAAATTTTATTTCCAATGATCCGGTTGTTCGAACCTGTAAATTCCAGGCCATAGGTTCCTGTATTCCGAATGACATTATCTTCAAAGCTGCAATTCTTGACATTCTCAAATGTTATGGCTGAAGGTTTGACAATGTCACCCACATCGCCGCAATCGGGGTAGCCCTTTTCGGGCAGTTCCCAACCCGTATCGGAAAATGTGAGTCCGCGAAGGTGAATATTTTCTACATCTTCAAAACGGAGTAGCTGTTTTAATGCGGGTGCGATAATTTTTAGATTCTTTAACTTATCAACGGGCCAGTAGTAAAGCTTCCCTGTTTGCTTTTCCAGATACCAGTTGCCCGGTGATTGCAGCCCTTCAAAAACATTGTCCACATAATACCGCAAAGGTTTGCTTTCACTCCTCCAGGTGAGTGGATGGGGTGCGCTGGCATCCATACACCGAACAATTTGTTTTGATTCATCTAGTTCTGCTACCCTGAGCCGGGAGGCATTCCAGGAATGATAAGCCACGATTTCCACATCCTCCAGGTTTTGCCATCTTTTGAAATCACCTTTTTTGTATATGAAAGCCGTGTCAGATATGGCCTTTTTTATTAGATTGTAACCTTTTTGAGGAAACCGGGCCCGCGTTTGCCTTTTGTTGTTCACAAAAAGCTGTCTGAAGAACCAGTTTCCCGCCTTAACTTCAGGAAGAGTGCATACCATGATCTCTCCTTTGTGAGTTTCCCAGGATGCATTGATTTGTTTGCCTCCACTGATGACCGGCTTTTCTCCCGGATAGGCTTTATAGGTAATGGGATATTTCTCTGTGCCGCTATCTTTGGAATCAAATACAATCGTATGATCCGGGAAATATTTTCCACTACGGATCATGACAGTGACAGGTTTGGAAAGTTCCTTTTTGGAACGAAGCTTTCTGATGGCATCCCTGGCTTGCTCAATGGTAGCAAAGGGTCCATCATTGTTTTTGGCATTTGGAGCCGGTAATGTTCCGGACCATTTGTCTTTGCCAGCATTGGAAACATAAAATATGCCTTTGTAACTGTCCTGGGCCAGCGTACCCAAACCCATGCTGGTCAATACAAATATTATGCTGATTGACCTGAGAATTTTTTGATGCATCATATTATACCTCCCTATCCTGTCATATTCACAAGAAATGGAAAAACCTTTATAATAGAAAAAAATTATCGTCTTCTCATAAACCGGCAAATTCTTACCGGGATTGGCCGGAGCAACAATCCCATGTTTCCATCAACCTTATCTCCTGCAAAAGATGATTTATTGCTCTTCTGCCACTTCTTTGATGGAATCGGCCATATAGTCAATGGCTTCGTTCGTGAGCCTTGGATGTACGGGCAATGAGACATAATGATTGTAAGCGTTCTCTGCAACAGGGCATTCCCCTTCGCGGTGCCCCTGTTTTTTATAAGGTTCCATGGTGTGGATCAGCATATAGTGTGACCAAACCTTAATGCCTTTTTCGGTATATAGTTTCCACATAAAGTCCCTTTTGGCCAAAGGAAAAGTATCATTCAGCAAGATCAAATAGATATGGTATACATGCTTAACATCCGGAATTACGTAAGGCAGTTGAATACGCTGCAGGTTGCCCAGTTTATCACTAAGCCGGCCGGCCAGGTCTATTCGGCGTTGGTTGTTGTTGTCCAGCTTGTTAAGCTGGACTGTTCCCACAGCTGCCTGAATATCTGTCATTCTGAAATTATACCCAAAATCATCGAAAAAAAGCTTCCAGTATTCTTTATTCATAGGATGTTTTTTTTCATCTACGGGCAGGTATTTACCTTTGGGGTCATAGCTACGGCAACACAGCGAACGGTAGGATAACAGTCTTTCGAATAGTTGCTGGTTATTGGTTGTCACCATCCCACCTTCGCCCAGGGTGGTCATATTTTTTTGCTGATGAAAGCTAAAAACACCCATATGTCCCAGATTCCCCGCTTTTTTTCCTTTGTATTCCGCACCGGGGGCATGTGCACAATCTTCAATTACGGTGATATGATGTTTGTTGGCAATTTGCATGATCTTATCCATATCACAGCATTGGCCATAAAGATGCACGGGTATGATGGCTTTGGTGTTAGGGGTGATTAAATCTTCCAGTTTTTCAGGATCGAGGTTTAACGTGTTCGGATCGACATCACAAAAGACCAGTTTGGCTCCCAATACAGAAAAAGAGGAAGAGCTTGATACCCAGCTTATGGGAGTGGATATGACTTCGTCGCCGGGTTCAATACCTGCTGCTATTCCCGCCAGTGTGAGTCCTGAGGTTGCATTTGATACGGCTAAAGCATAAGTTGTTCCACAGTAATCGGCAAATTTTTCTTCAAATTCCTTAACCCGCTTTCCACAGGATGGCGCATTTTCCATCATCACTTCGGAAATCGCTTTCATATCCTCAAAATCATACCGGCTGCCATGGGCTATTTGAAGATCATACTTTACTTCTGGTTTTTTCATTTTCTATGGAATTTTTAGATTATTTCCGACAACGATTTGTCTATGGTTTCATCCAGATTCAGCAATCTGGAATCTAAGTTTTGTTGAGCTTTAGATACATCCAGTACGCCCATCAGATGACGGGGTGCCCGTCCCGGTTTGGATTGATTTGATTCTTTAACGATGTTAGGGTTGTATCCCAGTTTTTCAGCAATCTTTTGCGATATGTGAAATTTGCTGCCTGATTCTGTGCTACCCAGATGCATAATTCCCGTAACGTCTTTTTCAATCATCTCCAGCAGACAGGCTGAAAGGGTATACACATCTACCGGAGTTCTCACTTCAATGCTTGGCGTGGGGATTTCATTTCCTTTTTTGAGTTTTTCAATAAATCCCATAACAAAAGAGTTGCTCGGGGTGACCGAAGCACCTAAAACCAGTGACAATCTTGCAATGGCTGAAGAAGGACAGGCATCGAGCACGGCGGATTCAGCCATGGCTTTGGTTTTTCCATAGTAGTTCACCGGATCCACTTTACTGTTTTCGGAAAAGGGATAATGTTTGCCATCGAATACGGCATCGGAAGAGATAAAAAGGTATTTCGCCTGGTTTGCTTTTGCTGCTTTGGCAAGGTTATGGGCACCTGTAACATTCACAGCGTAGGTTTGATCCTGATCTTTTGCTGCTTTATCGATATTTGACATCGCAGCCGCGTTAAGGATTACAGAGGGGCGTAGGGTGTCGATTTGCTTTTTGACTTCCTCCTCATCTGTGATGTCAAATACGGCTTGCTGAAATTCGCTAAGTTGCGTTGATGTTGAACTGTCTCCAATAATTACCTGATAACCTTTTTTCTTGGCCAGCATGGATACATTGCTTCCGACAAATCCAAGGCCTCCGATTATGAGCATTGTTTTTCCCATAGGTGTTTTGGTTGTAAATGTAACAATTTTTCATGGGCTACATTGGTGTTGACCACTTTTTCCCATCATCCTTCTAACCTGTAGGAATCCTTCAGGCCAAACAGGTATTTTCCTGAACGCGGGTTGAATGTTTCTTACAGCTTGATTTGGGTGCTGCCTACCGATCTGATGAATACTTCATGACATGCCTTTTCCCCAAAAACCTTTTGCATGTGTTTCAAGAAAGTGCTGAGTGCATCTTTGTGCACGAACACCTGTATGGTTCCTGCGAATCCTCCTCCGTGAACCCTCCAGGCTCCTTTATCCAGCAATTGAGAAGAGACAGCCAGACCTACGCTGATGCCCTGGTCATCTGTGTGTCTGGGTGAATAGCAATTCTGACAAAGCATCCAGGAACTTTCACCCGATGCTTTGATTAATGAAAGAAACGCATCGATTTTTTGTGATTTTAATGCTTCAACCTCCTTGACAACCCGCTGATCATCATTGAAGAAATGGAAAGCACGGAGTATGGCCCGGTCACTTACTTTTTCCCGTAAGGATCTTAGATTCTCGATCACCTGCTTATCACTGAATTCACGCAGCACATTACCTCCTAAATTTTTGGCAACACTTTTCATCTCATTTTCCAGCGCTGCATAGTCTTGATTAAGATCGGCGTGATCACCTCCCGTATCAATAATGATAATGGTGTATCCCTCTTCCGAGAAGTCGTAGTTGATTTTTTCAATGACCGGTTTCTCGAAATCTTTAAAATCAATGAATACCAATCCTCCATAGGCACAGGCTGTTTGATCCATCAATCCGCAGGGTTTGCCGAAATATTCATTTTCTGAATACTGAGCGATCTGCGCTGTTTCGGTGTTGTCAATTTTCCCTTCATTATAAAAGGCATTCAAAATGGTGACCATCATCACTTCAAAGGCAGCAGATGAGCTTAGCCCGGAGCCTTTTGGAACTTTACCGTCTATACTGGCACGGAATCCTCCGATT
>CAYYLT010000140.1:0-8678 GCA_964472385.1 uncultured Bacteroidales bacterium
TTCAGATTTTGTATTGTCTGCGGATTGGTGCGCCTGCGTTTGTTGGTTTGTATCTTCTGAAGCTACTTGAGATTCCTTTTCCGGAGCTTCAGGTGCATTTGTTTTTTCGGAGGATGCGGTGCTTGTATCCTGTTCTTTTTCTTTCGTTTTATCTGGTTTTTCTGCTTCAGCTTTGTCAGCAAGCTCTTTGGCCTGCTGCTCAGCTCTGGCATCACTTATTTTCTTTTCCGCATCAAGGCGCTGTTGTGTTTCTTCTTTACTTTTGTTGATTTCAGCTTCCCTGACTCCCTTGATTTTTTCTTCCTGTTGGGTCATCCACTCATTGAACTGCCTTTCAGCTTCTTCTTCCGAAATGGCATTTTTTTTCACACCCCTTAACAGGTGCTTTTTCAACATCACTCCCTTATAAGAGAGAATGGAGCGACATGTGTCTGTAGCTTTAGCTCCTTTTTGAACCCAATCCAGTGTTTTGTCAAAGTCCAAATCAATGGCAGGTGGATTTGTAGTAGGATCGTACGTACCCAACTTTTCTATGTACTTACCATCTCGTGGTGCCCTACTATCTGCAACAACAATATGATAAAATGGTTGCTTTTTTCTTCCTCTTCTTGTTAATCTGATTTTTACCGGCATATGTTTTTCTTTAGTAATTCGTGCAAACCTGTTTTAAAATTTGTCCCGCAAAGATATAACAATATTTTTTTACGGAAAGAATTTTTAAAGAATTATCAATAATTATCAACAAGCAGTTTATGCGCCATGGAGATTTGTTAATTTTACCTGTATCAAATCAAGGGTTTTTGTGTTTTCCGGTAAGCCCGAAGCAGGCGATGACACCTTTGCCTTGCGGTGCCCTGGAGTTACCCAAAACTTGAAGCATGAATCATGCTATAGATTAAAACATTATGTGATGTTTCTATTTCGTTTCAAATAAAATTTATTTGTTCATTATGAGTGGATTTACGCATTTGCATGTGCATACACAATATTCAATTCTGGACGGAGCTTCAGACCTATCCGATTTATTGAGCAAGGCAGCGGATGATGGGATGTCGGCTGTGGCTATCACAGATCATGGCAACATGTTTGGCGCCAAAGATTTTCATAATAAAGCACAGGAGCATGGAATCAAACCGATCCTGGGGTGTGAAATGTATTTGGCTGAGGGTAGCCGTTTTGAGAAGAAAGGCAAAAAAGACCGCAGTGGGTACCATCTTGTGGTGCTGGCAAAAAATCTTACAGGTTATAAAAATTTGATCAAGCTTGTTTCTTATGCCTGGACAGAAGGGTTTTACTATACTTCCAGAATTGATAAGGAATTGTTGAGGCAATATAAAGAAGGATTGATCATAACGTCAGGGTGCATTGGAGGGGAGATCCCCAAGGCTGCCATTTATAAGGGCAAGGAGGAAGCTGAAAAGCTGGTGCTTGAATATAAGGAAACTTTTGGAGATGATTTTTATCTCGAATTGCAAAGACATCCTTCGGGAAATACTGAAAAAGATCGGGACGTATTTGAAAATGAGCAAAAGTCCAATACAATACTCACAGAGCTGGCCCATAAACATCAGGTAAAATTGATTGCATCCAATGATGTTCATTTTATTAATGCAGCGGATGCTGAGGCTCATGACAGATTAATATGCCTGAATACAAACAAGGATGTGGACGATCCGGAAAGGATGACCTACACCAAGCAAGAGTATTTCAAAACCAAACAGGAGATGCGTGAGCTTTTTGCAGATATTCCTGAGGCGATAGACAATACCGTTGAGATTGCAGATAAGGTTGAAGAATATGAGCTGGAATGCGAGCCGCTTATGCCGGATTTTCCTTTGCCGGAAGGATTTACAAATGAAGATGAATATTTAAGGCATGTTGCTTATGAAGGTGCAAAGGAGCGATACGGCGAAGTAACTGATGAGATCCGTGAGCGTCTGGATTATGAATTATCTGTGATTCAAGGAATGGGTTTTCCGGGTTATTTTTTGATTGTCCAGGATTTTATCAATGCCGCCAGAAGATTAGGCGTTTCCGTTGGCCCCGGAAGAGGTTCGGCTGCCGGATCAGCTGTAGCCTATTGCATACACATTACCGATATTGACCCCATACATTATAATTTGTTATTTGAACGGTTTCTGAATCCAGACAGGATTTCCATGCCGGATATAGATATAGATTTTGATGAGGACGGAAGGGATAAAGTCTTGAATTGGGTGGTGGAAAAATACGGGTTAGAAAAGGTTGCCCATATCATTACCTTTGGCACGATGAAAGCCAAACTGGCGATTCGTGATATCGCAAGAGTGGAAAAGCTGCCTTTGTCCAAGGCCGATGCACTGGCCAAACTGGTACCGGAGGCACCGGGAATGACCTTAAAAAAAGCCTATGCTCAAGTGCCTGAATTGGAAAAAGAACGTCAGCAGGGTGAAGCACTGGTACAAAAGACCCTGAAATTTGCTGAAGTGCTTGAAGGCTCCCTGAGACAAACAGGGTTGCATGCGTGCGGGGTCATCATCGGCAAGGATGATCTGACTGAATATATCCCCGTCTGTACTTCAAAGGATACTGATCTGAGGGTTACTCAGTATGACGGGGATCATGTGGAAAGTGTAGGAATGCTTAAGATGGATTTTTTGGGTCTGAAAACCCTCTCCATCATTAAAGATGCGGTGGAAAATGTTAAACAATCGAGAAACATTGATGTGGATATTCAACATATACCCCTTGATGATAAAGGAACTTTTGAGCTCTACAGCAGGGGTGAAACTACTGCCCTGTTTCAATTCGAATCACCCGGGATGAAGAAAAACCTACGCCAGTTAAAGCCCAATCGCTTTGAAGATCTGATTGCCATGAATGCCCTTTACAGGCCCGGCCCGATGGAATACATACCCAAGTACATTAGCAGAAAACAGGGTAAAGAATCAATTCATTATGATTTGCCGGTAATGGAACAATACCTGAATGAAACCTATGGTATAACTGTTTATCAGGAGCAGGTAATGTTGCTTTCTCAGAAGCTTGCCGGTTTTTCCAAGGGACAGGCTGATTCCCTGCGAAAGGCCATGGGAAAGAAGAAGAAGAAAATCATGGAGCAATTGAAGGAAAAATTTTTTGAAGGGTGTCAGCAAAATGGGTATGACATGAACATTATTCATAAGATCTGGAATGATTGGGAGGCTTTTGCCCAGTATGCTTTCAATAAATCCCATTCCACCTGTTATGCTTATGTTTCTTATCAAACAGCTTACCTGAAATCTCATTTTCCGGCAGAATACATGGCAGCTGTGTTGAGCCGGTGGTCTTCCAATATTGACAAGGTAACCACCTTTATGGATGAATGCCAGCGAATGGGCATTGAGGTGTTGGGCCCGGATATCAATGAGAGTAATCTGAGATTCAATGTCAATCAGGAAGGAAATATACGCTTTGGTTTAAATGCAGTAAAAGGGGTGGGAGATAGCGCTGCAGAAAAGATCATTAGCGAGAGGGCTAGCAATGGTCTGTACCGTGATATATTTGATTTTGTAGAGCGAATCAATTTGCATGCAGTGAATAAAAAATCGATCGAATCGTTGGTTACTGCGGGAGCTTTTGATAACCTGGGGAATTTGAAAAGGGCCCAGTTTTTTGCTGAGAATGGAAAAGAGATGAGTTTCATCGAAAGCCTGATTAAGTATGGAAGCAAATTTCAGTATGATAAGCAATCTCGCCAGCAAACCCTTTTTGGCAGTAACGTGGATATTGAAATTGCCAAACCCAGGCTTCCGGAAGTGGAAGAATGGCCAAAACTGGATAAATTGAATAAGGAAAAGGAGCTGGTTGGCATATACCTTTCCGCCCATCCTTTGGATGATTTCAGGGCGGAGATAGATCATTTCACCAACACGCCCCTGAAATCATTGAATGCAGAATTTGAGAAATATAAAGACAAAGAGATAAGCGTTGGAGGCATTGTCACTCAGGTACAGCATGCGGTCAGTAAAAATAATAAACCTTACGGACGGCTAACCCTCCAGGATTATACCGATACGTATGAATTCATTATGTTTGGCAAAGATTATCAGGAATTTCGTAAATTTTTTTACAAAGATTATCCTTTATTGATTAAAGGTAAGATCCAGCCCAGGTTTAATGACAAAAGCAGATATGAGTTCAAAATAAAACAAATTTATATGCTTAGCGATGTAAAGGAAGAACTGGTCAATACCCTTACTTTGACCATATCGCTTGCAGATATCAATGAGCATATGATATCCGAACTAAACAAGCTTACTGCTCATAAAGGCAAGGTAAGGATGCGTTTCAGAATTATTGATCCTGTTGACCATGTGGCCGTAAATATGTATTCCCGGGCGAAACGCATTCACCTTACCGATGAATTAATGAACTATCTCAGGGATAGTGCTTTCATACAGCATTATGCTTTGGCCTAAACAATTTTATGTTTTTTTTGTCATGATGTAATACAGTTTTCACCCAAATTATAAAAGCTATGAATATAGAAGTTACAGATGCCAGTTTTGAAGAAAAAGTACTGCAATCTGACAAACCGGTGATTGTTGATCTTTGGGCTGAATGGTGCGGACCCTGTAAAATGGTTGGCCCCATTCTTGATGAAATTGCCAGCGAACATGAAGGACAGGTTGTGGTTGCCAAGGTAGACGTTGACAAAAATTCGGAAACTCCAACCAAGTACAGGGTACGGAATATACCGACCATATTGTTTTTTAAAAATGGTGAATTAAAAGACAAACAGGTAGGGGCCGTACCCAAGAAAACCATTGAGCAAAAATTAAAACCTTTGTTGAGTCAATAGAAGCTGACCTGAAGGCATAGGAATACGGGTTTGAGGATAAAAATTTATGATCAGGTTTTTTTATCCATATACTGGTTATAAGCTTCCTCAACCGTGCAGGGTGTTTCTACTGTAAATATCCGTATACCCGCATTTTCTAGTGTAGATTTTGCTTTGGGTCCCACTTTGCCGGTGATGATCACCTCAGCCCCCATGCCGGAAGCCTTCTGTGCTGCCTGAATACCTGCTCCATGTGCTAACCGGGTATTCTCTTCATTAGAGATCCATGACTTTTCATTATGGGATGTGTCAACCAGGATATAGCCGGTAGCCCTCCCAAAACGGGGATCAAGCTGTGAATCCCAGTCTTCTCCTTTTGCCGTAAATAATAGTTTCATGCTGATTGGATTTATGTGTTAATGGTAAGAGTTTCAAGAATCATGATGCATATAAAAAATTTGCTTGGCATATCAAATGTTGTTCAGGCAAATTGATGTTTGTTTAACTGAGGAAAGGGCAAATCCTGTTTTTCATTCAGCGTTTAACCCTGAAGTCCGCTACAATGATAGCGTTTTACATAACCCACATTCAGGGATGCATTTTGTTCATTGCCTGTGAATAGCGAACGGGCAGAGGCTCCTCATCGGGTATTATTTCCGTTATAACCCCACTTCATATAGATTGATCCCCAGGTAAAACCGGCGCCAAAAGTTGTCAGTATCAGGTTATCGCCTTTATGGAGTTTATCTTCCCATTCCCACAGGCATAGGGGAAGTGTGGCTGCGGTTGTGTTGCCGTATTTTTGAATGTTGATCATAACCTGTTCTTTTTTTATCCCCATGCGGCGGGCAGTAGCTTCAATTATCCGCATGTTAGCCTGATGCGGTACCAACCAGTTGAGGTCTTCCGGCGCCATGTGATTTCTTTTCATTATTTCCATCGATACATCAGCCATTTTTGCCACGGCAGCTTTAAATACCTGTTGGCCTTCCTGGTAGATGAAATGCTCTCTGGCGTCAACGGTATCATGTGTAGCAGGTTTGATTGATCCTCCGGCTTTTTGATGGAGGTGAAGTCTCCCCGAGCCATCTACCTGTAATATTTCATCAATTATGCCCAGTTTTTCATTCGTGGGCTCCAACAATACTGCTCCGGCTCCATCACCAAAAATAGGGCAGG
The DNA here is from genome assembly GCA_964472385.1 of uncultured Bacteroidales bacterium. Classification (GTDB taxonomy): domain Bacteria; phylum Bacteroidota; class Bacteroidia; order Bacteroidales; family UBA12077; genus JAGXLC01. Next base: position 5,981 of record CAYYLT010000140.1, read on the forward strand.
TGGCACGATCTTGATAGTCGACGATCGAGGACATTTTTTCTGCACCAACAACCACAACTTTTTTATATTTACCTGATTCAATAAATTTTGATCCTGTAGAGAGGGCATAGAGAAAACCGGAGCATCCGGCATTCAAATCAAAACTGAAAGCATTTCTTATGCCGGTTTTATCGCTAATGATGTTGGCTGTAGCCGGAAATTGCATGTCGGGTGTAACTGTCGGACAAATCAACAGATCTATCTCCCCGGCTGAGGTACCGGTTTTTTTCAATAATTGATTGACAGCTTTGGTTCCCAGTTCAGAAGCACCTTGGCCCTGTTCTTTAAGTATCCTCCTTTCCTTTATACCGATGCGGGTCATGATCCATTCATCATTGGTTTCCACCATACGGCTCAGCTCATCATTGTTAAGACGGTATTCGGGTACATAAGCTCCAATTCCTGTGATTGTCGCATTGATTTGATTCATTTCAATAGCAGTTGATTAAAGGTCAGTATATTGAGATAAAGTTACTTCAAAACTCGAGCGCTACAGCCTGTATTGATAATACAGGGTAGAACCATTATCATGGAACCGTTGCGCTCATTCATGTTCTCGTTGCGCGGGATTGCAGATGAGGGTTTCATTGAAATGCCTTCTTGATTTTCTCGGATAAATTGGCTTCAATAACATATTGCGTGTGGATGATCATGTTTTTGATAGCAATCTCATTGGAAATGCCATGGCCAATAATGATGTTGCCATTCACTCCCAACAGGGGAGTGCCGCCGATGTGTTCGAAATTAAATCGTTCAAAATATTTATCCTTAATTCCTTTTCTTTTCAGCAATTTATAAAGGGCTTCAGCTTCTTTAAGAATGATATTTCCCACAAAGCCATCGCAAACCAATACGTCCGCCTTGCTGTCGAAAATTTCATTCCCTTCCACATTGCCAATGAAATTAAAGTTTTTGGTTCCGTTCATCAGCTCATAGGCCGAACGTACCACAAGGTTTCCCTTTTCTTGTTCTGCGCCGATATTTATCAGGCCTACCCTGGGATTTGCTTTATTATAAACATTTTTTGCATAAATGGAGCCAACCAAGCCATATTGGTAAAGCACATCCGGCTTGCAATCGGGGTTGATACCCACATCAAGTAGAATGGCAAAGTCACCGTTAAATTGAGGCACAGAAGCAGTAATAACCGGCCTGATTATGCCTGACACAGGTTTTATGGTGTACATGGCACCAACCATCATGGCGCCGGTGTTCCCGGCACTGGCAAAGCCATCTATTCTACCGGATTCCAGTAAAGAAAAGCCAACCTTAATGCTTGACCAGGGTTTTTGATTGAAAGCTTTGGCAGGGTTTTCACCGTTCTGGATTGTCTGATCGGCATGGATAATCTCAAAGTAATTCTCTGAATATCCTTTTTGGATTAGCGTATTTTTTATTTTTTGCGTATTGCCTATGAGAATAAGCTCGGCTTTGGGATTGATCTCCTGTTTCGCTAAAATGGCTCCGGAAACTGTGGCTTCAGGAGCAAAATCACCGCCCATAATATCTACGCCAATCCTCATGTGCAAGGTTATCCTTTTTATCTTTCAATTCCTTTTTCAATTGCCATTTGACCCCGGTAAAAACCACATTCCGGACATACCCTGTGATATTCATAGGTTGCACCACAATTGGAACATGTGGCCGTATGCTTTCTTGAGGCTTTTAAATGGGTCCTCCTTTTATCTCTCCGCTGTTTTGATGTCTTTCGCTTTGGATGTGCCATTGTTGTATTGTTAATTTCGTTTTACATGAATATTTTTTAATTTTTCCCACCTGGGATCTATCGTATGGCGATCGCCTCGTTGTTGATGCTGCCTGATCCGATCAATCATTTCCTGGTTACATGTGCTGTTGCCTTTCTCATCCTCGGGATGGGTTCTTTTTAACGGTAAAGAAAGATGGATGCTCTCATAAAAATATTGTGCCAGATTGATATGGGATTCCTCGGCTTCTATTTTGATCACCTTTTCACTTTTTTCTGCTATTTCTTCTTCCTCTTTGATATATAAGCTCCCGCTAAAATGTAACGGATACATAAGATCTTCGAGACACCTGTCGCATAAAACACTTACTTCTCCATTAATTTCTATATTTAAGGTTGCCAAACGCTCTTCTTTGACCAGTTCAACCTCCGCAAACAGCAGTCCCCTTTGGATTTCGGATTTTTTAAAACATGCAAAAAAACGATCTTCAATTTCAAAAGTAAAATGATACGTTCCTGTCTCCAGTGCTCTGAAGTTGATCGTATATTTCTTTATATAAGCCACTTTTCACCTCCGGAATATTCGTGCAAAAGTAAAAATTTATCTTTGAATAAAAAAAGAAATGGTTTCAATATTTATGGAAAGGCCAGACCAGAGAAATGCATTTTAACTACAATTTATCGCATCCAAAGTGTTATTTTTGTTGGATATGTGTATTGGTTTTATATTAAACCTGAGCCTATAGCAGCAGGACGGTGTTAATCCGGATGATGCACAAATAATCCTTACGCCATTGCGCATTCATATCCGAACGAAGTGAAGTTTATGAATCATGCAGGCTTTTTAAAAGCCGGGCTTTTTCTATTTAATCCTATGACCATATCAATATAAAAATAATTAGGGTCTGCTGAAAAACACAAACATTACTTAAAATCAATAGAATAAACATATAT
>CAYYLT010000141.1:0-8586 GCA_964472385.1 uncultured Bacteroidales bacterium
GTCACTTTCCACTTGTCACTTTTTACTTGTCTCTTGTCACTTTCTCCCATGCCCGGGATATAAGATCCTTCAGCTCCGGATCATATTCCCCGATGGTCTGCGCCTGGACAAGGGCTTCCACAAATTTTTCGTTATAATGGATCTCGGCGATCATTTCGATGCCATTGTCCCGTGCATAACGCTTTACCTCAGCGGCCACCGCTTCATTCAGGTCGCATTTGTTGATGATAAGGCCGGCAGGGATGGAGAAATGCCTGATCAGGTCGATGGCTCTTTTCATATCATGCACGCCCGACAGGGACGGTTCGGTAACGATAACCACATAATGTGCGCCGGTCACGGAGGCTGTAACAGGACAGCCGATACCCGGGGTTCCATCGATCAGGAGAAAATCCTTTTGCTGGCTTTTTATCTGCTCGCGGGCCAGCGTTTTGACGCGCGTCACCAGCTTACCCGAATTTTCCGCAGCGATCTCCAGCTCGGCATGGACCAGCGTGTTATCCAGCCGCGTAGTGGATATATAGGTCTTGCCGGACAGGGCATCCTGCATCTCAATGGCCTGCACAGGGCATATTTTTTCGCAATATCCACACCCTTCGCACTCGATGGGATCCACGGCAAAGGACTCCCCGTTGCGGTGAATGGCATCAAACCGGCACACTTTAATGCATTTGTCACAGCGGGTACAGACTTTCGGATCAATATAGGCGGTCTGACCGCTATAGAATATTTCCTCCCGGTTAAAATCCGGTTTCAGCAGCAGGTGCATGTCGGCTGCATCCACATCACAGTCTGCCACCACCGTATCTTCGGGCGACAAAGCAGCAAAAGCTGCCGTGACGGAGGTCTTGCCCGTTCCGCCCTTGCCGGATATGACAACGATCTCTTTCATAATGCTTTGGAGTTTGACCGGCTGATAAGGGTGCCGGTAAGTTTTTCCATGCGGGCAATGATATGCAGCATTTCCCTTTTTATCTCGGGTATCTCGATGATCAGCTCTCCCTGTGAATATTTTTTGGCTATCTCGGGCATGTTGGGTATCCTGCCGATGACAGGTACCTGTTCGCTGCGGCAGAAAGTTTCAATATCCTTGTTTCCCAGTCCATACCGGTTGATCACCACGCCAAAATGCTTGCCGGTTTTGCGCATGGTGCGCACGGAAAGTTTCAGGTCGTGCAGGCCAAAGGGGGTGGGTTCAGATACCAGCACGACGAAATCTGCTTTTTTCACTGCTTCTATCACGGGACAGGAGGTGCCTGGGGGTGCATCAAACAAAAATATGGCATCTTCCGGAAAGCCGGCCAGGGTATAATCTACGGTCCGGGATATGAGCGGTACTGCTTGCTGCTCGCCGATATTAAGCTTGCCCTCGATAAAATCGAGCTGGTTTACTTTTCGGTGTGTCAGATCGCCGATATGGTGATCTCTCATGACCAGCGCCTGTTCAGGGCATAAGCCTGTGCAGGCGTAACAGGAATGGCATAGCTCCGGGAAGATAAGCACCGACTGTGGCAGTACGGCTATCGCATTGAAATGACAAACCTCCCTGCATCGGTTGCAGAAAGTACATTGCTCTGCTATCCACCGGGGTATGGCTTTCATGACCTGTTGCTCATGGATCGTCGTTCCCTGTAGAAAGATCCCCGAGTTGGGTTCTTCCACATCGAGATCCGCAAGCACCGTAGGTCTCTGCCGCACGCCGTTGCTCAGGAGCACGGCCAGGTTGGTCGCCAGCGTGGTCTTGCCGGTGCCTCCTTTACCGCTTGCTATGGCAATTTTCATTTTTTATCTTGTTTGTTGCTGCATCAGTGGATACAATCAAAAAATACCCGCACCGGGATGATGATTATTGGAAACCACAAAATCTCCTTTGTTCACGCCCAGGTGATCGCCAATGACCTGGCATTTGACTGTAAGCAGGAACCACAGCCGCGGATCATCGCGGTGCATCAATCCTTCCAGGTTACCCTGTCCTTTAGCGATGATCAGGTCGGCCCGGTCAAAGACCCTGCGAAACTCAGGGCTGGATTTCTCCAGTATGGTAGAGGGTGCGTCATATCCATTGGTGACCACCGTTGCCACATCATGCATGTTAACTTCACGGGCATCCTGCAGGGTCACATCGTTGATCACCGGGGCGCCTCTGACGGCAAAGGTAATCCCGGGATGCGCCATGGTTTCAATAAAAAGCCTGTCGAACACGATCTCCCCTGCGTTGTCGCCGAGGTAAAGGATGTTACCGGCCCGGGCTGCTTTTTGCTCGAGCTCGCCGGAATGATCTACGGCAAAATCTGATGTTTCCACTTTCTCAAGGGTTTGGATCAGATCGAAGGCATGCGAGGGGCCATAGTCGATGATATTTCCGGCCAGCGCATAACGCAAGGCCGTATTAAAAGGGTGTGGGGAGCGTTCTACCTTTGCTTTCATCTCATCGTACACCGCCAGTGCCTGTGCATTGCTGCCGGCTTTTTCCTCCTGATACGGATCGCTGTTGTTCAGATATTCCCTGATAAGGGCATGTATATCGCGGGCGATAGCAGGTGTAGGCTGCGCTGTGTCGGCTGCTGCCAGCATGGAAAAAAATCGCTTGGCCAGCTCCAGCCGCCGGGCATTGCTTTCCACATGTCTCTCCAGCAGCCTGTCAAAAGCCCTGCAGAAACAAAATAAACACTGATGATTCATACATAAGTACCTTTAAAACATATCACCGTTTTCCGGAAGACACCATAACATGCATGTCTGTCCACAAAAGCCGGATACCCGTAAAAAAACCGGGATCAGTGGTCACAAAGATTAGCCTGTGTCTCCAGGTTACCATTAAGAAAATCTTTGACGATCGTGGCCGCCTCTTTGCTGGGAGCGCCAACAAAAACATTTATTCCCAGGTCATTGAAAATATCTATAGCCCTTTGGCCCATACCCCCGGCAATAACATCCGTTATATCCTGTTGGTGGAGCCATTTGGGAATGATCCCCGGCTGATGGGGAGGCGGTGTCAGCGTCTCCTGCCGGACAATTTCGGACTGGTCGACCTGATAGAGATAAAACTCCTGACAGTGGCCAAAATGTAGCGCCACTTTACCCTGCATCACCGGTACGGCAATTTTCTTCATCATCATGTATTTTTTGAGGTTTCTAACTTTTTCTTTGTACACGGCCGGAACCCCGGCCATCTTTCCTGCCCCGCTTACGGCCTTTTCCACGTCCGGCGCCACTGGCCGGCATTACATCCTCAGTTTGGCCTTCCGTTTTTTTCCTGTTCTTCGGATTGCATTTTCCCTGTTTTCTGCCTGTCATCGGACCTTCTCCCTCCGGTCCGGTTCTGTTTAATCCTGGCATAATTTCCTCCTTACGATTTTCTGGTTAACAAATTGCCACATTTCGGGCATGTCATTTCCCTGCAGGGTACCCCCGGCGTGGATTCCACCGCTGTGTTGCATTCCGGGCAGACGCAGTTTTTATGGGCTGTTTGTTGCCAGCCGTGACCCCGGCGTCCCTGTTGTTCGACCTGCCAGTTTCGCAACGATTCATTGATGTTCTCCACCTTTTCACTCCCGCAATGGGTGCATACCGGGGCATTCCTTTCGGGAACATGAAAAACGGTATGGCAGGATGAGCACCGGAACCATTGCTTGTCCAACGCCACGTTGCCTCCCTCTATGAGGATGGTTTTGCCTTCAACAAATGCTGTGGCCAGCTTATTTCGCATCTTCTCATAGATTCGTGTGAAGGTTGGCCGCGAAACCTGCATTCTCGCGGCAGCTTCCTCATGCGACAGCTTTTCATAGTCGGCCAACCGGAGCGCTTCATACTCCTCATACTGAACGGATATTTGTCCGCTCATGGACAGGGGAACGCCCAGGGGCTTGAAGCCCATCATCCCGGGAGGCCTTCCCAGCTTTCTATGTCGCTTGGGTCGTGGTGACAAATTTTTTTGCAAATATAACGATTGACATCCATATACTTACATACAGCCGGGCAATTTTTCTCCGGCTATAGGAGTATACCGTCTTTTCAAAGAACATCCCGGTGCTTAGCCTTCATTTTCTTTTTCCAGCTGTTCAATTCTTTTCTGCACGTCATCCAGGGTTCTTTTCAACCTGTTTGCCTGTGTCTTAAGTCCCCGGAGCTCTTCTTCACGCGTTGGTGCGATATCTTCCGGCATATAATCCGGATGATTAAATCGTCTTCTGAAGCCACCACCGCGGCCATATCCAAACCTTCGGGCCATACCGCGACCCATAGCCGGCGCTGCATTGGCATATCCGGGCATTCCGTAGCCGGCACAATATCCCATGGATCTGCCGGTCATCGGACCCATGCCTTCCGGTCCTGTGCGATCTCCTCTTGCCATCATAACCTCCTTTTCTTTTTAGTTTATCAGGAACAAAAGTAATGAACATATGTTCAAAATCCAAATGAAATACGAAAAAATTTTTACAAATATTGTGTTGGTATAGGAATTTTTTTATCCACAAGGAAGAGCATAGCTTATGGCCGGTTCAAAAATGATGCATATTTTTGTTAAGGGGCGTAACAATTTAGCGTCTGTCTTTATCCCAAGTGTTTCTATCCTGAATAATCTTAAAAAATATTTATCCAAATCAAAAATCTTAACCTTATTGTCTAAAAGGTATATTTGTTAATTTTGTCATTTTGCCGGACAAACAGGATAAGCCTGCATTATTCATAAACAGAGTGCAGTTTATGCATTGGCGCTGGTTTGCGGGGCGGAGGCCGCCAACCCCGTATTGGAAAAACCAGGTTTTTCTACAGCGTCAGCATAATTTAGGAACATTGTAAGTATCATACTGATATTCTTTTCGTTATAAAAGTGTTTTTCGTTTTTTATGGACAATACAGGTTATATGGAAGAAAATGGTAAACGCTGGTATGCACTTTATACCAAGTCGCGGGCTGAGAAAAAAACGGAACAGGAATTGCTCTACAGGGGGTACGAGACGTATCTGCCATTGGAAAAGCGGCTGAAGCAGTGGAGCGACAGGAAGAAATGGGTATATGAGCCGCTTATTCGGAGCTACATATTTATCAGGGCCACACGAAAAGAATTGCATTATTCCACGCATGTCCAGGGCATTGTTAAAGTGGTGAACTTTGAGGGCAAGCCGGCGCCCATACCCGACAGGCAGATACAGGCCATCAAAGAGATCCTGAAGAGCGGGGAGAGCTACGAGGTAACCTCCGATTTCTTTGAGGTGGGTGAGCTGGTGGAGATACAGACGGGCAATCTGAAAGGCATACAGGGAGAGCTCATCAAACAGTTGAATCGCTATAAGGTGCTCATCCGCATTGACGTCATCCAACAGAACCTTCTGGTCAACATCAACCCGTCATACCTGAAAAAATTGGTGGTATAACGGAATAACATACCGACTGACAGGGATTATAACCTTTTCAGCCCGGCGTGGTATGGGACTGAGGGGGCGGAGCTGCCTATAAGCTGCAAAGGCAACTGAATCATCTGAGGGTTTGAGAAAAAGTTTGCTGGCCGGCAGGTATGGACTAAACCTGTTCCAACGGGCCGGGCAGGCTGCCCGGGTGAAAAACAATCGCCGGTTGCCACAAGCGCTGCATACAGTCCATCAGATCACCGCTTCCCGGGTATTAAAGTTCCTGCAGGAGAACAAATTCACAAAAAATTATTCCTGTGTCATTTCCATTTGCAATCAAAATGTATATTTTTGCCTCCTGAACATTTTTTTTACTCAATTATCAGTTCCGCAATGGGACTGACGGGGCGGAGCTGTTTCCGGCCAATGCATTTTCTGTCCCGCCTTTTTGCATCTAAAGTATAATTTATTCGTGGTTATTCATGGTCATCCGCCGGGGGCCGGACATGGTTCATTGCATTCGCAGAAACCAGCAACCCATGCTCACATGCTCACATTCATATATTCAAACATCAACCCATGCTCACATGCAAACATTAACGCAATCAAAAGACCTTCAACAAACATGAACCGATTCCAAATCATTCTCCTCACCTTTCTGCTGGCCTCTGCCTTAAGCTCCTGCGATTCGTACAAGAAGCTAACCTATATGCAGGACATTGCCATCACCGGCGATGACAGCCTCTTGCAGAAACACAGGAAACCTTACAGGCTTCAGCCAGGCGATATCCTTTATATCCGTGTCATCACCCAGGATGAGGAGATCAACAAAATTTTCAATCCCCTGCTGGGCGGGGAAAGAAGCACCCAGAACATGCGTGCCGGCAGCGGGAACATCTATTTCAACGGCTATACGGTGAACGATTCCGGGTATATTGAGATGCCCATCCTCGATTCGATCTATGTGGACGACCTCACCATGCCCGCAGCCAAGAACCGTATCGTCGGGCGGGCCAAACGCTTTCTGAAAGAACCGCAGATCATTGTCAAGCTGAGCGCCACCCGCTTTACATTGATGGGCGAGGTAAACAGCAAAGGGGTAAAGGAAGTGTATGATGAGCAGGTTAACATCATGGAGGCTTTGGCTTACGGCGGGGGCATCACCTACAACGGCGACCGCGAGCATGTCCTGCTCATCCGCCCTACCGGCGAAGGCTCCCGTACCTATGAGATTGACGTGACGGATAAAAGCCTGATATCGTCGGAGCGATATTATATCCAGCCCAATGATATTGTGTATGTGCCACCCCTGCGCACGACCCTGTTCCGGGAGCGCACCACCGACTATATGTTCATGCTCAGCACCTTCTCCTCAGTCATATCCACCGTCGTACTCATCTTAAACCTGACCCGATGACCAACGAAGAGATACAACAGAACCTGTACAACGAAGATTCCGGCATCAACCTGCGGAAGTACATCTACCTGTTCCTGTCCAACTGGTACTGGTTTGCCCTGGTGGTTTTCCTGACCCTCGGCGCTGCCTACCTTATCAACCGCTATACCAACCCCGCCTATTCCACTAACGCCACCATCATTTTGCAGGACCAGGGAGAAAATGCCGGGGTGGAAAACGTGCTCAGCGACCTTCGTCCCTTCCGGATAATGCGCCGGCGGGGCATTGTGCAGAACGAGATCGCCAAGATCAACTCCTATGAGATCGCCCGGCGGGCTCTGGAAAGACTTGACTTCAACGTAAGCTACACGGCCCACGGCCGGATCAAAGAGATACCTCAGTACAAAAATTGCGCCATCAAAGTAACATACGATACCAGCCACGTGCAGGCAGAAGGCAGAAAGCTATTTGTGGAGCCTGTTTCAGACAGAAAATTCAGGCTCCTGATCAATGAAGGATATGGGGTGGATACCGTCCTGCCGTTCGGAAAGGAATACCTTGATGAAAATTATAAGTTCACAGTATATAAAAACAGCAGTTCCTTCGGCCATATCAAATACAGCTTCACCTTTCACAGCCTCAACGCCCTGGCCAACCGGTACAGCAAACTAATCCAGGTTAACCAAAAGAACGAAGAAAGCACCATCATCAACCTCAGCCTGCAAGGGAAAATCAAACAAAAGATCGTGGATTACCTGAATGCCTTCTGCGAAGAGTACATCCGGTACGGCCTGGACCAGAAGAACCGCACGGCAGAAAATACCATGCATTTCATTGACGGGCAGATCAGCCAGATCGCTGACTCTTTGCATACCATCGAAAACCAGTTGCTCCGCTTCCGCGAGCGCAACAACATCGTCAACCTGAGCAAGGAAGGGCAGATGGCCTTCGACAGGCTGCAAACCTTTCATGAACAAAACACCGAGCTGGAGTTCCAGCAGCGTTATTACGACTACCTGCGTTCTTACCTCAACCGTAAAAGCGACACCTCTGCCATCATCGCACCACCCATGACAGGTGATAAAAGCCAAATGCTGAGCAGCTTGCTGGAAGAGCTGCGCACCCTGCGAAAAGAAAAACAGGAATTGGATTTTGTGGTCACCGGCGAGACTACCGTGCTGGAGAACCTCAACCGGCAGATCGGACAGGTCAAACAGCAGTTGCATGAGGCCATCCAAACCTCGCTGGAAAACAACCGCAACATCAGGGAGCAATATCAACAGGAGATAGCAGGTATCGAGCAGCGCATACAGCGCCTGCCTTTCAAGGAGCGGGCCTTGCTGAACATCCAGCGCAAGTACGACCTGATGAACAAGTTTTACACTTTCCTGCTGGAGAAGCGGGCGGAGGTAGGCATCCAGAAAGCCTCCCACATCGCGGACAACCGGATACTCGACAAAACGCGGTTAGAAAACGTTCAAAAGCTATCCCCCAACAAGTCGCGCAACTATGCCATAGCTTTGTTGCTGGGACTGCTCATCCCCGGGTTGATCATCTTTGCTTTGGACTATTTTGACAACCGCATTGAAAGCAAGGAAGACATTGAAAACAACACCAGCGTGCCGGTGCTGGGTACCATCGGCCACAACCAAACCCACAGCGAGATACCTGTTACTGACAATCCCCGTGCAGCCATGGCCGAATCGTTTCGCCGCATACGCACCAACCTGCAATACATTTTGCGGGAAGAAAATGAAAAGGTCATCATGATGACCTCCACCATCAGCGGGGAAGGCAAAACGTTTGCCGCCATCAACCTGGCCGCGATCATGGCCATGA
>CAYYLT010000142.1:0-8478 GCA_964472385.1 uncultured Bacteroidales bacterium
CGTCGGCTTTCGACGCCTTGCATCTACCCAAAACTTTACGCATGAATAATACAGGGTAAATTGCTTATATTTAATTATTTCAATTGGAATTGCGTATGCTATTGATAACAAAAGCATGGTTTTTAGGCGAATGCACTATACAGTTTAGGATTTAGAAATTAGGTTATAGAAATTAGGATTTTCCGTTTATCTGGGTTAAGGAATAAAGGAAAGTTTTCATTTCATTGTTTGAAAGAATTCCTTAATTTTGTAAGTATAGCTTTACAACCCTTATGGTATGTGCAGGATAGATTGCATAGGCAGCATATGGGTTTCAACTGAAATGAGTCATCTTAATATGAACCCTTCAAAGCCTTCTTACCAGGAATTAGAAAAAAGAATTGCCCAACTGGAAGCCGAAAAAAAGGCTGGCTATGGTTCTAATGCCTGCCATGAAAGCAGCCCGACGGAAATATTGCTGAAAGAGCGGGAAGAGCAGTTCAGAACAATTTTCACCCGCTCTCCCCAGCCCATGGCCTTGTCCGAAGCTGAGAGCGGGAAGCTTATTGAAGTAAATGAGGTTTTCTGTCAAAAGGCTGGCGCTTCAAGTGATCTGCTACTGGGCTTTACAACCACAGAACTGGGATTTTATTCAAAAAAAGATCGCAAAATATTTATCGATGAGCTTTTGCAAAATGGAGCAGTAGATGGTCTGGAGATGACCTTTACCACCCTGAAAAATAAGATTTTCACAGCCAAAATGTTTGCCCGCTTTATCCGTGTTAACAGCCAGCAATATGTGCTGACCATCTTTGATGACATTACCAAAGAAAAACAGGCAGAGCAAAAACTCAGAGAAAGTGAAGAAAAATTCCGTTCATTTGTTGAAAATGCCAATGATATTATCTACCAGCTCTCTCCGGAAGGTATTTTTGTCTATGTATCGCCAAATTGGGAGAGCATCTTGGGACATCCCGTAAATAAAGTATTGGGATACCACATTTCCAGTTTCGTTCATCCCCATGACATCGATGTGTGTATAGATTTTCTTCAAAAAATTATTACCTCCGGTTTAAAACAGCGTGATGTGGAATATCGGGTCAAACATCAGGATGGAAGCTGGAAATGGCATACCTCTAATGCCTCCCCGCTAAAAAACGCTGCCGGCAAAGTTACTGCTTATATAGGCGTAGCCAGGGATATCACCAAACGGAAAAGAGATGAAATAGCGCTGAAAGAAGCAAATGAAGAATATGCGGCGCTCAATGAAGAACTAAAATCCATTAATGAAAGGCTGCAAACTGAAATACAAGAGAGACAAAAAGCAGAAAACAGATTGAAGAACAGACTGAAATATGAACACAGTATCAATACATGTTCTACGGTACTCTTAAACAATGAACCCAATGCGGCAAATGAAGGTTTGCGATATTTGCTGGACAGTTCGGAAGCATCCTGTATTCATATCTTTAAAAATTATGATGCTGAAAACGGTGACCTTGGCACAGAACAAATTCATGGTGTATGTGCCGGTCATATACCATCTGCCAAAGTAAAACTTTCCAAAAAACAATTTTCTTATAAGAAAGATGGATTGGAGCGATGGAAGATAGCATTGTCAAAGCATAAAATTATTTCCGGGAAGGTTTCAGCTCTTCCAACCGAAGAACAACACTGGCTGAAAGCAAGGAATATACAAAACGTTTTGGTTATCCCTTTATGGGTTAAAAATTCATTTTTCGGCTTTATTGAATTCGATTATACCGTAGCGGATAAAACATGGAACGAGAATGATCTGGCTCAACTCCATACGTTGGCAGAGCTCTACGGGATCTACTTCCAGAATAAGGCCAATGAGCAAACCATTATAAAACATAATCAAAAGCTCAAAGAGCTTAATGCAACAAAAGACAAACTCTTTTCCATCATAGGCCATGATCTGAAGAATCCAATCAGCAATATTAAAGGTTTCTCGGCCCTTATCGAAGATAATTACACAAGCTATCCGGAAGATAAGATCCGGCATTTTAATAAAATGATTTACCAATCCACTGAAAACCTGTCCGGGTTGCTGGACGACCTACTGACCTGGTCCCGTACCCAGAGAAGAAGAATCCCTTATCATCCGGAGGTTATTTATTTACATCCTACAGTGGATGAAAATTTTAACTTATTAAAGCTTTCCGCAGACAAAAAACAAATCAGGCTTATCAACCAGGTAGATAAAAAACAAAAGGTATATGCCGATAGGCCTACCACCACCACCATCATCCGTAACCTGCTTTCAAATGCCATAAAATTCACACATTCCGGCGGAAAGATTACCGTTTGGGCTGAAAAGGAAACTGAAAAGCTGATAACCGGCATCAGTGATACCGGTATGGGAATAGAGAAAAACAAGCTCGAAAGCATTTTTCAGATGGATGACAAAGTATCAGCTACAGGTACAAGCGGGGAACAAGGCACGGGCCTGGGTTTGATCATATGCAAAGAATTTATTGAAATCAATAAAGGCGCTATATGGGCAGAGAGCCAACCCGGTAAAGGTTCAACTTTTTATTTCTCTTTGCCTGCAATAAAACCTGGTAACCATCTGGCCCACAGTCAAACTTAACCTCTATGATGCTCAACCTTAAATTGGCATTTTCAGGAGCTTTGAAGGCATAAAAAATCAATGCCCCAGAAAGTTCCAGGATTTCCATTCCTCATGAATACTGCTGCTTGTATAGGTATTGGGTGTCTGTTCCTTATCATTTCTCAAAACAGATTGCAATGAGATCTTATCGCTCAAATAATTGCTTAATGCACCATATTGAATTTCCCCCCTTGATTCCTTGAGCTTTTTGAGCAAATAATAGGTGAACAATCCATGCTTTTGCGCGCTTAAAGGCAAAGAAGATTGATTTCCACTGCTGGAAGTAAAGGAAATCAAATTGCCTTTATATTTGCTGGCTTTGGGAATGACTTTAACACCCCTGGCTGCAATCAAACCCTGATTTCTTGCTCCTCCGCTAAAGCAGGCATCGATAAATACAGTAACCCTTCTGGAAGGAAACTCGGTAAGCTTGTCATATAAGGTTTGCAAAGGTATACCATCAGCAGCATTTCTGCCGCTTACATCAACCGGCATTAAAAAGGGAGTTCGTGTTTCTTCATCCGGTAAACCGTGTCCGGCATAATATACAAAAACCTCGGCCCGTCCCCGGGTATTCTTGATGATCAAATTCATCTTTGAAATGGCCTGATTCATCTGTCCGGTAGTTGCATCAAGCAGAAAAATTATATTATCCTCAGGAATACCCAGCAATTTTAAGGCATACATCTTAAAAGCACTGGCATCATTTCTGGCAAAGTCCACATCAATCTCCGAGGACAAATCGACCTGATGGGTAGCGTAATCCTCATTTCCAATAATCAAGGCAAACCTAGAAGGGTCTTTCTTCTTGTTAACCGGAATATTCTTGTCCACATCCGAAAATCGCTCAAATTGATATTCTGCTCCCTCCTTTTCAACATACACCACTTCCCTCTGAATAACCGTATCTCTTTTGTATTCCGACTTAACCATCATGTATTTTTCCATTTCATTCCTGTCGGCAAGAATTTGTGGTTTTATAGCATCCATAGCCTTTTGAGATGCTACATAGGAGGTAAACTTCGCACTGATGGGGTTTAGGGTTGGCATGTTGTAATATAATCCCACCCATTTTTTCACTTCTTTGATAGATTGATAAGAAGTAACCGGATTGTTGTTGCGATCGAAAATATTCACCTCATAGGCTACCGAAGCTTTAGAAATGCCTATGGGTGAGCCAAGGTACCCCAAAACAAAAAAAGACGGAAAGATCATGGGCCAGGATTGATTGGCATACCGAAACTGTTGTACATCTATCATAATCCGGATATCATAAGGCTCATTTGGATCATCGCTAACCAGTTTAAAAACCTGGCTCAGCTCACTTTGTAATACATCTTTGATATCCGCCTTTAAATGAGGATAATTCCTTGATCCGGTGTACCTGATATGATCGATATTTACTTCAAAGTAAGCAGCCACAGGAATTTTCTCTCCCGGGACAGGATTGGGTTTGTAACGATATACATACTGCCGAGACGCACATCCGGATATGATAAAAACAATACCCGCAAGCAAGACGAAGGTTTTCAGGATTTTCACAAGTATAGAATTTAGTTAATAGCTTGTCATTCAAAAGGATTTATATCTTAAAATAAATATGATGTGCTCAATCATTGTGGAACCTGCATGCTTTATACATTGCCTTGTTGTGTAGGTTGCTGCATGCAGGTTTCATAGGATGATGGTTTGTTTATGAACTGTAAAACAATTATTTGCAATTAAAAACTTCAATACCTCGTTATGCAGGTAAAGCCATATCATTCTACCCCACACCTCAATGATAAACCCGGCCTTAAGGTGGGATCATGTTTTCATGGCGGTGCCATCAGCAGATCCTTTTCTATTCCTTCAGCGTATTCTTATAATCTACGTGCTGTTTTTCAAAAGCATCCAGTCTGTTACGCATGTCATTTGCTACTTCCTCATATTCGGGATCATTGATCAGGTTATTTGCTTCCAGGGTATCTTCACTGATCTTCCATAACTCCTCCACAACCGGATGACACTCATGGTAGCGGATATACTTGTAATGCTCTGTTCTTACAAATTTTGAACGGATCGATTGATAATTGTCAGGGTTTTCAACTTCCGAAATAACCGGATGACCGGCATCAAAATTATTTTCACCGTAAACGGCCTCATGTATTTCTTCTTTTTCATTATAAACAACCGGCATAAAGCTTTTACCCGGCATATTCTCTGATTTTTTAAGGCCTGCCAGATCCAGTATGGTTGGAGCAATGTCGACAAGGGAGATCAAGCCATTTTCAAAACGGGTGTTTTTCTCTTTCATATACCTGGGATCATATACAACCATGGGAGCCCTGGCAGACTCTTCATACAAAAGGGCTTTGCCCATCAGTTGTTTTGAGCCACAAAAAAAGCCATTATCAGAAGTGAAAATGATAACGGTATTGTTGGCAATATTCAATTCATTCAACTTCTGCCGTATACGTCCAACAACCTGATCAAGACCCGTGATCAGGCCATAATAATTTTTAATGAACGCCTGGTATGTGTTGTCAAGCTCAATATGCCATGCAGGCCGGTTATCCCCAAAATACCATTTGGCATTCCGGCTTTTGGACTGCACCACTTCCGGCAGTTTTTCAAAATATTCCGGAGCATCGTTGATCATGCGGGGAATGTTTCTGTCATCATACAAACTGCGAAAATGTTCTTCCGGATCAAAAGGTGCATGCGGTGCTTTAAAACTCAGGGAGAGACAGAACGGTTCATCTTTGTTGCTGGCTTTTTGGATGAATGCTTTGGCCTGGTAACCCATAAACTCATTCAGATGAACCGCATTCCATTTGTTCTCATAACCATTGAAACTACCATCCCTTTGGGGCCGGTACTGCCCCTGTCCCGGAAAACCATACCATTCATCAAAATGTTCTTTGGGCATATAGGCTTGCTGCCTTTCATGATCGTTATTCACGACTTTTTCGGATCCATTAGAGACCGCAAAACCAAATTTTCCGACAAAACCGGTATAATATCCATTTTGGCGTAATCTGACAGGATAAGAACGATTAAACTCGTCCTGAGTAATAACATAGTTGGAGGGCCGGTTAAAACCTGAACCATGCATGCCCAAATACTGGCCTGTCATGATAGAAGCCCGGCTGGGCATACTGATAGGACAAACATGATAGGCGTTGGTGAAAACCACCGACTCACCAGCCAATCTGTCAATATGCGGGGTAAGGATATGCTTGTTGCCCATAAAGCCCAAAGCATCCCAGCGCAAATCATCACATAGTAAAAAAACAATATTGGGGTGTTTTTTACCTTTTAGTTGCTTGCTGTATAGATTGAATACCAAAAGTGCTCCGAATAGAACCAGTAAAACTTGTTTTTTCATCTGTCTGAAATTTTTGTCGTTAAAAAAATGCCAAAAATTTTGGTACATTCAGAAACTCCCGATGAACTTTTTTAATCATTTGCCTGTAAGTAATTTATGATTAATAAAGTTCATGGTCGTTTTATATATATCCATTTTTGTTGTTTGCTAACCTGCATTATTCATGCGTCAAGTTTTGGGTAGATGCAAGGCGTCGAAAGCCGACGACGTAGTCGCCTACTTCGAGGCTTTTGCAACGCAGCAGATGCCCAAAAATTGGCGCACTCGGGAAAAATGTATAAAAAGAAATTTTTGATCATAATAAGTAAATTGCTTATATACTTTTATTTATAGATATTTATTCATTTTTTATGAATAATGCAGGCTAAAACCTTTACTCCAGTCAATTGATGCGAACAATAATCCGCATATTATTGAAGCCTCCATGGCTCCCTTTCTTGAATCGCGTAATTTGCCATAAAGTTAAGCAGAAAATCTGCATTAATCAAGGGTTGACTGGTTGGCTTCAAAATTATAAAAAGTTTTTCGCATTAAATCCGCCGCCAATAGCTTGTAACTAACAAACGCCTCGAGATGAGAAAGATAAACCCTATTCAACCGTTCACGATCGAGCGCCAGTGTTTCACTATTGATATCGCCATTAGCAAAACGGGATTGCGAGATGTCGAAACTTCTTTTAGCGATCTTCAGGTCTTTTTCCAGCAACTGTAACCTGCGTAAAGCACTTTTCAACCTGTTTACCGTATTGATAATCTCCCGTTCAATATTGATCATCTCTTCTTCCAGACGGATTTCTTCTTTTTTCAACATCGCTTTCGCAGCGCTCACCCTGGCTTTGTTTTCACCCCAGTCGATCAAGGGTATTGAAATTCTTAAGGCAACACCATAGTTACCGGGTCTGCTGGATAACAATTCCCATGTATTCTCAAAAGCCTGTCTAAGGGGAATGGGAAGAGGATTATCATCAACTCCGATCATATCGTAATAAGCAGAAATACCTCCGCTGATCATACCTCTGGACTTGATCCTTTTCAGATTGATCTCGGATAATTCCATGTTAATTTTATGATCGTCAATTTCTGTTCTGTTTGCCAGCCCATGTTGTACCGCAAAATCGAGATCCACCTCGACAACCTGGTAATCCAGATCACTATCTACAACGATACTATCACCCAATGAGAGCCCCAAATACTGTTTGAAAAAATTGGCGCTGGTCTTATCGTTCACCTTAGCCAGATCATAATCATTGCGAGCCTGGCCCAGATCAACTTCCATCTGCATTGCTTCAACCTCGCGAATCAATCCGGCTGCATACTTATTCTTAGCAATCTGAAAAGAGGTTAATTGGCGATCCAAGGCTTCCTCTGCTATTTCTTTTCTTTTTTTTGCCGAGAGTAAATTGTAAAAGGATTGGCTGACCTCATAAATAATATTCAATTCCACTCTCCTCAATCGCTTCCGGGTTTTCTCATAATTCAGCTCTGCCCGTTCAAACTCCGATTTGATCCGGTTATAAGCATAAAATGCCTCCAGGGGTTGCTCAAACCCGATCTTGGTATTGAAGCGCAAATATTTCATATCTTCATCATAATCGTCGGTATTATACAGGCCCGAACGTATAAACAGATTCCCGTCGGTAGGCAGGGGCTGGTTAATGGTAAGATCACCGGAATAATACAATTGCTTGACCGGGTAAAAATTGATGCCGGAGCTGTCTTCCCATTGCCTGATGGTCTCGCTGTAGTCGGGAGCGGTAAAATTCAAATTGACATGCGTCATGTAATTGCTTTTGGCGGCTTTTAACTCATAGCGGGCATTTTCCAGATCCTGTTGCAATAACCGCATGGTATAGCTTTGCTTTTTGGCCAGCTCTATACTTTTATCAATGTCAAAAAAATACGTTTTTTGGGCCTTAAGAAAGCAAGGAAAAGCGATCAGCATAAAAATGAAAAAGGAACATGTTCTGTACATCAGCATAATGAGATTGGTTGATGAATGATATGTATTGATTTTACAGTTTTTTTTCAAGATGTTCATCGGAGCGAATGGCACCATCAAGCAGCTGAATAGTTCGCTGGCTGTGCCCTGCAATATCATTTTCATGGGTTATCAGGATGATGGTATTGCCTTCCTGGTGAAGTTCATGAAAGACCTGCATAATCTCTTCACTTGTCTTTGAATCAAGATTTCCGGTTGGTTCGTCAGCCAGGAGAATTTCCGGTTTGTTAACCATTGCCCGTGCTATAGCCACGCGCTGCCGCTGTCCGCCTGACAATTCATTGGGTTTATGATCCGCTCTGTCTGACAAACCCATCTTTTCCAAAACCTCAAGGGCCAGCCGGCGCCTGGTATGTTTATGAATTCCTGCATATATCAGTGGCAGCTCAACATTGTGCAGGGCATTGGCTCTGGGCAGTAAATTGAAGGTCTGAAAAATGAAACCGATTTTCTTGTTTCTGATCGCCGAAAGCTCATCGTCGCCATAATTCGAAAC
>CAYYLT010000143.1:0-8457 GCA_964472385.1 uncultured Bacteroidales bacterium
GCTCGTTATCTTTAAAAATTTCCATAGAAAATTTGTATCCGCGTTGTATATTGGGTCTGTAATTCCGCATATAGATGTAAACCCCCGTATCAATTTGCATGTGAAGGTTTCTTTCCACTTTATAAGGTGATGCTTTTAGATAAGTATACTCAAAATTCAACCTTTTTTCGTTAGCATGGGGGATAACATAGGACATAAGGAAAAAAGATATGGAAGCGATTAGAAAAGCCGAAATAAAATAGGGGACGAGTATTCTGCGAAAGCTAACGCCATTGCTTAATATGGCAATTATCTCAGAATTATAAGCCATCTTGGATGTGAAAAAGATAACGGCAATGAATGTAAAGAGCGAACTCAGCAGGTTAGCAAAATAAGGGATGAAATTCAAGTAAAATATAAAGACAGCTTTTGCCGGTGCTTCGTTTTCAATGTAATTGTCGATTTTTTCCGAAAGGTCAAATACGATAGAGATGCTAATGATCAATGCAATGGCAAAAAAGTAGGTACCCAGGAATTTTTTGATAATGTACAGATCTATTAGCTTGGGCCGGAATATGTTCATATTATAATCTTTGTTGCATTTTTTCTACCATTTCATTTTTCCAGGTTGTGAATGAACCCGATAAGATATTTTCTCTGGCTTTATTAACCAACCATCTATAAAAGCTTAAATTGTGCAAAGTAGCAATCTGTGCTGCTGTAATTTCTTTGGCAAGGGTCAGGTGTCGGAGATAAGCTTTTGAGAAACAGCTATCAACGTAGGATTCTCCTGCTTCTTCTATGGGGGAAAAATCTTTTTTCCATTTTTCATTTTTAATGTTAATGATGCCGTTTTTGGTGAAGAGCATTCCGTTTCTTCCATTTCTTGTAGGGATCACGCAATCGAACATATCAATCCCCCGGTCGATGGTTTCGAGTATATTGACAGGTGTTCCCACCCCCATTAAATAGCGGGCGGCATTTTCCGGCAGGATTTGATTGACCACTTCAACCATTTCATACATCAGATGGACAGGTTCACCTACCGACAGTCCGCCGATGGCATAACCTTCCATCTCCGTGTCCCGAATAAACTGAGCTGATTCTTTTCGCAGTTCTTTATATACACTGCCCTGGACAATAGGAAAAAAGAACTGTTTGTGGGAATATCTTGGTGGTGTATCATAAAATCTTTTAATGCCCCGGGTTAACCAATGATGGGTTAATTTGAGCGATTCTCTGGCATACTGAATGTCACAGGGATAAGGAGTACATTCATCCAGGGCCATCATGATATCTGCACCAATGGATCTCTGGATATCCACGGTATTTTCGGGTGTAAACAAATGGCGTGATCCGTCAATATGCGATTGAAATGTTGCCCCCTCCCGGCTTAGCTTGCGATTGCGGGAAAGTGAAAAGATCTGATAACCCCCACTATCTGATAAAAGGGGCTGCTCCCAGTGGATAAAACGGTGCAGGCCACCTGCCGCTTCCAGTATTTCTAAACCCGGACGCAGGAAAAGGTGATATGTGTTTGCCAATAAGATGGGAGACTGAATACGATCTTTTAATTCTTCCGGATTAACCCCTTTCACCGTGCCTAAGGTTCCTACTGGCATGAAGACCGGGGTGTTGACTTTCCCATGATCCGTGATCAGTTCACCTGCCCTCGCTTTCGATTGATTATCTGTTTTTAAGCGGTTAAAATTCATGCCTGAAAATTTTCCCGGCAAAGATAACCATTCATATTAATTTATTTGTTGTATACTTGCAAGTTCAATATACAACGCGAAATAATCATAAAGTCTGATTCAAAGTATTTTTGTCGTGCAATGGATTGATTTACTGATCAAAAATCCGCTCCTTTTTATTCCGCTGCTTTATATACTTGCCTTTGTTATTCAAATGGTCTATTATTTGGGTCTATATGCAAGGGTTTTATTTTACCGGGAAAAAGAAGATGTTCCAGAATTACCACCTGTATCCGTTATTATTTGTGCAAAAAATGAAGCGGATAACCTGGAGAAAAACCTTCCGGCTATACTCCAGCAAGAGTATCCGGAAGGCTATGAAGTTATTGTGGTGAACGACGGTTCATCAGATGATTCGGATATGGTGCTGCAGCGGCTGCAACAGAGCTACCGGCATCTTCAAACTACGGAAATTAAGAATGACCGGAAATTTACCCATGCAAAAAAGCTGGCAGTAACCCTGGGTATCAAAAAAGCGCAACATGCGTGGATCTTATTAACCGACGCCGATTGTGTTCCCTCAGGCAAAACATGGATCCGGTCTATGGCTAAGCATTTTGATGATCAAACATCGCTGGTTTTGGGCTATGGAGGTTATAAATCCTATCCCGGATTGCTGAATACATTGATACGCTTTGATACCCTGACCATCGCCCTACAATATTTTTCTTATTCCCTGGCAGGCATACCCTATATGGGTGTGGGAAGAAATTTGGCCTACCGAAAGAAACTTTTTTTTGATAACAAAGGTTTCGCCGGGCATTACCACCTTCATTCAGGTGATGATGACCTTTTTGTCAACCAAACTGCAACAAAACATAATACCCGCGTTAAGATATCCAATCAAGCCAAGGTTTACTCCGAGCCTCACCACAGTCTCTCCGCATGGTTTCGACAGAAAAGAAGACATCTCTCCACTGCCTATTATTACAAAAAAAAGACCAAATTGAGGCTTTTAACAGAAATTTATTCCCGGGTTGGTTTTTATCTTTTCTTTGTTTTATCTTTGGTCTGTTTTAAGCCATATTACCTGTACATATTGGGAATATTTGTTTTTAGATGGATTCTGCAATGGATTGTATATAAAAATCTTATGAATCGTTTGGGAGAAAAAATATTTTTGTTACCTTCGGTGTTTTACGATATGTTTTTACCATTTATTAATTTTATAGCCCTAATTTCAAATAAGATTTATTCAAACAACCATAGATGGAGATAAATCCCAACTTATCCAATAAGGCCAAGTACGACTATAAGCTGGTAAAGCTTGCCATAGACGGAGATGAGCAGGCTTATGCCGAACTTATGGATCGCTACCGCGATGCCATATATTATATGCTGCTTAAGATGGTCAGCAATAAAAGTGATGCGGAGGATCTGACGATTGAAGCCTTTGGGAAAGCTTTCAAGAGCATAGAACAATATACCCCGAAATATGCCTTTAGTACCTGGCTTTTTAAAATCGCTACCAACAATTGTATCGATTTTATACGCAAGCAAAAAGCCAATTTGATTTCCATAGATCAGGCTGAGGAAGAGGATGATATGGCTCCACCCCCTTTGCAGTCTACAGTGCTTGACCCGGAGGAAGACATGATCAAAAACCAGAAGGTTGACCTGATGAGACATGTGGTCGGAAAGCTCAAGCCGCGGTATCGAAATCTCATTCAATTGCGGTATTTTAAGGAATACTCCTATGAAGAAATTGCCGAAGAATTAAACCTTCCTTTAGGTACGGTCAAAGCCCAGCTTTTCAGAGCCAGAGAACTCCTTTATAATATTCTTAAAAATAAGGACCACCATATTAAATAGGGTTCGTCTGTCATGCCCACTGGCTTCGTTGCATTCGTTTGTTATACAAGTCAATTTATTTTTTACTGGCACAAGGTGTGCATTATAATTTCAGGCATTTAATATGCATATGCCTTGCAGTCGAATAACCCGGACAACATGCAAATATCTTATCTGACTTTATAGACAAGAACTGAAAAATGGATTACCTTCTGAAATATTTTCCTGACCTTACTGCGCATCAGAAAAGATTGTTTCGGGATTTATTTGATGCCTATCATTTCTGGAATAGACGAATTAATGTGATATCCAGGAAAGATTTCCAAAATTTTTATTTGCATCACGTTTTACATGCCCTGGCTATAGCCAAGGTTATCCGGTTTAGCCCAGGAACTGCAGTGCTGGATGTGGGTACCGGGGGTGGGTTTCCTGGATTGCCTTTGGCCATTTATTTCCCCAATGTTCATTTTATGCTGGTAGACTCTATACAAAAGAAATTGTATGTCATTGAGGCTATAAAAAAGGATTTTCAACTGGATAATTTGGATACCCTGCATACCCGGATAGAAACATATCATGAACAGTTTGATTTTGTTGCCAGCCGCGCTGTAACCCAATTTCCAATGTTCGTGAACTGGGTCTCCAAAAATGTGCATACCCGGCATAAAAATCAATTGCGCAATGGGATACTCTATTTAAAAGGAGGTAATTTTCAATGGGAAACAGAAGCCTTTCAACAGCATATGAGCATCTTTTCTATTGATGCTTTTTATGCAGAAACATTTTTTCAAACCAAAAAAGTACTCTTTTTACCCGTTGAGCAATAGTCGTATCCCCATAATGAGACAATGAGCAAGTTGATGGTACTTTGTATGGCACTGATTTAGCTTGTATTGTTCATGCATAGCTCCTTAATAGGATGTAATCAATAATTCCTTTCAGTTTTTTTGTAACTATAAAAAAAACATTACTTTTGCATCCCTGTAAAGCATTTTGGTGAATTATAAAAATCAGAAGTGATGAAAAGAACTTTTCAACCCTCAAATAGGAAAAGAAGGAACAAGCACGGTTTCAGAAAACGCATGCAAACCAAGAATGGCAGACAAATATTATCCCGGCGCAGAGCGAAGGGTAGAAAGCGGTTGACCGTATCCGATGAGATACCCGCAAAATAATGGGCATGGTTAGCTTTTTATCAGCATAAAAAAGTAAAGGATATGATTGCGTCTTTTACTTTTTTTTTGTGTGCAATTGATACTTGCTTGTAATTGAAATGGTTATTGCTCTAACCGGAAGGCAGAGAACCTCACGGAATGCTTTATTTCCATAAATAGCCTTATTTACTTGGAGTTAGGAATATTCGGGTATATTTTTGGCTGCAGCATATAATTTTACTTTTGCCATATCGTTCATTTTGATAATTCATAGACTAACAGCAAGGGAAATTCAGATATTTTTGAGGACAGGGGTCTCATAAGAATTCCACGATGATAAAGATGAATTTATGTATTTTTGAAACGATTTTTGTAGCATAAACAAGGCCAACTAAATTATATACCTGTGAATCTTCTCCAATTTCTCAAGACCAAAGATTTTCTGAAACATCTTATTATAGCTATCGTCCTGGGTATCGTTATCTTTTCTTCATCTTTCATTTTTTTGAATATTTATACCCAGCATGGAGAATCTTTTCCTTTGCCTGATTTTAAAAAGCTAACCCTAAAAGAGGCTAAGCAACTGGCCGACAGGTACAGTCTTAAAATTGAGGTGACCGATTCGGTATATCAGGATAACTGGCCAAAAGGTACGGTGGCCAAACAGAATCCTTCTT
Source organism: uncultured Bacteroidales bacterium (assembly GCA_964472385.1). Lineage (GTDB taxonomy): Bacteria > Bacteroidota > Bacteroidia > Bacteroidales > UBA12077 > JAGXLC01. Next base: position 5,356 of record CAYYLT010000143.1, read on the forward strand.
CTGAGTTTGATGTAAAAGAGGGAAGAACCATATTTATAACAATGAATGCAACAACAAAAGAGTTGGTAAAGATGCCGAATGTGGTAGGTGTTTCACACCGGCATGCCAAAGCCATTTTGAACAATTCCGGGTTAAAGATAGGCAAACTTGTCCACCGGCCTGATATTGCCGTAAACAATGTTTTAGAGCAGAGGGTTGATAATAAAGATATTAAGACGGGAAAATTGATTCCCAAAGGCACGGAAATAGATTTGGTTTTGGGCAAAGGTAGTGATGAGCGGGCCAATATTCCGGATTTAGCAGGTTATCCGCACCAAAAGGCCAGAGACCGGATTCTTGAGAATGCCATGAATGTGGGTGCTGTCAGGTACGATACAACCATTAATACGCAGGAAGATTCAGCCAAAGCTTTTGTATGGCAGCAATATCCTCCCTATGAGAAGAATAAAGCGGTGAAACTTGGTGCCTATATTGATCTTTGGATTACCACGGATTCAGCAAAACTTCCCGGTCATGATACAACCCAATTTAAACTTGAGATGTATGATGGTGATTCACTGCAATAGATTTCTCCTTCACCTGATTTTCTGTTTATTAATATTCACCTTTTCTGCTCAAGGCCAGGAGGTATTATTGGACACGGGTATTGGCCACCATGTAGAGTCGATCAAAAAAAGACCGGTTCCAGAGGAGCCGGACACATTAGCACTTCCTTTCATTGACGATTTTGCCAGGGATGTGGGATACCCTTATCCCGGATTGTGGATGGACAATCAGGCTTATGTAAACCATCAGTATCCTGTTAATTCGCCATCCATAGGTGCAGCAACTATGGATGCGCTGGATGCTTCCGGTAAAGTATATTCAGGCGGCAGGGCAACGGGGTTTCCTGCAGATACCCTGACTTCCAAGCCTATCGACCTGGCGCTGGAACCTCCTGATTCTGTTTACCTCAGTTTTTATTATCAGCCCGGGGGAAAAGGCGATACTTCAGGGGGAGAATACCAGGATTCCCTGATGCTTCAGTATTATGCTCCGGATTCCGCACAATGGACTACCATATGGCGTGTATCATATAGCGCAGAGGATACTTTGTACGAGCAAAATTATATCTCCGGTGAAGCCAGAAAAATTTTTACCGACTCCCTTGGTCATAGAAAGTTTTACCAGACCATCCTTCCTGTCCGAGATACCCAACATTTGCAAAAAGGTTTTCAGTTCAGGTTTAGTAACCATGCCAGTTATGAGTCCACCAGCCAGGCACCCGGCAGAGCCGGAAATATAGATCACTGGCATATCGATTTTATTCGGCTGGATAAAAACCGCTCTTTTCGGGATACTACCCTGAATGATATTGCATTTGTCGAACCCATGAAGTCCATCCTTAACAACTATGAATCGGTTCCCTGGGAACATTTCCCCGATGCCAATGCTTATGAAATGGATAATAAAATTTCTATTACCTACCGGAACCTGGGCGATCAAGTGTGGAACATATCCCGCGAGTTTGATATCATTGACCGGATGTGGGGAGCCGAAACTTTTTCATTTACCGGTGGCACAGGAGATGATATCCCGCCTTACACCAAAGAGACCTACCCCCGGCGTATCGATTATATATTCCCCTATAATGGCCGGGATTCAGCGCTTTTTGAGATCAGAAGCTATATGGTTACCGACACCTCGCGTGAAAGGGCTCCATACCGGTGGAATGATACCATTCGCTATTTTCAGAAATTTTATAATTATTATGCATACGACGATGGAACGGCAGAAAACGGATATGGCATTTCCGGAGCAGGTAGCGAACGTTCTATGGCAGCTTTCAGATTCAGAACCTATACCCCCGATAGCTTGCAGGCTATTCAGATCTACTTCAATCAAACTTTTGATGAAGCTTCCAGAAACAATTTTAATCTCATGGTGTGGGCCGATGATAACGGTAAACCCGGGCGCGTGATCTATGAACAGGATGAAACCATTGAATATCCCGATAGCGTGAACGAATTCCACAATTATGTTCTAAAAGAAAAACTCCTGCTGGATGATTACTTTTTTATTGGTTATCAAAAATATACCACCGAAATGCTTAATGTGGGATTTGATGTGAACAATGTAAACAACGACAAGCTGTTCTATAACAAATCGGGGGTATGGAATGCTTCGGATCTAAACGGTACCCTCATGATCCGTCCGGTTTTTGGAAAATACCTTAAACCGGTTCATGTTGCTGAAAAGCCTGATGATTTGAATCAACAATCAGTGGATTTTATGGTCTATCCCAATCCTGTGTCTGATCAAATGCATATTCAATTGGATCAGGGTCAATATCAAGATTATTCTTATACCCTTATGGATATTCAAGGAAGAGTCCTGGCAAGGGGGAACAAGCTCACACCTACCATGGATATGAACAATTTTTCACCGGGAATATATCTGTTCAGGCTTATTCATCGTGACAATCATTCCATACAGATCAGAAAGTTTGTGATAAGCCGGTAAGCGTATGCGGGTAAAGGTTGAAATTCATTGCCGACAGGCCACTGCCATAAGACATTTAATGAGAGAGTTGTAGAGGTTTTAACGAATACCTGAATGATCTATGCAGGATGATGATAAACAAAATATCGATAATCAGGAACTTTATGAGCATTACTGGTTTGTAGCGGATCAGGGACAGAAACCCTTGAGAATAGACAAGTTCCTGGTGAATAAGCTGGAAGCTTCCCGCAACAAGATCCAGGTTGCAGCAGATTCCGGAAACATCAGGGTTAATGATAAACCGGTCAAATCCAATTACAAAATCAAACCCGCTGATGTGGTATCAATTGTCATGTCTTACCCACCGCGGGAAATTGAATTAATACCCCAGGATATTCCGTTGGATATTGTGCATGAAGATGATGATCTTATTGTGGTCAACAAGCAGGCGGGTATGGTTGTTCACCCGGGATATGGACATTACAGCGGAACCCTGGTCAATGCATTGATGTATCATTTTAAGGATCTGCCCAGCTTTCAGGATGGCCAAATGCGGCCTGGTTTGGTACATCGCATAGACAAAAATACTACCGGATTACTGGTGGTTGCCAAAAATGAGAT
>CAYYLT010000144.1:0-8457 GCA_964472385.1 uncultured Bacteroidales bacterium
TTTAACCTGCATTATTCATGCGTCAAGTTTTGGGTAGATGCAAGGCGTCGAAAGCTGACGACGTAGTCGCCTACTTCGAGGCTTTTGCAACGCAGCAGATGCCCAAAAATTGGCGCACCCGGAAAAAATGTATAAAAAGAAATTTTTGATCATAATAAGTAAATTGCTTATATACTTTTATTTATAGATATTTATTCATTTTTTATGAATAATGCAGGCTACCAAAAACCATGCACAATATGAAGCCAATATCACCAATTATTTTTATCATGTTGGCCTTGTTTGTTTTTAAGGCAAATGCTTACAAAAACGGAACAGGGCTTTTGAGATTTCCTGCCATTCATGGGAACCAGATCGTATTCTCCTATGCGGGTGATCTATATACAGTTGATAGTCAAGGAGGAACTGCAAGGAAATTAACATCCCACAAAGGTTATGAGATGTTTCCCCGTTTCTCCCCTGATGGAGAGCATATAGCATTTACCGGTCAGTATGACGGCAATACTGAAGTATATGTTATTCCCTCGAAAGGAGGATCGCCCCGGAGACTAACCTACACCGCTACACTTCAACGCGATGATGTTGCTGACCGAATGGGGCCGAATAACATTGTAATGACCTGGACCCCTGATGGCAAGCATGTCGTTTTTCGTTCCAGAAAAAAATCTTTCAATCCTTTCATCGGACAACTTTATAAGGTATCTCTCGACGGCGATATACCCCAACAACTTCCGCTTCCGGAAGGGGGTTTCTGCAGCTATTCTCCGGATGGGCAAAAACTGGCATATAATCAAGTATTTCGCGAATTCAGAACCTGGAAACATTATCGGGGTGGTATGGCAGATGAAATATGGATTCATGATATGAATACGCACGAAACAAATGCAATCACCGATAACAAAGCCCAGGATATCATTCCCATGTGGAAGGACAATACCCTGTATTTCCTATCAGACCGGAATTGGAGGATGAATCTTTATAAGTATGACATGCAAACCAAGAATGTCAGCCAATTGACGCATTTCGAACAATATGATGTCAAATTCCCTTCGATGTGTCATAACCATATTGTATTTGAAAACGGAGGCTTTATCTACCGGTTTAATCTGAAAACCGAAGAATCGCAGCTTGTTCCCATAAGCATTTCCAATGATATCACATACAGTCGCAAAAATATTGTTAACGCATCCGAACACATACAAAATTATGGATTATCGCCGAATGGTGAGCGGTTGATTTTCAGTGCCAGAGGAGATATTTTTTCTGTGCCATCAAAAGAAGGAATTACCTACAACCTAAACAGATCCCCTGATGCCCATGAGCGGGATGGAAAATGGGCCCCCAACGGAACAAATATAGCCTACCTATCGGATATGGACGGAGAATTCGAAATCTATATGCAAGATCAACAGGGAGATAATCCCCCCGTCCAGCTTACCCGTGATGCTGATACCTATAAGTATACCCTGAAATGGTCACCCGACAGCAAGAAAATCCTCTGGAGCGATGCAGCTTTCAATCTGAAATATATTAATATAAAAAACAAAAAGACAACCCTCATAGATACTTCCGGATTCGGAGAAATTGAAGATTATCAGTGGAGCCCCGACAGCAAATGGATTACCTATGCCAAAGAAGATTCCAATGACTTTTCGGTCATATGGGTTTACAATACCCAAAACGGTAATAAATTCAGGGTAACCAGAGGATGGTACAGCTCAGATGAAGCCAGATTTTCCACCGACGGAAAGTACCTTGTTTTCAGCTCTAAACGAACCTTTGAACCTATTTTCAGCCATGTAGAATGGAACTATGCATACAATGATATGGAGAAAGTATACCTGGTCACCCTGCAGAAAGAAACGCCATCACCGCTTGGTCCAAAAAATGACCTGGTAGTGGTGGAAAAAGAAAATCAAAATCCCCAGGATACAGATCAAACAAAAACACCAGAAGTCGTTGAAGTGCAAATTGACCAAACAGGTATTCATAACCGAATCATCGCCCTGCCGGTTAAACCTTCAAATTATTCCCATATTCATCTGATCAATGATAAGGTTTATTACCGCAAATATGATTCGGATAAACAACCAACAATCAGCATGTTTGACCTGAAAGAACAAAAAGAAACAACACTGGGTAAAAATATGAATTTTACCCTTTCACCCAATAACAAAAAAATGTTGGTTAAAAAAAATACATCTTTTGCGGTAATAGATCTCCCTGAAGCAAAGATCGATATGGAAGAAACGGTGGATCTTTCCGATATGAAAGTACAGATAGACCCAAAAAAGGAATGGCAACAAATCTTTGATGAAAGCTGGAGGCAAATGCGCGATTTCTTTTACGTGGAAAATATGCACGGCATGGACTGGAAAAAGATAAAAAGCCGCTATAGCAAATTGCTGCCTTACGTGAATCACAGGAATGATCTTACCTACCTGATTGGCTTGATGATATCGGAACTGAATGTGGGTCATGCTTATGTACAAAGTGGCGACCGACCTGAACCCGAAAAGATAAAAACCGGTTTGCTGGGTGCAGAAATGATCAAACACAAATCGGGTTATTTCAGAATAGACCGCATTTTAGATGGCAACAACTGGAATGATAAGCAACGTTCCCCTTTACAGGCATTGGGTGTTGATGTAAAAGAAGGAGATTTTATCCTGGCAATCAATGGTCAATCAGTAAAAAACCTGTCAAACCTGCACCAGGCAATGGTAGGCAAAGCCGGAGAGAAAATTGAAATTCTGGTGAACAATGAACCCGGCATAGAAGGAAGCCATAGTGAAATCATTAAACCCATCGGCGATGAATCTGAACTATACTATTTCAACTGGGTACAAAACAATATCCAAACAGTTCATGAAAAAACCGACGGACAAGTTGGCTATATTCATATTCCTGATATGGTCAGCCATGGGCTCAATGAATTTGTTGAACATTTTTACCCCCAGCTTGGCAAAAAAGCGTTGATCATTGATGATAGAGGCAATGGAGGAGGTAATGTTTCTCCAATGATCATCGAAAGATTAAGGAGGGAAGTCTCCCGGGCCAAAATAAGGCGAAATGCAGATGTACCTTCCTATACTCCATCAGGAGCTATGCGTGGCCCCATGGTACTTTTAATGGATAAATATTCGGCATCCGATGGCGATCTCTTTGCTTATTCATTCAAAAAAAATAACCTGGGACCGGTGATCGGTACAAGAAGCTGGGGCGGTGTGGTAGGAATAAGAGGATCATTGCCTTTTATTGACGGTGGCTCCCTGCGTATACCCCAATTTGCATCCTACTCAGCAGAAAAAAGCAAATGGATCATCGAAGGCTACGGGGTTGAACCGGATAGTACCGTGGTAAATGATCCCTATAAGCAATATCAGGGTATCGACCAGCAGCTGAATAAAGCCATTGAAGTGATAAAGCAAAAAATAAAGGAAGAATACAAACCACTTCCTGAAATCCCCAAAGCACCGGATAAATCTGACAATCCGGGGAAAAAGGAATAGCCCTGTGGCATGAAGCCTTATCAGATTGATCAAAACAGCTAACCTGCATTGTTTATAAACGAACGGTGTGAAGTTTATCAATGCGCGATATTTTATCCGGATTTTTAGCCCCTAATCGACAAACGCTATTGACTTTTAATGATTCATTGCATATATTTGGGGTATGGCGATTTCAAAAAATAATATAGAGCAGATAAGCCTGTTGTGCAGCAACCTTCGGGTAGCAACACTGTATCTTTTTGAAGCAGAACAATCCAACCATTATGGCCCCGGTAAATTAACCTTTACGGTGCGATTTGAATCAGTATCCCCTGAAAGCTACATCGATCATTACTATAAGCTTAAATTTGCCCTGAAAGATCTTGTAAAAACAGAAATAATCCTGCTGGAAGAACAGTCCTTGAGCAATCCATTCCTGAAACAATTTATGGACAGCAATAAAAACCTTATATATGGACGACAGAACAAAGGCATGGCTGTATGACATACTCAGTGCAATTCAGGATACCGATAGTTTTCTTGAGGATAATACAAAAAATTACCACAATTTTTCAATCAATCTCTGTGTGAAAAGAGCATTGGAACGTAACCTGGAAATTATTGGTGTCGCCCTTCAGAATCTGATGAATTACCTGCCGGAGCTAAAGTTTTCCCATGCAGATATGATCATCGATACCGCTTCAAGATTGAGAAGCGGTAATGATCCTGTTTCGAAAGAAATTTTAAAAAATATCATCATCCAATATTTACCCAAACTTAGGGACGAACTTCACCTTATGATCATCCAATCCTATTGACTCCCTGGTAAGTTATCAGTTGATATCATGGGTTACGGCTCGCTATGGGCTTATTAAACAAAATAACATGAAGCTTTGTTTTGTACTTTACTTTTATTAAATTTGCAGATATTTACATTGATATATATGTTAATTTTTTAAATTAGTTTAACATGAAAAGATTGATAATCATTATGCTCGCTTTAGCGCCATTATTGTTACAGGCTTGCCAGGGCAGTGGAGCTTCGGAAAAGGATCAGAAAGACCAAAAACAAGCTGTCAAAGTGGATACAGAGAAGGAAAAAGCAGTAATTAACCTGACCAGTGAAGGCTTCAGGGAAAAAATCATGGATTACCAAAACAATGATCAATGGAATTATCAAGGGAATAAACCGTGTCTGATTGATTTTTATGCAGACTGGTGCGGTCCCTGCAGAACCACTTCTCCCATTATTGAAGATCTGGCAAAACAGTATGCCGGAAAAATTAACGTTTATAAAGTCGATGTGGACAAAGAAAAAGAATTGGCTTCTGTTATGGGGATCCGAAGCATTCCCGCATTCCTTTATTGCCCCATGGAAGGTAAACCACAAATGAGCTCAGGTATCGCGCAATCAAAAAAAGAAACCAAAAATATGTTCATTCAAAATATTGAAAAAATATTATTGAGCAATTAACCGGATTACGCATAAAGGATCAAAACGAAGTTTATGAATAAGCGATGGATTGGGGGGAAAATTCAGGCAATCTCCGTATCCCATTTGAAAGTCAGGCCTCAATGCACCTTATTATAACGCCATGACAATTAAATCATTATAATTACTTTTGTTTGCCATTAAAAACAACAAATTCATCTTTCGGCTTAAGAGATTGCAGCGATTTTTGCTTAACTTGTCCCAAATTTGCAAGGGATGAATGAACCACATACCAAGTTTAGGGGAAATATAGCCTTAATTGCACATGACGGCAAGAAGGCAGATATGGTCAAATTTGTCATGGATCACAGGAATATCCTGAGCCAATTCAAGTTGCATGCCACGGGTACAACGGGACAAAAGATCATTGAAACAGGATTAACCGACATCATCCGTTATAACTCGGGGCCATATGGCGGAGATGCGGAAATTGGCACGCTCGTCGCCAAGGGAAAAGTGGATATGGTATTTTTCTTCAGAGACCCCCTTGGTAAACATCCTCATGATCCGGATATTGCTACCTTAATGCGCTTATGTGATGTATGGGAGGTCCCGCTGGCTACCAATAAGTCTACCGCCTGCTTGCTCTTAAACAATTATTCCGTTGATCAATAACCGGCATGCAAAACAATATATTCAGGAAAAACCATAGTCCGGCTTTGGACTGTATTTAGCGCAGGATTCAGCTTTAATTGACAGGGCCGGAATATTCATCATACCAAGAATCCCATCCATCTACCTAACCACCCTATACGGTTATGGTGTCCGGTGTTTCATTCTGTTATCCCTAATATTTAGGATAATGGAAAGCGTAAGCGCCACAAAAAATACCACTGCAGTGATTGTGTCAACGAGTTCGGAATTGGGATTGAAGGCGGTAAGTCTTTCGATGAGGTATTCTATATAAGAATAAGGTAAATGATGTTCACCCAGTTTATGTAGGATTTGAAAATGCCAATCTGTCAAAGGACAATAACCAAACCCATAAAATATGCCGAGGATAAACCAGGAGGCACCTGTTAAAATCAGCGTTACCAGATTTAGTATCCGGGTTTTCTGCCAGATCCATCCAAAGGCATTAAACAAGGTTAGTGCGGAATGAAAAACCACGAAAAAAATATCGATAATATGCAACAATTCTTCAGCCATTTGTTATGATGTTCATAATAAGAAATGAACACAACAATCCCATACAATGCATTAAAATTTTGCCAATGCATTGCGCGCTCAGGATCAATCAAAGATTTTCTTGAATAAACCGGGTCATTCGGGTATACAAGTGAAAGGTTGTATTACCTCCGGATAAACCATGATCCTTATCAGGATAAAATTGCATTTCGAAATGTTTATTGGCTTTCACAAGTTCCCGGGCCAATTCAACAGAATTCTGGAAATGTACGTTATCATCCCCTGTACCATGAATCAGCAGGTAGTCTCCTTTCAAACCATCAACATGATGAATGGGTGAATGGGCATCGTAACCTTCCGGATTATTCCGGGGTAATCCCATAAATCGCTCAGTATAGATGGTATCATAATATCGCCAGTTGGTCACCGGAGCTACAGCAATAGCCATAGCAAAAGTTTCATTTCCCTGGAACAGGCAGTTGGATGCCATATAGCCTCCGTAACTCCATCCAAAAATACCAATCCGGTTTGCATCGATATAACTGAGATCCCCAAAATATTGAGCAGCTTCTATTTGATCGATGGTTTCATATTTTCCCAGCTGGCCATAGGTCATTTTTTTGAAATCCTGACCTCTGGCACCGGTACCCCGGTTGTCTACCACAGCAATGATATAGCCTTTTTGTGTCAACATTTGAAACCAGGCCTGTCGCCTTCCCCATTTTTCGGTAACTTCCTGAGAACCCGGACCACCATATAGATACATAAAAAGCGGATACTGCTTTTCAGGATCAAATTCAGCGGGGGTGATCATATAGGCATTCAGATCAAATTCACTAGAGGGGGTATTGATGCGGAGGAAACGTTTATCCTGAAAACCATAGGTCTTCGCTTTCTGCACCAATTCCCGGTTGTCTTCCAGTACCCGGATCAGTTTTCCGTTACGTTTGTACAATGATACCTTTAATGGCGCATTTGCCTCTGCATGATAGTTGATATAATATTTAAAACCCCTGCTGAATACCGCTTTATGCCAGCCCTTATTTTTTGTAAGCTTCCTTTTACCGGTTCCATCTTTTTTTACGGAGTAAACCGATCGCCTCAGTGGAGATTCTTCTGCAGACTGATACAATATCCGGTCATTGCTTTCATCATAACCGATGAAATCCGTAACATCCCAATCTCCCGTGGTGACAGGGTTCAGCAGGTCGCCCTGCATATTATACAAATAAAGATGGTTATAACCACTTTTCTCGCTGTAAACAATAAAACCCGTTCCGTTATCAACAAAGGTGGGATAATCATCCCCCACTTCAGAAATATAATAGGGATTGGTTTCTTGATAAATAACCGCTGATTGACCTGTAGTGGCATTGGCCAGCATTATTTCAACATGATTCTGCAGCCGGTTCATTCTGACCATGCACAACCGGTTGTTATCAGGAGTCCATTTAATACGCGGAATATATTGATCGGTTTCCTCTCCTGTATCCATCTCCCGGACAGCAGCGCTTTGAAGATGATAAACAAAAATTCTTACGATAGCATTTTGCTCACCGGCCTTGGGATATTTGAATGTATAATCCTGCGGATATAACGAATCAAGGTACATATTCATATGAAACGTTTTTACCCTGCGTTCGTCAAATTTGTAAAAAGCAATTCGATCGCCACCGGGCGACCAGTGAAAACCCTGTGTAAAAGCAAATTCTTCTTCATAAACCCAGTCGGTGGTACCATTGATGATGCGGTTATGCTCCCCGTCATGCGTTATCTGTTGCTCTTTACTGCTTTGCAAATGCTTGATGAAAATGTTGTTGTTTCTGACAAATCCCACTTTCAATCCATCGGGAGAAAAAGTGGCTAACCGCTGCGGCCCTTTGCGGCTCAATGGCTTTAATGTGTTATTAATCCGGTTATAAATATAGTACCTGGCAGTATACGATCTTCGGTATATGGGCTGAATATCGGTAGCCAACAAGATTTTATTTTCATCTTCACTGAATTCATAAGCCCCGATCCATGTTATCTTATCATAATCCCCCACATCAAACAATGTATCTACAGCGGCGCCCGTCTTGTAACTATACTTGATGACAGCGGAACGTCTTTTTATTACCGTGTAATGAGCGCCATCATTCATAGAACGAAGGCCAAGAACAGATTTTTGATGAAATTTATGATCCTTGAAAATATCTTCTAAGGTGATCTCCTTATAGGGCTGCTGGGCAAAAGAGATGCTTACGGCGAAAAGGAGCATGCAGGAAAGGTGGAATAGAATTTTCACAAGATTTTATTTATTTAATTGGCCTTGTGTAACTTACCATGCCAAAATAATCATTTCCT